>JBEHXR010000146.1:0-8976 GCA_048498595.1 Bacteroidota bacterium
ACAAGTGATCAACAAAAGAACATATAAATTTATTATAGCTTTTATTTTTCTCTCAATATTTACGGCTGAAACATTTTGCGATGTATTTACTGTTGCCGGTTATTATCTCAACACAAAATCTTATGCGGTGAATTGCGTGAATAAAGACAAGCCGCAGATGCATTGCAATGGAAAATGCCAATTGCAAAAAAAATTAAACGATAATAATGGCAAGGAAAAACAAAGCCCTGAAAGAAAAAATGAAGCTGGCAATGAAGTGATCTCATCCAAAACATTTTTTGCTTCTGTTGAAATACCATTCACATCTGTAAATACAAAAAAATATTTCATTTTAAACAAAGGCATTCCCGTTGATAAAGCTTCTGACTTTTTCCATCCTCCACAAAGCTTTTTCATTTAATTAGTAACTGTTAGAATAATCAACCGCATTATTCAATTATTTATTTACTTAAATCATTCGAGAAATAGTCGTAAGATTTTCTGGCTGCATGATACAGCCAAAAAAAAATTGCGAAAGCATTTCTAATGAAGCAAAAAATTAAAACGTTAAATGAAAAAGCTTTTCATATCAATCATTATTTTTTCTGTTGCTTATTCTGCAAATGCCTGCCCGATTTGCGGCTGCGGTGTTGGTGGATTTTACATCGGTTTATTGCCAACTTATAAAAGTAAGTTTATTGGTGTGCGCTATCAATATGCGCATTATGAAACACGGCTTGCAGATCAGCCGGATCAATTCTCACACGATTATTATCACATAGTAGAATTATATGGCGGTCTAACTTTTGGCGGTCATTGGCAGGTGATGGGTTTTGTTCCTTATCATTTTAATCACCAGGTAACTGATGATGGTGTTGAAGATAAAAATGGATTGGGCGATATGTCGGTGCTTGTAAATTATAAAATATGGCAGTCGACAAAACTTACAAAAAACAATACAGCTTTCAGCCAGGAACTTTGGCTTGGTGCAGGCGCTAAATTACCCACAGGTAAATATGGTGTTAACTTTAGTGATTCTACCAATACAGAACTCGACAATCTCTTAGGTGCTGTAAACAGTCAGATGGGAACAGGCAGCTTGGATTTTATTGCCAACGCGATGTATAATATTCACATAAATAAATTTGGAATTAATACAACAGTAAATTATAAAATCAACACAACAAACAACAGTAGTTTCAGATATGGTGACAGGTTTGCTGCGAATGTGTTTGGATATTACGAAGCAAAAGTTAGCAAGTCTGTTTACATGGCGCCAAACGTTGGTGTAATGTATGAGCATGTTTCTCAGAATCGCCTTGCAAATAGCAAAGTGAATGAAACCGGTGGTTATGCTTCGCTGGCATCTTTAGGGTTGGATGTAAATTTTAAGAAGATTACTATTGGAACAAATGTGCAGTTACCTGCTTTTCAGCGGTACTCACTCGGGCAAACAAAATATAAAACAAGAGGATTGGTGCATGTGACCTATACTTTTTAAATTATAAGATAAATTTATTTGAGTGAGCTGATAGCTCTACATCAGCTCACTCAATTCAAGCCAGCGCATTTCTTTTTGAGAAAGCTCGTTTGTAATTGTATTTATTCTGTTACTTAATAAATTTAATTTTTCAAAAGGCGCATTTGGGTTGCTCAATTGTTCTTCTATATTTTGTTTTTCGGCCTCAAGATCTGCAATTTCTTTTTCGAGCAACTCGAATTCCCGCTTTTCTTTATAACTCGGTTTTCGGTTTACCGTTAACCGCTCACCGTTCACCGAATCTTCCTGAACATCAGGCTTCGTCTGTGAACGGTTGACAGTTGACTGTTGACCTTCTTCAATTCTATATTGCGTATAATTTCCCGGAAAATCTTTTATCACGCCGTCGCCTTCAAAAACAAATAAATGATCAACGAGTTTATCCATAAAATAACGGTCGTGCGAAACAATTAAAACGCAACCCGGAAAATCTGCTAAAAAATTTTCAAGTACGCTCAGCGTTGGTAAATCCAAATCATTGGTTGGTTCATCAAGAATTAAAAAATTTGGATTACGAAATAAAACAGTCAGTAATTGCAAACGTTTTTTTTCGCCACCACTTAATGATGATAAAAACGTGTATTGCTTTTCCGGCGGAAATAAAAACAATTCTAAAAATTGCGCGGCACTTAAACTTCCGCCTTTTGCCAACGGAAAACTTTCAGCAAAAGTTTTTACATATTCAATCACGCGCATATCTTCTTTTATCTCCAAGCCTTGTTGCGAAAAATTTCCAAACACAACTGTATCACCAATATTTATTTTACCGCTGTCAGGTTGTTCAATGCCCTGCAGAATATTTATAAAAGTTGATTTACCAACGCCGTTCTTTCCAATAATTCCAATGCGCTCACCTTTATTAAAACTGTAATCAAAACCTTTTAAAATTGTTTTATCGCCGTAAGACTTATATACTTTTTTCATTTCAGCTATCTTCCCTCCCAGCCTGCTCATTTTTATTTGAAGTTGTAATTGCGCATCAACAATTTTTTGTTTTGCTTTTTGTTCTGTTTCTGCAAATGCATCAATACGGCTTTTAGATTTTGTTGTACGCGCTTTTGGCTGTTTGCGCATCCATTCTAATTCGCGGCGATATAAATTTTTTGCTTTATCAATATTTGCCTGTTCATTTTCTATGCGGGCAGATTTCTTCTCTAAATAATTTTCATAATCACCTTTATACACGTACAGTTTTGCATTATCAATTTCCCAAATTTCATTACACACATTATCTAAAAAATATCGGTCGTGCGTAACCAGCAATAAGGTTACATGCTGTGCACTTAAATAATGTTCCAGCCATTCCACCATTTCAATATCGAGATGATTTGTTGGTTCATCCATTATCAGCAAAGTATGCTTGTGCTCAAAACCAATGTCAATAAGCGTTTGCGCCAATGCAATGCGTTTCCTTTGTCCGCCGCTTAACTCATTTATTTTAGATTGAAGATGATGAATGTTGAGCTTGCCTAATATCTGTTTTACATTGCTTTCAAACTCCCACGCATTTAATTCATCCATTTTTATTAATGATGAAGCCATTGCATTTTCATCATTTAACTCAACCGCGTTTTCATATTCTTTTATCGCGGCAATTACAGGATGTTCATGATGAAAAATATTTTCAAGCACAGTTTTATCTTCTTCAAATTTTGGCTCCTGTTCAAACAAAGCAACCGTAACATCTTTATGAATCCATACTTCCCCTTCATCAACCGTTTCTTTACCGGCAAGAATTTTCAGCAAAGTACTTTTACCAAAACCATTGCGTGCAATCAAAGCAATCTTATCACCTTCAGAAATATGAAATGAAATATTTTCAAACAAAGGTTCAGCGCCAAAACTTTTTGTAATGTTTTCTGCAGATACATAATGCATGTTGCAAAATTAATTCATAGTTCATGGTGAATAGTTCATGGTTTAATTGGTTTTTGCGTTTTTATTTTTGATTTTTGAATTTGCAATGAAGAATCAAAAATTATTTCGCGAAACTTTAATGAAATGGCACCGGAAAGAAAATAAAAGAACTATGCCATGGAAGGGAGAAAAAGATCCATATAAAGTTTGGCTAAGCGAAATTATTTTACAACAAACCCGCGTAGAGCAAGGCTGGGGTTATTACGAAAAATTCATACAAAAATATCCCACAATTATTCAGCTTGCCAATGCAAAAGATGAAGATATTTTTAAGTTGTGGGAAGGCTTGGGTTATTACACGCGCTGCAGAAATTTAATTTACACAGCAAGATTTATTGAAGAAAAATATGCAGGTAAATTCCCCTCAGATTATAATTCTATTTTACAATTAAAAGGTGTGGGCGCATATACTGCAAGTGCTGTTGCATCTTTTTGTTTTAATCTGCCGCATGCTGTTGTTGATGGAAACGTGTTGCGTATTCTTTCCCGATATTTTGGAATTGAAATTCCTGTTGATACAACCGAAGGCAAAAACTATTTTACTCAACTTGCAAATATTTGCCTTAATAAAAAAGAATCCGGCGAATACAATCAATCCATCATGGATTTTGGTGCAACGGTTTGTAAGCCTGTTCCGCTGTGTGAAGTTTGTGCTTTAAAAATTACGTGTATCGCTTTCAACAAAAATAAAACAGATGTATTGCCGGTTAAATTAAAGAAGCCGAAAAAAAAGGAAAGATGGTTTACTTATTTCATCTTCATTCAAAACAAAAAAAAATTTGTACAACAGCGTACGGCAAAAGATATCTGGCAAAACCTGTATGAATTTTATTTGGTTGAAACCGCCACCGATCCCGAATGGAACAAACAAAAAATTAAAAAGCAATTATCAAGCGAATTATCTATTAAAGGTTTTACAACCTTAAATATCATTAAAGCAAAGCCGCAAACTTTAACGCACCAGCAATTGTTTGGCTATTTTATTGTTGTTGAACTTGATTGCATTCCATCATCTTTAAAAAACCTAAACGGAGAATGGCTTTCGCAAAAAGAAATAAACGCAAAAGCTTTTCCGCGTTTCATGCATCAATATCTCTCCGCAAAAACCGCCCTTTCGCAGGTTTTAATATTTTAACCGGGTTTGGAATTTTTTTTTTATAACTTTAAAATTCAAAATTGTTCAACCATAATAAATCAATATTATGAGAGGATTAAATAGAGTTATGCTGATTGGAAATTTAGGCAAAGATCCTGAAGTGCAGTACCTGGAAGGCAATGTAAGCATGGCTAAATTTCCGCTTGCCACTACAGAAATGTTTAAAGAAAGAAGCGGCAAAATGGGAACGCAAACCGAATGGCACAATATTATTTTATGGCGCGGACTTGCAGACCTTGCTCAAAAATTTTTACATAAAGGCAGTCTTATTTATTTGGAAGGAAAATTACGTACACGCAGTTGGGAAGATCGTGAAGGGCACAAGAAGTTTGTAACAGAAATTATGGCCGATAATTTTATTATGCTCGACAGGCGCTCTGACGCTCACAATAACAATAACTATTCTTCTTCTTCAACTACCGCTGTTTCGCACGAAGAAGAAAATAATTATTCGGCTGAAGTACCGCCGCCTGAAGATGAGCCAACAGGCGGGTTGCCTTTTTAGCTGATTATTTAATACTTTCGCCAGTCACTAACTTATGATAGTGTATTAACGAAAACTGCACAATTTGGAAATTCATTCGACGCTATTTTCAATTTTACAAATACATGCTGTAATTGATCCACAAGCTACAACGGTGCTTGTGTTTTTATTAACGGGATTTACCATGCTTTCATTTGTGGTATCTGGTGCGGAGGTTGCATTTTTCTCGCTTACATTTAAAGACATTAATCTTTTAAAAACAAAAGAGCAGCCTTATTACAAACGAATTGTTGATTTGCTCGAAGACCCGAAAGGCTTGCTTGCATCTTTATTAATTGCAAACAGCTTTACAAATATTGCCATCATCATTATTTCAAATCTTTTAATTGACACTATTTTGCAGGCGCAAAAACCAATGGCGCAGTGGGCTGATTTTTTAATAAAGGTGATTGCTGTTACCTGCTTTCTTGTTTTGTTTTGCGAAGTGTTGCCAAAAATTTATGCGAATCATAATAACATTCGCTTTCTTAAAAACTTTGGAGTTATAACTGAAGCCACTTATTACCTTTTTCATGGCATGGGAAACTGGCTGGTTAAGTATTCTGATGTTATTGAACGAAGACTTTCAAAAAAATCGAGAAGCGCGTATAGTTTGGCAGAGTTAGATCATGCAATTGATCTTACAACAAATAACTCCGCATCAGAAAAAGAAAAAAATATTTTAAAAGGCATTGTAAAGTTTGGAAATATTACCGTAAAACAAATTATGCGAACAAGGCTTGATGTAAGTGGCATTGAATACGAAACAGGTTTGCAGGAATTATTGCGCAAAACAGAAGAACTGCATTACAGCAGGCTGCCTGTTTTTAAAGAAGATCTTGATGAAGTAGTTGGTGTGTTAAATACAAAAGATGTTTTGCCTTATATAAATAACCCGGGCAATTTTGACTGGCATTCATTGTTGCGCACACCTTATTTTGTGCATGAACATAAACTAATTGAAGACCTTTTAAAAGATTTTCAGCTAAAGCATATTCATTTTGCAGTTGTAGTAGATGAGTTTGGCGGAACGAGTGGAATTGTAACGCTTGAAGATGTAATGGAAGAAATTATTGGTGATATTAAAGATGAGTTTGATGAAGAAGATTCAGGCTTTAAAAA
This sequence comes from Bacteroidota bacterium, assembly GCA_048498595.1. GTDB lineage: Bacteria > Bacteroidota > Bacteroidia > Chitinophagales > Chitinophagaceae > Parafilimonas. The sequence continues at coordinate 6,238 of JBEHXR010000146.1, forward strand.
ATTGGACGAATACAATTATATTTTTGAAGGCAGCACCATGATAAATGATGTTTGCCGGTTGATGGAATTACCGGCTGATACTTTTGATAGCATAAAAGGTGAAAGCGATTCTCTTGCAGGTTTAGTGCTTGAAATTGCAGGAGAAATTCCCCAGCAAAACCAGGTAATAACGAGTGGCGATTTTGAGTTTATTGTTTTAGAAGTTTATAAGAACCGTTTGCAGAAAATTAAAATCACCATTAAACCGCATGTGGCAACAACGAAAGAAAAGTAAGCTGATCGTAAACTGTAAATTGTTAATTGCAAATTGTATAAACAGAACTCAGTTTCCCAATTCTCCAATTCGCAATTTCAAAATCTATAACATCTTATTTTTTACTTTATTTTTTTTACTTAGCTGCAATTCACCTTACGTACCAAAGCCAACAGGTTATTTTAAAATTAATTTTCCGCAGAAAAAATACAAGGCGTTCGATCGTGCCGGTTATCCCTACACCTTTGAATATCCGGTGTATGCAAACGTGATAAAAGACAGTACTTTTTTTGGTGACTCAACTGAAAACCCCTGGTGGATTAATATTGACTTCCCGCAATTTTCTGCGCGCATTTATTTAAGCTATAAAGTAATTGGTGAAAAATATAAACTGGAAAAGCTTTTAAACGATGCATTTGATCTTACCAACAAGCACACTGTTAAAGCAACATACATTGATGATTCTGCAATGACAGTAACGCCGAACGTGCATGGTATGTATTTTAAGGTCGAAGGTAATGTTGCAACCGCTAATCAATTTTTTTTAACCGACTCGACAAAAAACTTTCTGCGTGGCGCTTTGTATTTTGATGCAACACCTAATGAAGATTCGTTACGACCTGTAAACCAGTTTTTGGTTGATGATATGAAACATTTGATTACTTCTTTTAGGTGGAAGTGATTTTTTCGCTTGCATTATTGTGAATATTTCAGCCGATAATATAACACCATCTCAAGTATACTATTTGTCATTACGATTAAGATAAATCTTAATAAAAAAAACAATAGGCTCTCGTAGAAACGAAAGCCTATTTTCAACCCTAAACCCTTAAAAGACAAAAGTAAATGAATTTTTGATTTTTAAGAATTTAACGCATGCATCTTGTCAAATATTTTTTATTTAAATGCTTCTTTAAATATTCTTTTCAATTTTTCAGGTGTCTCAGGTTTACGAAAATATTTTTCGGCGCCTAATTTTATAGCAATTGGTTTACTGTTATAGCCATCACTTGTTGAATACATGTAAACCGGAATGTGCTGCGTGTTTTCATTTTCTTTGAGCTTTCGTAACACTTCAATTCCGTTTATGCTGGGCATATTAATATCCAGAAAAATACAGGAAGGCTTTATGGTTTTCAATTTATGAAGCGCTTCACTTCCATTAAATGCAGATACTACTTCAATGCTTTCATTATATTCTAAAAGTGTGGAGATAAAAAAATCCTGGTCTTCGTAGTCATCATCAATAAGCAGCACAATTTTTCTCATAGAATTTTTTAAAGTGGTTATCGAACATATACCTGCAACTGCCGTGAGGGGGTGCCCGCGGCAACCGGTAAGTGAGTAGTCAATTTATAATGCCAAAAATATCGAATAATTAAGGTGTGATCTTTAAATCCTAACCTTAAAAATTAAAGGTAAAATAATTTTAATTATTGCAGTTTTAATAAATGCTTTAACTGGGTCAGTCGCGACCAATACTAATTCCTCGTAGCTATTTTTTTTAAGATTTATACAGCAAAAAAAATCAGCTCTGCGCATTACGAGCAGCCCGACCAAGCCGCTGCGCTTTTAAAAAAGACTGCACAATAAAACGAGTATATTTGAAGACACTTCAACAACATGACAGTTAGTGTAACCAAAACCAATCTGCAAGAAATATTGTATCTGCGAAATTTGTTTTTGCAGGAAAACAATTTTCAAATCAGGTATAATGCTTGTCATGAACGCGGCTGGACAGATAGCTATCTTCTCATTTACAACAACGAAAAAATTGGCTATAGTTCTATTAAGGGCAATGAAGATATCAAAGACCGGGATACTGTTTTTGAATTTTATATTATTCCTTCCTTTAGAAATTTATCGCCGGTTACTTTTTTAGAATTACTGCAAGTTTCAAAAGCAGGTTTTATTGAGTGCCAGAGCAATGATCTTTTATTAACGTCTTTGCTGTATCAATTTGCACGAAATATAAACTCAAATGTGATTTTGTTTGAAGATGGTTTTACATCGGATATCAAAACAGGTAAAGTATTATTCAGAAAGCGCAATAAGAACGACGCTGCATTTGAACATACATCAGAACCTGTTGGTGAGTATGTTTTAGAGCTAAATAAACAAATCGTTGCAACCGGCGGATTTCTTCTTCACTACAATATGCCGTTTGCAGATTTATATATGGAAGTTGAAGCAGCGCATCGCAAAAAAGGATTTGGAAGTTTTCTTATACAGGAACTGAAAAGAGAATGTTATTTAGCCGGCAGAGTTCCTGCGGCGCGTTGTAACATTGATAATGTTGCATCGAAGTCAACTCTTTTAAAAGCCGGTTTAAAAATAGCAGGTTATATGCTGCTTGCAGAAGTGAAAAATAAATAAGTAGCACTGAGAAAAAATGATTTCATTAAAAACAAGCGTTTTGTTTATCATAATTTCTGCGATATTTTAGGAGACAAAAAACTGTTTAAAAATTAATAGCATTATGACCA
>JBEHXR010000147.1:0-8945 GCA_048498595.1 Bacteroidota bacterium
CCATCCGCATACAAAGTTGTTGTATCAATGTAAGCAGTCATTCTTCCATTCGATTGTTGCGCATATGTTTTGAATTTATTCAAGACCCAATTTCTAGCTGCACCAATTCCCTTTGTTTTATTGGTTTGAGAACTTAAAGTGCTTCGTGTGTTGAAATTTACAAGTTGATGGATGTACGATTGCAGTGAATCTTTAGAAACATTGTTCAAAATGTTTTCTATTTCTGCATCGCGCCGAATGATTGTTTGAGCATGAACACTATTGAAAAAAATATTGAATAAGATAAAACTACATGTTGTAAATAATTTGAAATACCTCATTATAATTTATTTAGCTTGAAGACATGAAGAGGATTTGTAAAAATAAAAAAGCCACAATAAATGTGGCTTAAATCTTTTGGTGGCTGCTTGATTAACTCAGTTTTTCAACCTGCATATAATTTAACTCAACAGGAGTGGAGCGACCAAATATTTTTACAATCACTTTTAATTTTTTCTTTTCATCATTTACTTCTTCAATCACACCATTAAAATCATTGAATGCGCCATCAATAATTTTAATTGTTTCTCCAATAATAAAAGGCTCACTCATTGTCATGCCGCCTGCATCACTCATTTCATCTACTCTACCAAGCATTTTATTTACTTCAGATTTACGTAGTGAAATAATATTGCCTTTAGAGCCTTTTCCATCAGTTAAAAAATGCATTACATTACTTACATTACTGATGTGATGAATCATATCATCTGTAAGTTTTCCATCTAATACTTCGAGCATTACATAACCAGGGAAATAGTTTTTTTCGCGCATTACTTTTTTACCGTTTTGCACTTTGTAAACTTTTTCCATTGGCAAAAACACCTGTTTAATTATTTCACTGTAGCCACTGCGTGCAATGTCTTTATCAAGATATTCTTTTACCTTTCTTTCTTTACCGCTCACCACACGCAACACATACCATTTTGTTTCTTGTTGTTGAACCGGCGCCTCCTGAACTGAATTTTCTTCCATTTGAATACGATTAAGTGAAGAATGAATAAATAAGTTTAAGTAATTCGTTGCTTCCCAAATCCATCACCCATACCAAAGCCATAATTACAAGCGTTGCAGATAATACGATAACTGTAGATTGCTGTAACTGCGCCCATGTTGGCCATGTTACTTTTTCCATTAACTCTTTATAAGAGTCGCGGAAATAATTTGTTATTTTATTCATTCAAACAATTTGAAATTTGAAACTAAGCACGGGTACTAGGATTCGAACCCAGATCGAAGGTTTTGGAGACCTCTATTCTACCATTGAACTATACCCGTATAAGCCAAATTAGCTAATTAGCAAATTTGCTAATTAGCTAATTAGAAATTTGTACAAAATTACTATTTTATAATTTCAGTAACCTGACCTGCGCCTACTGTACGACCACCTTCACGAATAGCGAACTTTAAACCTTTTTCCATTGCTATTGGCTGAATAAGTTTTACAGTTAAGCTTACATTATCGCCCGGCATTACCATCTCTGTTCCTGCAGGTAAAGAAACTTCACCTGTAACGTCTGTAGTTCTGAAATAGAATTGAGGACGATATTTGTTGAAGAAAGGAGTATGACGACCACCTTCTTCTTTACTTAAAACGTACACTTCACATTTAAATTCTGTGTGAGGCGTGATACTTTTTGGTTGAGTGATAACCATACCGCGACGTATGTCTTTCTTTTCAATACCACGAAGCAAAAGACCTGCATTATCACCAGCTTCACCGCGATCAAGTAATTTTTTGAACATTTCAACCCCGGTTACAACAGAGCTCAGCGGAGCTTCAACTAAACCAACCAACTCTACAGGATCACCTACTTTAATAACGCCTCTTTCAATACGACCTGTAGCAACTGTACCACGACCGGTGATTGAGAATACGTCTTCAACGCTCATCAAGAATGGCTGATCAATCGGGCGCGGAGGTAATGGAATATAGCTGTCAACAGCATCCATTAAATCTTCAACTGCCTTTACCCATTTTTCTTCACCAGCTAATGCACCGGTAGCAGAACCCTGAATGATAGGAGTGTTGTCGCCATCGAAACCGTAGAAAGTTAAAAGTTCACGAATTTCCATTTCAACAAGCTCTAACAATTCTGGGTCATCAACCAAATCAACTTTATTCATAAACACCACCATACGAGGTACACCTACCTGGCGTGCTAAAAGAATGTGTTCTTTAGTTTGCGGCATAGGACCATCTGTTGCAGCAACAACAAGAATAGCACCGTCCATTTGTGCAGCACCAGTGATCATGTTCTTCACATAATCTGCGTGACCAGGACAGTCAACGTGTGCATAGTGACGGTTGGCTGTTTGATATTCTACGTGCGCCGTGTTAATTGTAATACCACGTTCTTTTTCTTCAGGTGCAGCATCAATTTCATCATATTTTTTTGCTTCAGCCATACCTTTCTTTGCAAGAATTGAAGTAATAGCTGCTGTTAATGTGGTTTTACCATGGTCGATGTGACCAATTGTACCAACGTTTACATGGGGTTTATCCCTTTTAAAAGTCTCTTTAGACATTTTTATCGTTTTTATTATATTTAAAAATTCAGCTATCAGCTTTAGGCTTCAGCCTCAAAAATTTTGTTTAATTTTTAGAGCCGTTGATGAGAATTGAACTCACGACCTCTTCCTTACCAAGGAAGTGCTCTACCACTGAGCTACAACGGCATACTCAGTTGTGAGTTCTCAGTTTGCGGTTTTCAATAATTATAAATTGAAAACTGAAAACCCCAAACTTGCAGAGCGGAAGACGAGGCTCGAACTCGCCACCTATAGCTTGGAAGGCTATCGCTCTACCAAATGAGCTACTTCCGCAAAAAAATTTCAAAAAATTGCGATTGCAATTTCAAAATTCAAAGAGCTGTGGGCAGTGGTGGATTCGAACCACCGAAGTCGAAAGACAGCGGATTTACAGTCCGCCCCATTTGGCCGCTCTGGAAACTGCCCATTCAAACTTTCGTTTAAAAGAGCCACTTGTCGGAATCGAACCAACGACCTACTGATTACAAATCAGTTGCTCTACCAGCTGAGCTAAAGTGGCTTGCTACATGTACCAGAAAAAGCTCATCCTGGTAAACAACAATTTTTCAAAGAAAAATTCACCCGATTTTTTCGGGATTGCAAAGGTAAAAGAAAACTTTGTTTGACAAAATTTTGATAAATGTTTTTCAATATGGTTTTCAAAAGGATAATATAAAAAGCCACTTATTAAAGTGGCTTGAACATTTAAGCAGCTTGCTTTTCTTTTTTTCTCTTTATTTGATTGATGGCTGAATCAAGCGCCACATCAAAAGATTCTTCAAAAGATTTTGTGCATGCTTTCACAAAAAAACTTTTTCGCGGCACGACAATTCTTATCTCCGAAACCTTGTCTTTAATGTTATGAACTACGTTATCTAATTTTAAAAAAACATCTACTTTAATAATACGATCATGAAAAGTGTCTAATTTTTGGATTTTTTTGGTTACGTAATTAATTAGTTTTTCATCTGCGGTAAAGTGCACGGTTTGAATTTTTAAATTCATAATCAAAAACATTTAAAAAGTGAAATAATAAATCAAAGAGAGGATATAATTTTTACTCATTAAAAGGCTTAGCTTTTCGTGTTATGAAGGTAGAAAATTTAGAAATAAACAAAAGCAATTTTAATATGTTTTTATAACTGTAAAAGACAAATCTTACAACCGTTTTAGGCTTTTGGATGTGCCTTTCTAAATACTTCCTTTAATTTCTCAATGCTATTGTGTGTATAAACTTGTGTAGCGGCTAAACTACTATGACCTAACAGCTCTTTTACAGCGTTAAGATCTGCGCCATTATTTGTTAGATGCGTGGCAAAACTATGTCTTAAAATATGCGGGCTTTTCTTTTTAACAGTTGTAACGAGTGACAAATATTTTTTTACAATATTATAAACTTGTTTCGCATATAATTTTTTCCCCTTTTCTGAAGTAAAAACCAAATCAATATTTTGAATTTCAGCAGGCTTGTTTTTAATATAATTTTTTAAATGATTCAGTAATTCTTGCTGCACCGGAATAATTCGCTCTTTATTGCCTTTACCTAAAACTTTTATGTAATGATTTGAAAAATCTACTTGACTTACTTTTAAATTAACTAACTCACTTACACGAAAACCTGTATTATAGAAAAGTTCTATGATGCGCCTTTCGGTTGTACCTGAATAGTCATGCGGAAATTCCACATGTTCGAAAAGTGTTTTCAAATCTTTTTCTTCAACATAAACAGGAAGACGTTTATTTAATTTTGGTGAAATAATCGTCGTCATTGGCGTTGCATCCACAACATTTTCCTTCAATAAAAATTTAAAAAAAGATTTTAAGGTAGAAATTTTTCGATTGATGGATTTAGCAGTTTTATCTTCTTCCTTTAAATGCGCCAACCAGGTGCGAATCATCGCTGAACTTATGTTATTAAGATGAGGCGAATCAAAATCGTTAACCAGAAATAGAAAAAAATCTTCCAGATCTTTTTTATAAGCAATAATAGTGTGTTGGGAATAGCGCTTTTGAAAGCGTAAGTAATCAAGAAAAGATTGCAAATGCGGATATTGATTATCTATCATAAAAAACAGCCATAAAGTTACTAACCTTATGGCTGTTTACAATATTTTTAAATTAGCTAAAGTTCTATTTTTCCGCTTGCAATTTTTTGTTTGTAAACTGCTTTTAATACTTCGTTGCGGCGCTTTACAGATGGTTTAGTAAAAGTTTGTCTTTCTCTCAACTCAAGCAAAACCTTGCTTTTTTCAAATTTCTTTTTATATTTTTTAAGGGCTTTGTCGATGTTTTCGCAATCTTTTGAATCGATAATAAGCATAAATTTTTATCCTTTTTAAAAATGGACTGCAAAGATAGATGAATCCATTAATTTTCCAAATATCTTTGCCGCCCCATGAGTTTAACGCAAGAGAACCGATTTCAGTCAATTATTGCCCATGCAAAAGAATATGGCTTTGTTTTCCCATCAAGTGAAATTTATGATGGATTAAGTGCAGTGTATGATTATGGTCCGTATGGCAGTGAGCTTAAAAAAAATATCAAAGATTATTGGTGGAAAAGCATGACGCAATTGCGCGAAAACATAGTCGGTATTGATGCCGCTATTTTTATGCATCCAACCACATGGAAAGCCAGCGGGCATGTAGATAATTTTAGCGACCCGATGATTGATAATAAAGACAGTAAAAAGCGTTACCGTGTAGATCATCTTATAGAAATGCATGCTGATAAACTTAGAGAGCATGGGGAAGAAGGAAATAAACAAGCTGATGCATTATTACAAACGATGGACGCGCTTCTGGCAAAAGAAGATTTTGCTGGCTTAAAAAAATTAATTGAAGACAATAAGATAAAAGGTCCTCTTAGCGGTACTGCAAATTGGACTGATATTCGTCAGTTCAACTTAATGTTTTCCACCCAGCTTGGTTCCGTTGCGGGCGATTCAGAAACAATTTATTTAAGACCTGAAACTGCTCAGGGAATTTTTGTAAATTTTTTAAATGTTCAAAAAACATCTCGCTTGAAAATACCTTTTGGTATTGCGCAGATAGGTAAAGCATTTAGAAACGAAATTGTTGCAAGGCAATTTATTTTTCGCATGCGGGAGTTTGAACAAATGGAAATGCAGTTTTTCATTCGCCCTGGTTCTCAAAAAGAATGGTACGAATACTGGAAAGAGGAAAGAATGAAATGGCATTTAAGTTTAGGAATTCCGCAGGAAAAATATCGCTACCATAACCACACAAAGCTTGCGCATTATGCTGATGCAGCGTTGGATATTGAATATGAATTTCCGATTGGATTTAAGGAGGTTGAAGGAATACATTCAAGAACCGACTTCGATTTAAGTAATCATCAAAAGTATAGCAGTAAAAAGCTTACTTATTTTGATAATGAGATTAATCAACATTACATACCGTATGTAATTGAAACATCTATTGGGTTGGATAGAATGTTTTTATTAATACTATCGCATAGTTATGATGAAGAAACGATTAAAAAAGAAGATGGAAAAGATGATAGCCGCGTTGTAATGCGTATACCTGAAGCAATTGCTCCAATTAAACTGGCTGTGTTACCTTTGGTTAAAAAAGATGGTTTACCTGAAATAGCAAGAAGATTAATAGATGAATGTAAGCGATATTTCCGTTGTTTCTATGAAGAAAAAGACACAATTGGTAAGCGTTACAGAAGACAAGACGCTATTGGAACGCCTTACTGTGTTACAATTGATCATCAAACGAAAGAAGATAATACAGTTACTTTAAGACACAGGGATACGATGCTGCAAGAAAGAATAAACATTGCACACATATGTGAAAAACTAAAAGAACGCTTTATACTATAAAATATAGTATTTATATTTGCAGGCTAATGGTAAACCATTGCCTAACGAAGCTCGTATTCAAATAAGATAAATAAACTAATCCCCCACATTATATGACGGCAAATTTAATTTTTATTCATGGTTCATATTCATGGGAAACAACCTTTGGTCTCGCGATTGTTTGCTTTGTTTTAGGTTTCATTTTTAGATCGGGCTTAATTTATAAGCAACGTAAAAAGATTCTTAGTCTTGAAGATGAAATGGTTAACAACCATGCGCGCATATTAGCTTTGGAAAAAAAGCTTAATGAAAGTAAGCCAGACAATCAACACCCAGACCTTGAAGTGGTTTCAAATAAAGCCTCATAATATTTTAACCGTATAATTCCTGGTGAATACTTTTTTTATCATAGCCCATAGCTATGATATTTTTTTTGGCGTCATCAATCATATTTTTCCATCCGCATAAATAAAAATGTGCTTCAGGTTTTTCTGAGTTAAGTATGTTTTCATAAATCGCATGTACATAGCCATGCTTTATTTCATTATTTTCTTTGTCTTCCCGTGAATAAGTAGGTATGTAATGAAAATTATTCAATGAATTACTTAGCTCTTTTAATTCATCGCCATACAAGCTATCGCATAATTTTCTGCAACCGAAAATCAGGTAAATATTTTTATGCTCAATGTTATGCAGTTTAATATAATGTGCCATTGAACGAAATGGTGCAATACCTGTCCCTGTACAAATAAAAAATAAATCTTTATCAATAACCGGCGGCAATGTAAAAATACCCTGAGGTCCGCGCAATTGAACTTCAGTTCCAACTTGTACGTGATTAAATAAATAATGTGTACCCAATCCGCCTTCCAGCAATACAATAACAAGTTCAATAACATTGGTTCCATCAGGATGCGAAGCGATAGAATAACTTCTCCAGCGCTTATTTGGTTTGTCTGCAATTGGCAAATCAAGCGTTACAAATTGTCCTGGCTTAAAATCAAATTTTTCTAATTCAGGTATTTCAATCCAAAAGCGCCATGTTAGTTCTGTTATTTTTTCAATCTTAATAAACCTTCCGGTTCTCCAAGGCTCTGGCATAGCAAATTTTTTGAGGAAGATACAACTTCAATTTATTTATCAAATAAGTCTTTATTTATTTTTTAAGAATACGAATTGTAATTTTGTTCGGGTTTATGAATTTGGATGCGTTGTTGAATAAGTACAAAGAACATCCCCGCCTTTTTCATTTGGCGGACAGGCTATCTTTTGCCGACTCTCAAAAAATATTTCTCAAAAATTTACAGGGCAGCAGCGCCGAATTTGTTTTAGCAGCTTTGTTTTCTGCTTATCAATCAAACAAAGAAAATAATGCCGCAACACATTTGGTTGTTTTAAATGATGCGGAAGAAGCCGCATATTTTCATAACACGTTAGAAAATCTTACGCAGGCGCTTAATCTTTTTTATTTTCCATCATCGTTTAAAAACAAAAAAGATTTCAGGCACTTAAACAGCAGCCATGTAATGTTGCGTACAGAAGCGCTTACCAAATTATCTGTTTCTCCAAGCGGTATTATTATTACTTATCCTGATGCGCTGTTTGAAAAAGTGGTGCTTTCAAAAACTTTAAGCAGTAATATCATTCACATAAAAACAAATGATACATTAAATCTTGACAGCCTGCTTGAGTTATTTGTAATGTATGGTTTTGAAAGAACAGATTTTGTTTATGAGCCTGGTCAGTTTGCATTACGCGGCGGCATCTTGGATATTTATTCATTCGGAAATGAAAAACCTTATCGTGTAGAATTGTTTGGTAACGATGTTGACAGCATAAGAATCTTTGATCCCGAAACACAATTAAGCGAAAGAAAATTATTGCAGGTTTCAATCATTCCAAATGTTGAAACGCAATTTGATAGTGATGAAAAAATTTCTTTGCTTGAATTTTTACCCGAACAAACTGTTGTTTGGTTAAAAGACTGGGATGTAATTAAAGAAACAATTAATGAACAGGAAGAACTGCTTGGCGATTTTCTTCGGTCAACGGTCAACGGTCAACGGTCAACCGATGAAGAAGATGACACATCAATTTTAAACAATGTGAAACTCAAAGATTTTGTTCCTGCATCAACTTTAGAAAGACAAATTCAAAATCATCACGTTGTTGAATTTGGCTATAAGCCACATCTTTCAAATTTTGAAATTGAACTCAACACAAAACCGCAGCCAGCGTTCAATCGTCAATTTGATTTATTAATTAAAGATTTGAAATCACACGAAAATGCAGGTTATACACTCTACATTTTTGCGGAGCAGGCGAGACAGTTGGAAAGATTGCATACCATCTTCAGTGATTTAAATACAGAGATAAAATTTACGCCGGTTGCAACTTCAATTCACGAAGGTTTTATTGATGAAGATTTAAAAATCGTTTGTTACACAGACCATCAAATTTTTCAGCGCTATCATAAATACAGGGTTAAACAAGCGTACAATAAAAACAAGGCGCTTACACTTCGCACATTAAAAGAATTACAACCCGG
>JBEHXR010000148.1:0-8904 GCA_048498595.1 Bacteroidota bacterium
CAGGTAATTCAGCATGACAAAGAAAACTTACAATGTTTGTGTTTACTTCGCTATCCATCTGCCTGAACAAATTAAATGCTTCACCTTTATAAATTACCAATGGGTCTTTTTGTTCGTAGTGTGCTGTTTGCACGCTTTGCTTTAAATCATCCATTGCACGCAAATGTTCTTTCCAACTATCATCAATTAAAAACAGCGTTACACTTTTTTCCAAAGCATTCACCAACTCTCCGCCAGAAGTTTGTAATGTTTTATCAAGATTGGTTAGCACTTGTATTGCTTTTCTTCCATCACCAAAAGGCACCATTACATTCTGAATGTTTTGTCCTTGTGTATCGCGAATATTTTTGAAGACAGGTAACGCAACTTTCATTAAATCTTTTCGCTTACGCTGATAATTTGCAAATGCTTCTTCATATAATTTTTGTGAAAGCTGCTGTTCAGTTTCTTTTTCAAATTGTTCAGGTGTGATGGTTGTATCCAAGCCAAGATTTACAATTGTTTCCAGTTTGAAACCTTCAAAATCGTTGCGTTCTTTAAATGTATTGATCAAGCCATCAGCAACATCAAAAAAAGCATTATCTAAATCAAGTGCAAGACGTTCACCAAACAATGCGTGATTACGTTTTGCATACACAACTGTGCGCTGTTTGTTCATCACATCATCATACTCCAGCAAACGTTTTCTTATGCCGAAATTATTTTCTTCTACTTTTTTCTGTGCACGCTCTATACTTTTTGTAACCATGCTGTGCTGAATAACTTCACCTTCTTTATAACCGGCGAAGTCCATCACTTTTGCAATACGTTCACTGCCGAACATGCGCATCAAGTCATCTTCAAGCGATACAAAAAATTGTGATGAACCGGGATCGCCTTGTCTGCCTGCACGACCACGCAACTGTCTATCTACACGACGACTATCATGACGTTCGGTACCAAGAATTGCAAGACCGCCTGCTTCTTTTACACCGGATCCAAGTTTAATATCTGTACCACGACCGGCCATGTTTGTTGCGATAGTTATGTTGCCTGCAAGACCAGCTTCAGCAACAACCTGCGCTTCACGCGCATGCTGTTTTGCATTTAATACATTATGCGGAATTTTTTTCTGCTGCAACATGCGGCTCAGCAATTCACTCACTTCAACCGATGTTGTGCCAACAAGTACAGGACGACCGGCGTTGCGCATTTCTTCAATCACATCTATAACTGCGCGATATTTTTCACGTTTGGTCTTGTACACTAAATCCTGTTCATCTTTTCTAACACACGGAACATTGGTTGGAATGGCAACAACATCGAGTTTATAAATATCCCAAAATTCACCGGCTTCTGTTTCGGCTGTACCCGTCATACCTGCGAGCTTATGAAACATCCTGAAATAATTTTGCAACGTAATGGTTGCATACGTTTGCGAAGCTGCTTCAATCTTTACATTTTCTTTTGCTTCAATTGCCTGGTGCAAGCCATCAGAATAACGGCGACCTTCAAGAATACGACCTGTTTGTTCATCAACAATTTTTACGGCGCCATCCAGCACAACATACTCAACATCTTTTTCAAATAATGTATATGCTTTTAATAATTGCTGAACTGTATGAATGCGGTCTGCCTTCGTTGCATAATCATTTAAAATAATTTCTTTCTTATGCAGTTTTTGTTCGGTCTCAATATTTTTATCATTGTCAATTTGTGCAAGGTCAACACCAATATCCGGCAGAATAAAAAAGTTTGGGTCTTCGCCGCCTTTTGTAATTAGCTGAATGCCCTTATCAGTAAGTTCAACAGAATTATTTTTCTCATCAATATAAAAGTATAATTCCTCATCTACTACGCGCATTTCTTTTTCCTGGTCGGCGAGATAATAATTTTCTGTTTTCTGCATTTTTACGCGAATACCCGGCTCGCTTAAAAACTTTATCAGCGCTGTATTTTTTGGTAAGCCACGATGTGCTCGGTATAAAGCAAGCCCGCCGCTTTTCGGGTCATCATCGCCTTCAGCAAATTTCTTTTTTGCTTCATTTAAAAATTGATTCGTCACACGTTTCTGTATTTCTACCAATTTTTCTATGCGTGGCTTCAGTTCAAAAAATTGTTGCGTGGTATTGTCTTTACCAACAGGTCCGGAAATAATTAAAGGCGTACGCGCATCATCAATCAACACGCTGTCCACTTCATCCACCATTGCATAATGATGTTTGCGCTGCACCATTTCTTCAGGCGTGTGCACCATATTATCGCGCAAATAATCAAAACCAAATTCGTTATTGGTTCCATAAGTTATGTCTGCGAGATATGCTTTGCGGCGGTCTTCTGAGTTTGGTTGATGTTTATCAATACAATCAACAGTCAATCCAAGCCATTCAAAAATAGTTCCGTTCCATTCGCTATCACGACGGGCGAGATAATCATTCACTGTTACAATATGAACGCCTTCACCGGCAAGCGCATTTAAATAGGCAGGTAATGTTGATACCAGCGTTTTACCTTCGCCTGTTGCCATTTCAGCAATTTTTCCCTGGTGCAAAACAATGCCACCAATCAACTGCACATCATAGTGAACCATATTCCAAGTAACAATGCTGCCACCGGCAAGCCAGCTATTTTGGAATACACATTTATCACCATCAATTTTTATATAATTTTTTGTAACGCTTAAATCGCGGTCAAGCTGGGTGGCGGTTGAAACAAGCTCTGTGTTTTGCGAAAATCTTCTTGCCGTTTCTTTTACAACAGCAAATGCTTCGGGTAAAATCTCAAGCAATATTTCTTCTATTTTTTTATCGCGTTCTTTTTTTAGCTCATCAATCTCTTTGTATAAACTATCACGCTGCTGCATTTCTTCTTCCGGCAATTGTTCTGCTTCAGATTTTTTTGCAGCAATGGTTTCGTCAATTTCTGTAAGATGTACTTTTATTCTTTGCTTGAACTCATTTGTTTTTTCACGCAGTTCATCGTTAGAAATGTTTTGGTATTGATTAAAGAACTGATTAATTTTTCCTACTTGTGGCTCAATTTTTTTTACGTCTTTTTCGCTTTTATTACCACCCAGAATCTTGGTTAGAATATTTAACATGTTATGATATTAAAACTTTTAATAGAGACCTATTGCTCTCAAAAATTATGCGCCGGTTTTATAAAGTCAAACTGGCAGAATTAAGCGTTGCAAGATAAGGCATTGCATCGAGTGAAACGAGACCAAATGCCTTAGTATTCTTTAAAAAAAAGCAAAGAATTCTATCCACAATTGCCTTAAGAATGTTGATTTTTTGCGATTGAAACTTCCTTATAACCCTTACCTTCGCGGCGATTTTAAAAGTTTAATGTGTAATGTTTAAAGATGATTGAGCGCATTAAACTTTAAACTTCAAACAAAAAAATATGCCAGGACAGTTAAAAGAGGTACGAAACAGAATTGCATCGGTACAAAGCACACAGCAAATTACAAAAGCAATGAAGATGGTGAGTGCTGCCAAATTGCGCCGTGCACAGGAAGCTATTTTGCAAATGCGTCCTTATGCACAAAAGCTTCAGGAAATGCTGAGCAATATTGTAAGCAATATTGATGGCGGCACAAACATAAAGCTGGCTGAAGAACGTACTGTTGAAAAAGTTTTGTTTATTGTGATTACGAGCGACCGTGGCTTGGCTGGTGCATATAATACGAACATTATAAAATTGGCGAAGCAAACTATTGCCAATAAATACAGCACTCAGCAAAGTAAAGGCAATGTAACTATTTGGGGAATTGGTAAAAAAGGATATGAGAACTTTGCAAAGTCTGGCTATAAAACCAGCGCAGATTATAAAGATGTTTTTTTGAATTTGAAATTTGAAAATGTACAAGTTGCTTCACGAGCTGCTATGAAAGCATTTGAGAACAAAGAATTTGATGCGGTTGAATTAGTGTATAGTGAATTTAAAAATGCAGCAACGCAGCGTTTTGTTGTTGAACAATTTTTGCCGATTCCAAAAGTGCAAAAGAAAGCCGGTGCTAAAAAAGCAGATTTTATTTTCGAGCCTGACAAAGAAGAATTGATTGCTGAATTAATGCCTAAAATTCTAAACACACAATTATACAAAGCTGTACTGGATGCAAATGCCAGCGAACATGGAGCGCGTATGACGGCAATGGATAAAGCAAGTGATAATGCTAACGAATTATTGAAAACGCTTCGCATATCTTACAACCGTGCACGCCAGGCAGCCATTACAACAGAACTTACAGAAATTGTAAGCGGCGCAGCAGCACTACAAGGATAATTAGTGAATTTGATTATTAGCAATGAATTTGCTAATCTGCTAATTACTTAATTTGCTAATTCATAATGGAACTTCAAACCATCATACCACACATAGAAGCTTTAATCTTCGCCAGCGAAAAACCATTAACTGCATTGGAAATTGTTGAGCTGGTAAATAATGCGCTCGGATTTATGGAAGAGCGCATCAACTTAGACCAGGTTGAAAGTTGCATTGAGGGTATTCGCGAAAAATATCAATCAGAATTTTATCCTTTTGAAGTAAAAGAAAGTGGCGGCGGCTGGCAGTTTCTTACAAAAAAAGATTTTCATAAAACGATTGCTCAATTAAATGGTGAGAAGTTTTTAAAACGATTGTCAACTGCAGCAATGGAAACACTGGCTATTATTGCATATAAACAACCCATAACAAAAGGCGAGATTGAAAGTATTCGCGGTGTGAACAGCGATTACAGCATTCAAAAATTATTAGAAAAAGAATTGATTGTAATTACCGGCAGAAATGAAAATCTTCCCGGCAAGCCATTGGTATATGCAACTTCAAGAAACTTTATGGATTATTTCGGAATAAATTCTTCTGATGATTTGCCGAAAATAAAAGAAGTAATGGCAGAACAAATTGTGCAACCAACACTTATTAATGAGAGCGATTTCAAATCTGAAGAAACCATTGATGAAATTAATTTTTCTGTAAATGAAACTGGTGATTTGGTTGATGAAAACAATAATCAATCTGCTTCGGAATAACTTACTCTTTTACTTAAACATATTATAAGCATTCTTCCGCTTAAATTCGCAACATAATTTTTATTAATGTCGCAACATCTGAGCAAAAAGCAACTGATTGAAGCAGCGGAAGAATTTGGTACGCCGCTGTATGTTTATCATGCCGAAAAAATAGAAGAGCAATTACACGAGTTAAACAAAGCATTTAAAAATTGCAATGCAAAATTTTTCTATGCATGCAAAGCACTCACCAATATTAATATTTTAAAATTGATGTACCAGCTTGGTGCAGGTTTAGATTGTGTTAGCATTAATGAAGTAATGCTTGGTTTAAAAGCGGGATTTCCACCAGAGAAAATTTTGTTTACGCCAAACTGTGTTGACTTTGAAGAAATAGAAGCGGGGAAAAATTTAGGTGTTCATATCAACATAGATAACATTTCTATGCTTGAACGTTTTGGAAACAAGTATGGAAACACTTATCCTGTTTGCATTCGTTTGAATCCACATATTATGGCTGGCGGAAATTTTAAAATTTCAACCGGTCATGTTGATAGCAAGTTTGGAATTTCTATTCACCAGGTCCGCCATATTGAACGCATTGTAAAAACCACTGGGTTACATGTACAGGGTTTGCACATGCACACAGGCAGTGAAATAAAAGACACGAGTGTTTTTATCTCCGGCCTTGATATCATGTTTGAAATGGTAAATCATTTTCCGGAAATTGAGTTTATTGATTTGGGCAGTGGATTTAAAGTGCCATATTTCGAGGATGATGTTCGAACAGATATTCATGATTTAGGAAAAAAGTTAGCCGAAGCTTTTGCAAAATTTGAAAAAGAAAACAAGAAGAACCTGGAGATCTGGTTTGAGCCCGGAAAATTTTTGGTAAGTGAATCAGGTTTTTTTGTGGTGAAGGCAAATGTTATTAAACAAACAACTGCCACAGTTTTTGCAGGAGTGAATAGTGGATTTAATCATTTGATAAGACCGATGTTTTACGAAGCTTATCATCGCATAGAAAATATCAGTAACCCGCGTGGTGCTGAACGCATTTATACGGTTGTTGGTAACATTTGCGAAACAGACACGTTTGCGTGGGACAGAAAATTAAATGAGGTGCGTGAAGGTGATTATCTTGTATTTTATAATGCAGGTGCGTATGGTTTTGAAATGAGCAGTAATTTCAATTCGCGTTTAAAACCTGCTGAAGTTTTATATAAAGATGGCAAAGCGCATTTAATTAGAAAGCGTGATGTGTTTGAAGATTTACTAAAGAATGAAATTGAGGTGTTATAATTAGAACAAAAATTATGATTGAAGTAAAAAACATAAAGAAAAGTTTTGGTGATAAAATAATATTGGAAGATATCAGCGGTGTGCTTGAAACAGGAAAGTGCAATTTAATAATTGGTACAAGCGGAAGCGGCAAAACGGTTTTGACAAAATGTATCGTTGGTTTATTTAAGCCTGATCAGGGTGAGATTTGTTATGACGGTAAAAGCATGCTCGATATGAATCGTGAAGAAAGAACAGAATTGCGCCAGCAAATTGGAATGCTCTTCCAGGGTTCTGCTTTATTTGACTCGATGACCGTTGAACAGAATATTATGTTTACGTTAGACATGTTTTCTGATATGAGTATTCGCGATAAAAAGAAACGTGTAGATGAAGTGCTGGAAATGGTTGAATTAAAAGGTTCAAATAAAAAATTTCCATCAGAGGTAAGCGGTGGTATGAAAAAACGTGTGGGCATTGCGAGGGCTATTGTATTAAATCCAAAATATCTTTTCTGTGATGAGCCAAACAGCGGGCTGGATCCGCAGACATCTTTGGTAATAGATAAACTCATCAAGCGCATCACTACTCAATACAATATTACTACAGTTGTTGTAACACACGACATGAACAGTGTGATGGAAATTGGCGATAAGATTATGTATTTATATAATGGTAGAAAAGAGTGGGAAGGATCAAAAGAAGATATTATTTACAGTAAGAATGAAAGATTGAACGAATTTATCTTTGCTTCAGAATTTTTACAGGGTGCAAAAGCTATCCGTATGCTTGAGGTAGAAGGTAAGATTAATGAGACAGATATAGAAAAAATTTTAAAAGAAGAATAATTATCTTGTAAAAGCCTTAAGCTGTTTTATTATTTGCGCAGGATTTTCAGAACTAAAAACGGTATTGCCTGCAACCAAAACATCTACACCTGCATTCACCAAATCTTTTGCGTTTTCAACAGTAACACCACCATCTACTTCAATCAATACATTTAAATTTTTTTCGTCAATCATCTTTCTCAGTTGCTTTATTTTTTCTATTGAATGCGGGATAAATTTTTGTCCGCCAAAACCGGGGTTCACACTCATGATAAGTACATGATGTAAATCAGCTAAAATATCTTCCAATAAAAAAACAGGAGTATGCGGGTTAATTGCAACAGCAGGCTGTGCACCCAACTCTCTTATTTGCTGAATGTTTCGATGAAGGTTCGGACATACTTCTAAATGAACAATAATATTATCTGCGCCGGCTTTTTTAAATGCAGCAACTAAATTGCCCGGTTCTTCAATCATTAAATGAACATCGCAAATTTTCTTCGTTGCCTTTCGCACGTGCTCAATCACAGGAATTCCATAACTAATGTTGGGAACAAAGCGTCCATCCATCACATCTAAATGCAACCAGTCAGCCTCACTTTCATTCACCATTTTACATGCTTCTTCCAGCTTTAAAAAATTTGCCGCTAATAATGATGGTGCAACGATTGCCATAATTAAAGTTTGTAATTTATAGTTTTCGGTTTGTGATTATTTTGATTTGTAGTGTGCAAGTTAATTCTTACATCATAATTTGTATTTAGAACTTATTGTGCGCCTAATTTTTTCAAATGTTCGCGTGCTTCATTCATCGTTGGGTCAATTTGTAATGATTGTTTAAAAAACATTACGGCGCTGTCTTTTTTATTCATCATCTCATAACAACGCGCCTGGTAATAATAGGCGTCAGCATATAAATTATTTACGGTTGAAGCCATTTGAAAAACCTGCAATGCTTTGTCATACTGCTGCGCATCAAAATACAATAAACCTTTTTCAATGTACGCTTCCATGTAAGTATAACTGTAAGCAATGCATTCGTCAAAATATTTCAGTGCATTATTCATGTCATGCGTTCTTGCATAATATACGCCGATGATAAACGCACAATTCGCATCATAATCTCTGCCAAGACCAAGTTGTTTAACACGCGAACAAAGTAAAATTGCGCGATTATTTTTTTGCTCCGCATATAAATTAGCCAATGCAAGCAATGCATCCGGCGATTCATAAATATGCACTGCATTGGAATAAGATTTTAAAGCAAGTTCGGTATCCTGTGCATCCTCCGCTATATTGCCTTGCGCAAACCAAAGTCCGTAATTCATGCTGTCTTTACTTGTGAGTGAATCCATCTGCTGCAAAGCTTCTTTGTATTTGTTCAAACTGTCTAAAGCAAAAGCATATTGCAAACGCAAGCCAACACTATCCGGAGACGCTTTTACCTGTTGCGCAAATGTTTTTAAATATTGCTCTGATGAATTGTTTAACGAATCTGTTGCCTGTTTTTTTGTATCAGAATTATTGCAGGCATATAAGCAAAAAACGATTATTGTAAACGCTATAAATTTTTTCATTGCGAACAAATGTAAATCGCAAAATTTTTATGACGATTGTTTTACAAACTGAAGCCCATGTTTGCTGTTACTTTTGCAAAAATTTAATTCGCTTATGATGAAAGTATTTACCTCATCAAACCAGAAAAATATAATTGTTTTTGTTTTGCTTTTGTTTTGTTGCATAAAATTATGCGCACAAAAAGGAGACAGTTTATTGTATGCTGATGAAAAGCATTTTAAAAATGT
>JBEHXR010000149.1:0-8855 GCA_048498595.1 Bacteroidota bacterium
AGTTCTTGTCTTGCTCTTAATGACTGATTGTTGGTTTCTATCCTGTTTAATGAAATTTCTTTTTTTACGGATTCTTCGATGCGTTTGGTTTCGCTGTTGATCGCATCAAACTTTATCATGTTATTGTTGGCGATGGCATCAAGCTTTGTGTTGATGCTATCTAACTTTTCATCATTATTGTTTTTAGTAAATGATTTTATAGCGAGTATTAATACCAGTACTGCTACTATAATAAGTAATATAATTTCAATCGTCATGCTATTGGATTTTGATTTGTTGTAAGAAGTTTTTTTTACTCCCCTTTAGGGGATGGGTACTTGCAGGCAGTATATATATCGATGTCATTTTTCAAAAGTAGGATTGAGGAACAAGGTAAATATTTTTTGATTGTTTTTTTATTAAAATGATTTGTCACTTTTTTTCTCTTGAAAGAAAAAAAGTAACCAAAAAAAGTTCAAGACAAACCCGATCGCTCCGCGCGTTTTGTCTTGCCGCCGCGCCCTCTGTGTAACTTGCTTGATTTTATTGTTGACTTGTGGAATTTTTAAGAATCAGTCCAATCAGGTAAATCTTATAAATCGTGGTTTAGACAGTTGCTTCGTCCTCTGTGTTGCTTGCTTTATGTATAGTTTGCTTGTTGAATGTTTTATAATCTGTTTAATCCCCGCCTGAACGGCTTCAGTCGGGCAGGAGGTAAATCGTATAAATCGTGGTTCAGACGATTGCCTTGTAAATTTTATTTACTTTAGATACCCACATCAAAACGTTTTTTATGAAATGTTATACCCGTTGTTTTCTCTCTTTAATATTTTCAGCGCTTATTTCATTAAACTTATTTGCGCAGCCTAATAATAAAACCGAATTGTTTAATGGAAAAGATTTTACAGGATGGGACAGTTACATAGGTCCGCCAACGGATGATGCAGGAAATAAATTAAGCGATGTTCCTATTGGTTTAAATAATGATCCTAATCATGTTTTTACTATTGTAAATGATGGCGACGAAAAAGTAATTCGTATTTCGGGTGAGAATTGGGGCGGCATTTCAACTAAAAAGGAATATGCTGATTTTCATTTACAGCTCATGTTTAAATGGGGCAAGCTTGCCTGGGGACCAAAGAAAAAAGAAAAGAAAGATAGTGGCTTATTATATTTTGCTGTTGGTGATAACGGCGCAGATGCCCATGCATGGATGCGGTCGCAGGAGTTTCAAATAGAAGAAGGTAACTGCGGTGATTATTGGGGTGTAGCCGGTGGTATGGAAGATGTTCCTGTAATAAAAAAATCAGACAGTGAATATGTTTATAATGCTTCGGGTGCGTTAACTAATTTTAGCGCAACCAGTAAAGCGGGCAGGCATTGCATAAAGCAAGGTGATGCAGAGCATGCAACGGGAGAATGGAATACACTCGATCTATATTGTCATGGCGATACCAGTGTGCATGTTATTAATGGTAAAGTAATGATGGTGCTGTATCATTCAAGCCAGGCAGACAACGGGAAAGTATTACCGCTTGTAAAAGGAAAATTGCAGATACAATCAGAAGGTGCTGAAATTTTTTATAAGCATATAACTATACAACCGCTGAAAGCAATTCCTGCTGATTTTTTGAAATGATGAAAGTGTGTAAGCTTGTGATTGTTTAAAAGCTTGTTGAATTTTTTATAATCTGTTTAATCCCCCTGAACGGCTTCAGTCTGGCAGGAGGTAAATTTTATAAATCGTAGCTCAGACAATTGCAGCAGTATGTTAGATAAGGGTCATTTTAGATTTATTGTTGACTTGTTGAATGTTTTATAATCAGCACAATCAGGTAAATCCTATAAATCGTGGTTCAGACAATTGCTTCAAACAACCTTCACACTCCATTGAATGGTGGCGCCGGCTTTTCTTAATGTTTCTGCAACAGAACAATATTTATTGATGGATAATTCAACGGCACGCTTTGCTTTGTCTTCATCAACCGCTCCTTCAATAATAAATTCAAGTTCTATAAATTTCCATACCGATGGTTCAACGCCGGCTTCACGTTCGCCATGCACAATTGTTTTATAACCTGTAACGGTTTGCCGCTGTTTTTTTAAAATGGAGATAACGTCCATGCCACTGCAACCAGCCAGTGCCATTAATAACATTTGCATAGGTCGTACGCCGAAATTATCGCCGCCATGTTCAGGGCTGTTATCAATATTTACAGATTGACCATGTGCATCTTTTACTTCAAACCCATAATCACCATGTACACGCGTTAATTCTATTCTATACATTGCAAAATTTTTTGCAAAAGTATTCAATCATTTTTTAGAAGTGAAGGTTATAAGAAAATGCGACAACCCATCAATGATACTTTAATTTATGCATAACATTGCTTAGGCTTTCGCATTGAATATATGCATCGCGTTCATACGGATAACTTTTGCTCCTGAACAAATGATTTACGCCAATCAATTCACTATCATCTAAAGCATAAACATCGGTAAGCTGAAATACAATGGCTGCGCCCATTGCAGTGAAATTGGTTTTTGTTTTAAAGATGTATTAAAACAAAAAGCGCTTGCCGTTGCAGTGTCTTTATTACATTCAAAAAATGCAAGCAATGAATTTTTATGCGGAAGAAATGCAAGGCTTTCAAAACCTGCATTGTTTATTGCATATGTGTTTGGAATGTGTTGCGTATCCTGCCAAAGCGTTATTGTTTTTGAATGCTCATCAATAAACCCTTTTATTAAATAACAGAAAGATGTATCCGCTTCGAGTGAAAAGAATATGGTGTCATTTTTTACAACTGCGGCTTCAAAGCCATCATAATTCTCCAGCAAAATATTGCCGATGTATAAAGAATCTTTTTTTATCCCGGTGTGCTTAATATTTTTTATCGCAAAAGTTGTGTGTGTTACAAGTGTGTTGTTTTGTATGGATCGATCAATAGCACAACTATCCATCATAAAAACAGAATCAATAATATGATTCCTGTTTTGCGGAATCAGCAGTATTTTATTTTTCCATTTAGCCAGCGCAGAAAATTCGTATTGATGTGCAGTAAGTGTATCGTTGATTTGAATGAATGCAGGTGGTTGTGCACTCAACTGCAGCGCGCAGGTTAATAAAAAAGCTAAAAAAAGATATTTCATTTTAAAACTAAATAGCACCTAATACAGTATTTACAATTGTATTAAATACCTCTGTTTTAAAAGCATCTGCTTTAGCCTCTGCTAAACCTGCTTGCGTTAAAGCACTCATTTTTATTAAATCTTCATTGCCTAAAAGAAGAACCTTAAACTGATCTGCGGTTATTGCACCATCAGCCAACTCTTGTGTATAATTTTTTAAATCATCTTCTACAATGTGAAGCAAACTTGTGCCGTCGCTGGCTGCTTCAGATGCAAGGTCTTTGAATGTGTTTTTTGCCAGCGCGATAATTTCAGTTTTTAACTGATTAAAAAGATTATTAAAATCAACTGCCATAAAAATATTTTTAATAATTACTGTTTGTTTTTGCCGTTTTCGAGTTTGATTATTTGATCCATCAACT
Source organism: Bacteroidota bacterium (assembly GCA_048498595.1). Classification (GTDB taxonomy): domain Bacteria; phylum Bacteroidota; class Bacteroidia; order Chitinophagales; family Chitinophagaceae; genus Parafilimonas. The sequence continues at coordinate 3,534 of JBEHXR010000149.1, forward strand.
GCCCAATTTTATCGCTTACATTTTGCGCGAAAGTTGCGCTTTCTTTACCACTCGATTTCCAGTTATTTAAAAACTGCTTATAAAAATCATTTTCAGAAAGCAATATTTCATATTGTTTGGTTGATAAAGAATTTAAATCTCTGCCTTTATTATATTCATAAGCCTTCTGCAGTTCCGTATTTACTTTGGTAATGTCTGCTGTTGCATCGTTATAATTTGCGTTTTGTGATTCTAACGCAAGATTTTGCATATCTACCTTTAAAGATGTTGCCTGTGTGTATGCATATTGATCATACAATGCAATGGTTGGTTTGCAGCCAACGGATAATAACAACAGGAAAATCCAATAAAAACTTTTGTGTTGATTTAGTGCTTTAATCATAGTAGCATTTTTAGTGTTATTAATTATGTTTGATAAATTCCTTTACATTGTTTTTATCCATGTATAAAACTGCGATACTCTTTGCGCATACTCTTCTGCCCTGGTTCCGCTTCCGTTATAAGCCTTAACCGTGTTATACATATCGTTTGGATGTGCCTTCCATTTTGCATTTAATTCTTTAAGCAATCTTGCCAAACATTCATCAATAGAATACCAAAGTTTATTTCTGAAAAAACTTTCATCGTCTTTAATGTTTTGCAAATCGTATTGAAATATTCCATAGCCTTTATACAAATAATTTGCTGCACCAAATCCATGCGGAGCGCCGGGTTGCGGCATTGCACGCATCTTATTTCCTTCATCAATCAGCATTTGCGTAAGTGCGCTGCCATAAGCTGCTTCAAATTCATTTTTGTTTTTTGGGAATGCACCGCGACTTGTATCGGGGAAATCTCCGCTTGCATCAAAAACGCATCTTTCTAAAACCGTTGATGCATCTGCAACATTCATCCAGAGTTGCCATCGCTGTGCAGTTTCCTGGCAGGCAATTGCATAAACAAGTTGTTCATCAAAAGGTGTGTTTGTAACAGAGGCAATTATTTTCTGTTCAAAATTATTTTTCATCCAGGCAGAACAAGCAATGCATTGCGATCTGCTCAACGGCATATCATGCGGAATGCTTTCCGGTGGTTTCAATACAGCCGTTGAAGTTGATGTGGCAACATTTGCTGGTATTGCGACGCCTGATGTTGAAACACCCTCTGCCATTAAACCGCCAGCCCAGTAATAATAACTATTTGCATCCTTATACCATGTGCCTGCCGCGTTACTTGTTTCATCAATGCTATCAAAACTAAAACCCTTGCTCACTGTATCAATGATGTTGCTTTTATCTGCAACATTTGCAATAGGCGAAGAGCGCCTGTTCAGTTTATTTACGGTTACAATTAAGTGTGGCATAATTAACCTGCGGCCTCCTCATCCTTATTTGAATTAACGGTTACGGTTATTGGTGCTGCTTGTGGTGCCGGTGTGTTTGTTGTATCAGAGCTGCTTGCGGGTTTACCGCCTGTGCCACGGAGGTTAGTGACCTTATTTAAAAGGTCGAACCAAAAAGGTGCGCCGAGCATTAAAGCAATAGTGGTAACCGCCAAGCCTAATATTTTAGAAAGCATTATCAGGAAAGCTGAAAATGCATCCACTTCAAGCTTGTTTGTTTTTGGATTTAATTTTTTTGGAACGAAAGATTGGAAATCGGTTTTGGACCAGCCAAAAGGCAAGTTCTCGTTTAGCGCGCCTTGTGCATTACGAACATTAGCAAGTCCTGTTTGCAAAGATGATTGCAGTTGATTAAGCGTAACTGTATCGGCGCTGTTTGTTTTTTTTAGTGAGTCAATTCTTTTATTAAAAACGGCTGTACTGTCTTGTGCAAGTTGATATGCCTGTGCTGCTACTTTTGCTCTTGCATCGGGATTGCTGTATAAATATTTTGCGATGTTTACACTGTCCGCATTCATCAAAACAACCGAAATAAGCGCCACCCAAAATGTGAATGGTCGCGAATATCTTCTTTTCAGATCGCCGGTTAAACGATCCATGGATGAATCGTACCATGTTTCAATTTTTGATCGAAACATCATAACATCATTAACCGTTTTATCGCTGGCTGCTTTGTATTTATCTCTTGCTTCATAAGCATAGGTTAGAAACATGCGTTTCAGTTCGGGTGATATAATATCTGCCTGCTGAATTTTGGTGATGAAAGTATTAATATCTGTCGCTATGCTCGTTGGATCATTTGGATCATACGTGAGTTTCTCCAGCAACGCAGAAGTAAAATTTTTCGCATCAATATAAGAAGGTGGTTTTGATTTTCCTTTTTCATCTGACAAACCTGTAATAGCGCAGTGATCTATAAGTGCCTGTCCAAGCGATTCTGTTTTATTTCCTTCTTTTACCGGCGCACTGAAAATTTTTATCAGCCATTCTTCCAATAAAACAGCACGCGCTTTAACAACGGTTAAAATCATTTCAACAACAGAGCTGCAAATAATGCTGAGCAGGAAATAAACAAAGATCATCCCTGCTATCAGATCAATAATTGGAAAGCCACTCATAAGTTTTCGTTTTAAGCATGACGGTTTTGGCTGGTTAAAAAATTATCTCGTTTATTTTGTCGTTCAAAAAATATAAAAGTCTCAAAGACTCTAAATTTTTTTTCAATGCAACATTAAAAGAGCACGAAATTTTTCAATGAATACCGGAGGCTATAAATTCCGGAAGTAATTCTATGCTAATATTAAAAAATATTTTCGAGCCGGCAAAGCGTTTTAAAATTATTGCTGATAATATTACAGACGCTTCTATTCAGAAAACAAGTTTACTTATTCGCTGCCTTTAATTTTTTCCGAAATACTCATCAAAGTGCGAAACATTGTAGGATCATATCCTACAAGAAATGCAAGCATGCTAACTACACCTGCAGCCTGCGTATATGCCTGCGCTGTTGGAGCAGTAAGTGCATTAGAACTGGTAATGAAAACGCCTGCAAGAAAAGCAAAGAATACAAGTATGCCGCGCAACATTGAACTAAAAGGATTTTCACTCATATAAATTTGCGAGCTTGCTTTATTTTGATTTGGTTGTTCATCTAATCCCAGATCTCTTCGCGCTTTTGAAATTACAAGCAAGCTTGCGCAGCCACCCGTAAATGCAGACACAAGGCAAAGAATAGCGATGTTCGAAGGCGTAAATGTGAGCATGGTCATCACAAACTTAAACACCGTAAAATTTGTTGTAAGTGTTGTTCTGTATTGCGATGAATCGATGAGCATGCCGAGGCTGAAAAGAACGATCCACAGAACTACACCGCAAGTACCCATCGCTGCAATTACCAAATGGCTTTTATGATGCCTTTTTTTGATTGCTGTAATTTTTGATTTGGTTTCACTGGTTAATGATTCTTTAGCGGACGGAACAACCATCACCTTTACTTCAGTATCTTCCATAATGATTAATTTAATTTTAGAAATAAGTTTTGCTTCTAAACTGATTCGCTATACTTAAAGAAGAGAGATTGGAGGTTAGTCTTCTTATTTGTTCTGATGTTGCTGAGCTAATATTTCAAACATAAATATAAGAATTTCTGTTGCAATCTTTGTTGAAAATATATTCAGGGAATGGTTTCCTGATTAACTCCTTATTTTTGTTTTTTATAAATCTTGAACACGCTTATGGCAATTCGTAATAACTGGTCGCTTGAAGAGGTATATGAAATCTATAACACGCCGGTGCTTGAATTAATTCTTAAGGCTGCAAACATTCACAAAGAATATAATGATACGGCAGAGGTGCAGGTTTGCACACTGCTAAGTATTAAAACAGGTGGTTGTACAGAAGATTGCGCTTATTGTCCGCAGGCAGCGCGTTACAACACAGGTGTTAATGTGCATGCATTGATGAAAAAAGATGAAGTGCTTTCTTATGCGCAAAAAGCAAAAGATGCAGGCAGCACACGTTTTTGTATGGGTGCCGCATGGCGCGAGGTACGCGATAACAAAGATTTTGACCGCGTAATAGAAATGGTAAAAGGTGTGAATGAAATGGGTATGGAGGTTTGTTGCACATTGGGTATGCTAACAGAAACGCAGGCGCAGAAATTAGCTGATGCAGGTTTGTATGCTTATAACCATAACCTCGACACATCATCAGAATATTACGATCAAATTATTACAACAAGAACTTATGATGATCGTTTGCAAACTTTAGATAATGTACGCAAAGCGGGCGTGAGTGTTTGCTGCGGCGGCATTATTGGATTGGGTGAAACGCATGAAGACCGGATTAAAATGCTTCATACACTTTCAACACTTCCTGAACATCCGGAAAGCGTGCCCATCAATGCGCTGGTAGCCATTGCCGGAACGCCTTTAGAAAACAACGACAAGGTTGATGTTTGGGATATGATAAGAATGATCGCCACAGCAAGAATACTTATGCCGAAGGCAATGGTTCGCTTAAGTGCAGGCAGAACAAGCATGACCGTTTCTGAACAGGCACTTTGTTTTATGGCGGGCGCTAATTCAATTTTTGCCGGAGATAAATTACTAACCACGCCGAATCCGAGTTTTGAGGAAGATGATGCAATGTTTAAGCTGCTCGGATTAAAACCAAGAGTGGCTTTTAAAGAGGAGAAAATTATTGAAGAAGCATTGAATTAATCAGCACTTTCTTCTGCATCTTCTCCATGCTCTACTATATCGCCATCTTTAAAAAGAATTCCCTGTAAGATTTCTCTCCAAACGGGCTTTTGCCGCAGCAGAAATTCGAGATCCATTCCAAAATGCTTGAATTCTTCTTTCTGGGCATTTTGCATAATGGCTTTAGCTTTTTTATCTTTTTCAACTGATATTCTTTGCTCATACCAGTTAATAGCTTCTGCCTCTTCGCCGAGAGAAGCAATCATGCGGGCAAATGTTCGTGTTTCCTGAGACAATTCGTTTGCCGGTTCGTGGTACTGATCAAATCCCATAATATTTTCTTTCAAATGTAATGCTGCGCAGTGTAATTATCGAAATTGATTCTAAACTATTACCAGGAACATATGAGGGATTTTAAATCGACAATATATTTGCACACAAAATTTTCGTAGCACAATATTTAAATAATAGCTTCGTTCTGTACATTGATAATTCAATCTCTTAATAAATGATTAGGCTGCTAAAAAATTCAGGTTATTTTCTTGTTGCATTAACTGTTCTTGCTTCATGTAACAAAGGCGGAAGCAAAAGTTCATGGAAAAAGAAAGATGGCACCAGTAGTGTTACAGGCTGGCATTATAATGATAAAAACCAGGGCGGTTATTACGTTGCCAGGGCGAAAGATGTAAAGACTGGTCCGGGTTTGGTATTTGTACAAGGCGGTACCTTTACTATGGGCGC
>JBEHXR010000150.1:0-8821 GCA_048498595.1 Bacteroidota bacterium
CATCAAACCAACAAAAAACGCTACTTATGCTAACGTTATAAATGCACTCGATGAAATGCTTATCAATAATGTAAAAACGTATGTGTTGATGGATGCTTCTGAAAAAGAATTTGAACTAGTTAACAAGAAATATTAGTTTTTTGCTTTATCCACAGCCATCAATTTTTCTTCCTCATTTTTGCCGCAAACCCTTACCTTCGCGGCAATTTTAAAAAAGCGTAAAATTTATAAGTATTTATGGCTAATATAGGTAAGGTAAAACAAATAATTGGCGCGGTGGTTGACGTGTATTTTCCCAATGGTAATTTACCGGAAATTTATAATGCATTAGAGCTTGACCGCCCGAATGGCAAACTGGTTCTCGAAGTTCAGCAGCATTTAGGTGAAGACAGCGTTCGTACCATTGCAATGGATGCTACAGAAGGGTTGGTTCGTGGTACCGAAGTAAGAGACACCGGCAAAGGGATTGCAATGCCAGTCGGCGAAGCAATTCACGGCCGGCTTTTCAATGTAACCGGAGACCCAATTGATGGTTTGCCACCTGTTGATAAAGCCGGCGGTCGCGCTATTCACGCTTTGCCTCCTGCATTTGAAAATCTTTCTACTTCAAGCGAAATATTATTTACCGGTATTAAAGTAATTGACCTTATTGAGCCGTACGCAAAAGGTGGTAAAATTGGTTTGTTTGGTGGCGCCGGTGTGGGTAAAACAGTGTTGATCCAGGAACTGATTAATAATATTGCGAAAGGTTATGGTGGTCTTTCTGTATTTGCAGGTGTGGGTGAAAGAACACGTGAAGGAAATGATTTGCTGCGCGAAATGATTGAAGCGGGCATCATGAAATACGGAGACGGTTTTAAACATAGCATGGAAGAAGGCGGATGGGATTTAAGCAAGGTTGATATGGAAGGTTTGAAAGATTCGCGTGCTACTTTTGTGTTTGGTCAGATGAATGAACCACCGGGTGCACGTGCAAGAGTTGCCTTAAGCGGATTAACGGTTGCAGAGTATTTCCGCGATGGTGATGGACAGGGAAAAGGAAGAGATATACTTTTCTTCGTTGATAATATCTTCCGTTTTACACAAGCTGGTTCAGAAGTATCAGCGCTGTTAGGTCGTATGCCTTCTGCGGTGGGTTACCAGCCAACACTCGCAACAGAAATGGGTTTGATGCAGGAAAGAATTACTTCAACAAAAAATGGCTCTATCACATCTGTACAAGCAGTTTATGTGCCTGCGGATGACTTAACTGACCCGGCTCCTGCAACAACATTTGCACACCTTGATGCAACTACCGTGTTAAGCCGTAAAATTGCCGATTTAGGTATTTATCCTGCAGTTGATCCGCTTGATTCTACCTCCAGAATTCTTACGCCGGCAATTGTTGGTGACCAACATTATAATACAGCAAACCGTGTAAAACTAACTTTACAACGTTATAAAGAATTACAGGATATTATTGCTATTCTTGGTATGGATGAATTGAGTGAAGAAGATAAACTGATTGTATCAAGAGCACGCCGTGTTCAGCGTTTCTTGTCACAACCTTTCCATGTGGCTGAAGCGTTTACAGGTTTGAAAGGTGTGTTTGTAAGTATTGAAGATACGATTCGTGGATTCAATATGATTATGGATGGTGAAGTGGATGAATATCCTGAAGCAGCCTTCAATCTTGTAGGTACAATTGAAGATGCCATTGAAAAAGGTAAGAAGTTAATTGAACAGGCGAAAGGATAATCAATTAGCAAATGTGCTAATTAGCTAATTTGAAAATTATGACTTTAGAAATATTAACACCGGAAACAAAATTATACAGCGGAGATGTTTATGGCATTCAATTGCCGGGTATTGTCGGTTCTTTTGAAGTGCTGGATAAACATGCACCGTTGGTTGCAGCGTTGGGCAAAGGCAACATTAAAGTTTTAAAAACAAAAACAGATGTTGCGAATTATTCCATTCAAAGTGGTTTTGTAGAAGTGCTGAATAATAAAACAACAGTTTTAGTGGAAGGTGCAAGCGAAAAATAGAAATTGATTTTAATAATTGAAAGCCTTCAAAATATTTGAAGGCTTTTTTATTTCAGGCTTTATACAACTTTGGATCGATCCGGATTTTATTGATGATATGAGTTCAATAATACATGTTGCCAAACATGAAGCGAATTGATTTTTTTAAAGCTTTCCGCCATATTCACTAATCAATTCTGCAACTAATGCTGTCCATCCCGTTTGATGACTGGCGCCTAATCCTCGGCCATTATCACCATGAAAATATTCATAGAATTGTATGAGGTGTTCATTGCCGGGTCTTTGATAAAACCAGTTATGACTGTTGTAAATTTTTCTTTTGCCTTCTGCATCTTTTTCAAACAAACTGATTACACGTTTGGTTAATTCATCAGCAACTTGCTCAAGATTTAATTTTATTCCTGAACCAACAGGACACTCAACCTGCAAGCTATCTCCATAAAATTTTCCATACTTGCGAATAGATTGAATGATGAGATAATTTATCGGCATCCAAACAGGCCCGCGCCAGTTTGAATTACCGCCAAACATATTTGATGTACTGTCACCCGGATCATATTGAATAGTATAACCAATACCTTCTACTGTTACAGAATAAGGATTTGTTTCGTGATATTTTGATAAAGCCCTGATGCCGCCGCTTGAAAGAAATTCATTTTCATTCAATAAATATTCAAGCAAATAAACAAGCCTTTCTTTGCGCACCAGCGAAAGCAAAATTTCTCCCTGTTCATCACGCTCTTCGTTTGGCCAAAACTTATTATTTGTTTTTCTGTAATGCTGAAACCATGCAATGCGTTTTCTAAAATCGCGAAGCCGGTTTCTTTCATCTGCAGTGATGTTTGATACGGCAAACAGCGGTGATAATCCTACAATGGAACGAATGCGCAAAGGCGAAGGATCTGCGCCCGGTGTACTTAACACATCATAAAAAAATTTGTCTTCTGCATTCCATAAATGATGTTCATTCAACGCTTCAGCAATCAAAATAAAATGTTCGAAAAATTTTGTGGCAGTATCTTCAAAAGAATCGTCGTGCAATGCAATTTCTATTGCAATATCCATCATGTTTAAGGCATACATGCCCATCCAACTTGTGCCATCTGCCTGCTCTAACTGCATTGTGCCCTGGTAATGAAAGCTGCGATTGAACACGCCAATATTATCAAGCCCTAAAAATCCTCCTTCAAAAATATTATTGCCGTAACGGTCTTTGCGATTTATCCACCACGTAAAATTGATGAGCAGTTTTTGAAAAATTTTTTTGAGAAACTGAACATCGCCAACGCCTGTTTGTTTTTGTTCGATGTAATAAACCTGCAAAGCTGCAAATGCGTGTACCGGCGGATTAACATCACTAAAATTCCATTCGTATGCGGGCAGTTGACCATCGGGCTTCATGTACCATTCACGCATGATAAGCAATAGCTGATGCTTGGCAAATGTTGCATCTGTCACCGCCATTGAAATAGTTTGAAACGCCAAATCCCATGCAGCATACCATGGGTACTCCCATTTATCAGGCATGCAAATAATATCCTGGTTCTTAAGATGCTTCCAATCACTATCCCTGCCGTTTGCTTTTGAATTGCTCACCGGCGCAATACCATCACTTGTTGTAAGCCATCGCTCCACATCAAAATGATAATATTGTTTGCTCCACAATAAACCTGCAATGGCCTGCCGCTGAATGTTTGCCAAATCTTCATTTAAACCTTTTGGTAAAATGGCTGCATAATAATCATCTGCTTCCCGCTTGCGTGTTCTGAAAATTTCCTCAAATCCGTAACCAAATGGTTTCTTAATTAAATTATTGCTGAACCTGCAATAGATTGTTTTTGTTTCACCGGCTTCAATGTTTAACCTGTATACAGCCGCGAACTTTGTTCCAGTTTTTTTGTTGCGCAGTGCTGTTACATTTTTTCGTTTTATAACTGCTGTATGAAAAGCATCTTTTGTAAAAATATCTTTGTTCGGTTCGCCTGTTACAATCTCTGTGTTTGTTTCATTTTCGGTAAACCACCTGTCATTCGCATCTAAAAAATATAAATAATGATCGCCCAAACGTAAATGCGATGTTTTAACACAATTCCTGTTAACGTATGTTACAGCAGGCTTGATAAAATTTTCGGCGTAAGCCCAGCGGTTATAAAACCAAAGTGTTGGCAGCACAGTAATATTCGCAGCTTCGCTATAACGGTTGTGTACATTTATTTTTATACAAATGTCTTCATCGTCATACTTCGCGTAAGAAATCAATACATCAAAATATTGATCGTTATCGAAAACATGCGTATCTAATATTTCATACTCGGGATCAACTTTTGTACGGGCACGATTTTCAGTTCTTAATAATTCATATGGAAATTCCTGTTGCGGATATTTATACAGGTACTCCATGTAAGTGTGTGTTGGCAAATTATCAAGATAATAATAGAGCTCTTTTACATCCTCGCCATGATTGCCTTCAAAATTTCCCAAGCCAAAAAGCCGTTCTTTTAAAATAGGATCTTTTCCGTTCCACAATGCAACAGAAAAACATAAGTTTTGAAAATAATCTGAGATGCCTGCAATTCCATCTTCGCCCCAGCGGTACGCTCTGCAATGTGCATGATCAAAAGGAAAATAATGCCATGCATCTCCATCCGCACTATAATCTTCTCTCACCGTTGCCCACTGCCGTTCACTTAAATAAGGTCCCCATTTTACAAGCGGGATCGCCTTTTTGGCATTATCAATCAGTCGCTGATGCTCAACAGTCATATTGCGCATAAACTTACAAAAGCCATGCATAAAAAACTATTTGCTTGTTTAATAATTCTAAAAACCGGCTGCAAAAAGTTTTCAATTTCATTACAAATAAGAAATAGTAATGGTTTGGTTTTTGAACTACATAAGAAATAAAAATTCAAACAATATGAAATCTTTAAACAACAAGAAGGTTGCAATTTTAACTGAGAACGGTTTCGAAGAAGTGGAGCTAACGAGTCCAAAAAAAGCTTTGGAAGAGGCTGGTGCTACTGTTGAGATTGTATCTCCTCAAAAAGAAAAAGTAAAGGCATGGGATCATGATCATTGGTCAATTGAATTAAAAGTTGATAAGAACATTGAAGAGGCAAATGCAGATGATTATGATGCCATTGTTTTGCCGGGTGGTGTGATGAATCCTGATAAATTAAGAACTAACAAAAAAGCTGTTCAGTTTGCACAGGAATTTCTTGAAGCGGGAAAACCTGTTGCTGCTATTTGTCATGGCCCGCAAACATTGATTGAGACAGGATTACTCGAAGGCAGAACAATGACTTCTTATCCATCATTACAAACAGATTTAAAAAATGCAGGTGCAGATTGGGTTGACAGGGAAGTAGTGGTTGATAATGGTCTCGTAACGAGTCGCAAGCCAGATGATTTAAAAGCCTTCAATAAAAAAATGATTGAAGAAATTGCTGAAGGTGAGCATGCGCCAGCATCAACGCACTAATGAAGCCGGATTGGTTTTAAAGTGGTGTAAGCCCGTTGATAAACGGGCTTTATTTTTGTGATCGCTTCTTTTAAATTGTAATTCAGATGAAAACGATAACAGCGATTGTAGAAACACCAAAAGGCAGTGCACAGAAATACGATTATGATCAAAAAAATAAATGGTTCAAGTTAAGAAAAATTATGCCGGCAGGCATGGTGTTTCCTTTTGATTTTGGTTTTATTCCAAACACGAAAGGAGAGGACGGCGATCCACTGGATATTATTATAATTTCAGAGTTGAAAAGTTTTCCCGGTTGTGCAATGGATTGCCGCATTATTGGTGGCATAGTTGCAAAACAAACAGAAAAAGACAAACGTGTTGTACGCAACGACAGGTTTCTTGCAATACCGGAAGCATCGCAAATGTTTGCCGAAGTAAAATCAATTAATGACCTGCCAAAAGATATCATTAAACAACTGGAAGATTTTTTTATTAACTATAATGATGAAGCTGGAAAAAAATTTAAGCCATTAAAAAATATTGATGCTAAAGAGGCTTATAAAATAATTAAACCAAAATAAATGAATACTATAAACTATCTCTTTGGACAAGGCAGTAATTTAAATACGCTGCAAATGAGTATGCGGGCCTTTACTATGTTTTTAATTATGCTGGTGATGATACGGTTTGCCGGCAGGCGCGCCTTTGCAAAGAAATCATCGTTTGATAACATTATTGTAATTATGCTTGGTGCAATACTTTCACGAGGCGTTGTTGGTGCATCGCCATTTTGGGCAACGGTTGCTGCATCCATAATTATTGTAGCACTTCATCGCATCGTTGCATGGCTTTCAGTTAAAAATAATTTTATAGAGAAATTAGTGAAGGGCGATCCTGTTTTGCTCTTTCACAAAGAACGTATGGTTGATAATAACCTTGCAAGAACCGGCATTAGCAAAAAAGATTTGCATGAGAGTTTGCGTCTTGAAACACAAACAGATTCGCTTAAGCAAGTGGAGTCGGCATTTCTTGAAACAAATGGCAGGATCAGTTTTATTCTAACAAAAGAAGAAGCCGGATCGTAAACGCTACATGTACTTTTTCATCAGTTGGTATAAAACTTTGTATTGAGCTGAATCGAGGCCGGGCAATGTATCCTGCAACCAATGTCTTTTAAATGCGATGGTAGCAGCAGCAGTATCTCTAACATCATAACCAATAATTCGCAATGCTTGTGTTGGCTGAAATGTTGATGGCAATATAACATTCGTTGTATCATCATACCATACACCATAACCACTATCCGCTAATCGTTTCCATGGAAAATAAACATTCGGATCATTTTTTCTTGTTGGTGCAATATCGGCATGACCAATAAAATTTGCTGTTGGAATATTATATCTTTTTTTCAGTGCGGCAAGCAGTCGCAGCAAACTATTTATTTGTGCATCCGTAAAAGGTTCGTAACCGTTATTGTCAAGTTCAATGCCAATGCTGCTGCTGTTAATGTCTGCATCGTTTCCCCATTTGCTTACGCCAGCCTGCCATGCACGCATGTAATCGTTCAGCATGTGATGTATCGTTCCATCTTTACAAATAACATAATGCGCACTTACCTGTGAAGCTATGGTGGTAAATGTTTTCAGCGTTTGTTCGCAACTGTTTTGTGCTGTATGATGAATAATAACAAACTCAGGCTTACGTAAATTAAAATTTGTTGTGCCGATGAATGGTTGACGGTTTAATGAATCATCTAACGGGTAAGTTCTTATTGTTTGTGCGAATGATTTGGCTTGTTGTTTATATAATTTGTTGGTAGCTCTGTAGGGATTGTATGCGCAGCTTGCTGTAAATACCAGGAAGAAACAAAATAAATATTTCATGCTTTAAAGTAAGTACTAAAATTTTAAATGAAATTTTAGTGCCAAACATAAAAACAGGAATAATTATTCATTAACAAGCTCATTCAAATTTGCATGCCTGTCATCAACGGTTGTATATTTAAAATCGTTAGCGCCGCCAAAATTTGCGCCGTTAAATTTTACTGACTTACTAAAGTTTGCATACTTAAAATCGGAGCCATCCTTAAAATCTGCTTTTGCAAAACTGCCGCCATTCATAAATTTGGCGTATTTAAAATCGGCGTTGTTTTCAAATACGGCATCACTAAAATCAAAGCCCGCAGGAAATTCAACATACTTAAACACAACATCTGATTTAAATGTTGCATTATTAAATTTTGGACCTTCTTCAAATTTTGAATACTTAAAGAATGCTTCAGTGTTAAACTTACTTCCCGCAAACGAAGCCTGTGCACTGAATGACGAATATTTAAAATTTACGTCTTGTTCAAAACTGCAATTTTCAAACTTTACATCAGCAGTAAAATTTGCATTGTACACTGTGCTTGATTTCACAAATGGTTTTTGTTCATCAGGATTTACATATCCCAAAACTTTTCCGGTAAATGTGCAGTTATTAAAACTGATTGCAGAAGTAACTGTGCTTATATAAATTTTGTCTGAAGAGTTTTGTTGCGGTTCTTCTTTCATGTTATCCAGTTTTGTAAAATCAAGATCACCTGTTACCTCCACGTTTGTCAGCGAAACAGCCTCATTGTTATTTATGCTTTTTATTATTGATTCAGCAGTAACATTTTTTTGAGCGATAGTTGCAACTGGCAACATCATGCTCAATAATAATTTCAGGATCGTTCTCATTTTAATGGCTTTAATTAAAAATAAAAATTAATAAATACCGTAATTTTTATTTGAACTCCGGTTCGTTTTTCATGTTTAACGGCAGACGGTGAAGTAAGTTACACTTTACTAAAAATAACTGTTTAACTAACACTTATTCGTATAATATCGTCTGCTTTGGCTATATGCAAATCTTTTTATTGGAGCGCAGGCTGAAGTTATATTAGATATTTGCATTGCGCTTTTAACAGAGGCCGCAACCAATATCCTAAGATTCGTATCCGATTTTTCCATTTTAGACAAACATAAACGGCAGAATTTTATGTTCTGCCGTTTTAATTTTTAAGTCGTTTCAACTGAATTTACTTTCTCAAATATTCTTTGCTGATATCATCGTATAAATACAAATACTTATTTGCCTTTCCGTCTTTATCAAAAAAGCTTTCCCACGTACTTAAAGGTTCCCAAATGCAGGTGCCTTTGCCTTTTCCATCGGCAACATTAAATGCAATTTGATTTACTTCTCTTTTGTAAGATGAATATTCAACAACAATTACATCTTTATTATAATGGTGTGAAAGATCATTTAAGTTGTACTGAAGATCGTCTAATGTTCCATGCCATTGCGGATA
>JBEHXR010000151.1:0-8819 GCA_048498595.1 Bacteroidota bacterium
ATTTCAGAAAAGTGCCTGATTGTTCGTGGCATGCCGGAAGAAAAAAAATCAATTGAAGAAAAACCTAATTGTAAAATTTTTAATCATCTTACTACACAACAATTACAAGAAGCATTTAATACAAGCGGAATAGTTATTTGCCGCAGCGGTTACACATCTGTAATGGAAATTTTATCCATGCAAAAAAAATCTGTTTTAATTCCAACACCCGGGCAAACGGAGCAAGAATATCTTGCAAAACATTTAATGAAACAGCGATGGTGCTATGCATTTTCACAAGAAGACAATTTTGTTGAACACTTAAACAAAGCAGAACAATTTCAATACAATTTGCCGGAAATAAATACCCATCAATTTGAAACGGTACTTAAAGATTTTGTTTTGAAGCTGTAATTAATTTTTCTTCGGATACTCAAAAAACCAAAACTCTTTTTCCGCCTGCTCAAAATTCCTCCATTCTTTATTTAAAATGTGCAAAGCAAAAACGCTGCAAGTCGGCATATCATCAACATGCACATTGGTTAACTGATTTACGAATGCAGTAATGCCGGGATTATGTGAGAAGAGAGCAACGCTTTTATAATCGTCATTAAGATTAATGATAGCATTATAAAATGCATCTATACCTGGCTCGTAAAGTTTTGGTATTTCTACAATATGCTTTTTCTTAATATTAAATTCTTTAGAAAAATATTTTGCTGTTTCAAATGCTCGTTTAGCCGGGCTTGAAATAATTGCATCCAACTCCGCATCTTTTTCTTTTCTTATGCTTTTTGCCATAGCAGACGCATCTTTTTTGCCTCGTTCATTTAATGGTCTATCAAAATCTTTTTGATTAATATCATCCCAACTGCTTTTTGCATGACGAATTAATAAAAGCGTTTTCATCGCCAAATCTAAAATTTGAAATTGTAAATCTGAAATGTATTAATAGCCTCTCACATCTTTTCCTTCCATATAATTAAGGAAGGCTTTATTTACAACACGATTGCCACCAGGCGTAGGATAATTGCCGGTGAAATACCAATCGCCTGTATTTGTTGGACAGCATTCATGCAAGTCCTCAATAGTTTGATAAATTACCTGAACAGGAACATTTATATGTTTTGGTGTGATGAGCTGCGCAATTTTTTCAGAGATTTCGAGCGTAGTAAATGGCTTGTAAATGTTACGCACTAAATTTTCTGTATGCAATTGATTGGTGCGCTGCAATTCAAGAATTTTTTCATGCGTGTCTTTAATGATACATTCGTTACCGGATTGCTTCAGCAAATCTATTGCAGCGCGAAACGCAATAAAATCACCAAGCTTGCTCATATCAATTCCATAACAATCCGGATAGCGAATTTGCGGTGCAGATGAAACGACAATTATTTTTTTCGGTTGCAATCTCGCTAACATTCGCACAATGCTTTCTTTCAAAGTAGTTCCGCGAACAATTGAATCATCAATTACCACCAATGTGTCTTCGTGTTTGCGCACAGTGCCATAAGTAATATCATACACGTGCTGCACCATTTCATTTCTGCCACTATCTTCAGTAATAAAAGTTCTAAGCTTTACATCTTTAATAGCAATTTTTTCCTGGCGAATTTTGCGATTGATCATTGCGCTCAGCTTCTCTTCCGTAATATCATTTCCCCAGCTTAAAATGCGTTCTACTTTGGTTTGATTGAGGTAGTCTTCCATACCTTTACACAAACCGAAATAAGCAACCTCAGCAGTGTTTGGTATGTAAGAAAATATTGTATTCTTTAAATCATGATCTACTGCTTCTAAAACAGGCTTACTTAAATGATAACCCAAAGAAATTCTTTCGCGATAAATTTTTTCATCACTTCCACGACTAAAATAAATGCGTTCGAAGCTGCAGGCTTTTCTTTCTTTGGGTTCGAGTATCTGTTCAATTTTATATTCGCCAGACGGCTCTACAATTAATGCGTTTCCGGGCATTAATTCATGCACTTCATTTTCACCCACATTAAAAGACGTACGAATTGCAGCACGTTCACTTGCGGCAACAATTACATCATCACTTACATAATAATATGCAGGGCGAATGCCATGTGCATCCCGCAAAACAAACGAACTTCCGTTTCCAATTAATCCGCCAACAGTAAAACCTCCGTCAAATAATATCGCTGCTCTTTTTAAAGCATTTGCAACGTTTGCATTGTTTGGTTGCCTCTCATCTTCAATTGAAAGAAAATGGTGAATCACTTCCATCATTGCAGCCAAATCACTTTGCTTTTGAAATTCACCGGGATTTATATTGATGAGATCAAAAAGTTCATCTTTATTTACCAAATTAAAATTACCGGCGAGGGCAAGATTTTTTCCGGGCGAAATATCTTTTTTTATAAAAGGATGGCAGAATTCAACATTATTTTTCCCCTGCGTTCCATAGCGAAGATGACCAAGTAATAATTCACCTAAAAAAGTTACATGCCCTTTCATTAACCCCGGATGATTTTTTATATCCGGCTGATATTTTTCAAGCTCGTTTATTTCAGTACCAATTCTAAAAAACAAATCAGCAATTGGCTGAGTTGCATTGCTGCGGATACGGTGTATGAAAGGATTTCCGGGCTCGGTATTTAATTTAACGGTTGCTATTCCCGCGCCATCTTGCCCGCGGTTATGCTGTTTTTCCATTAACAGGTATAGCTTGTTTAAACCATACATAACCGTACCATGTTGCTGCAGGTAATAAGAGAAAGGCTTTCTTAAACGAATGAAAGCGAGACCACACTCATGTTTTATTTCATCGCTCATTGCAGGAAGGCGCAAATTTACAATAATAAAATATAGCAGCTATAGTTAAATAAAACTTCCGCTTAAGAATGTTCATGTTTTAACGTAATACTTTCTGCAAGCCACAAAAATTCTGACACAAACACATCAATATTTTTCTGAAAAGATGCGTCGATCAAATTTCCATGCTCATCAAATTTTTTATCAACCTGCGGCGTAATAAGCATGTGTGGAGAGCCGATACCAAACAAGGCATTAATTAATAACTGCACTTGCTGGCTTGCACGAACGCCACCTAAAATTCCCGGCGAAGCAGTAACAATTCCAAATACCTTGTGTGAACGTTTTGGAAAATGATCGAACAGGTTTTTTAAAGCCGGCGTATAACTGCCGTTATATTCCGGCGTAACGAGAATAAATGCATCTGCTTCAAACATTCTTTTTGCCAATGGCTGAAACTGAGCAGGCGTGCTTTCTACACTTCTGTAAATTTCCTGTTGCAAAACATCGAGCTGCCAGTCTCTCACGTCTATTACTTTAATGTTATGTGTTGTATTTGCTGAAAGATATTTTTGCAAGAACAAAACAACTCTATGCGTAACACTATCTCTGCGCGGGCTGCCTGAAACAATTTCTATATTCATAATTTTTAAAACTCCAATATTATGCCTGCTTAACCATCTGTACACTTAATTGCAACCGCACTTCGTCGCCTGCAACAGCGCCACCAGCTTCAGTTAAAGCATTCCATTTTAAACCAAATTCTTTACGGCTTAGTTTGCCTGTAATTTCAAAACCTTCTTTCGACTGACCCCATGGATCAACAACACTGCCGCCGTGTTCAACCTTCAACGTTATTGGTTTTGTTACATCACGAATAGTTATATCGCCATGCAAAGTGTATTCGTCGTCACTTTTCTTTTCTATTGATGTTGATTTGAAAGTGATCTTGGGGAATTTTTCTGCGTTAAAAAAATCATCGCTTTTTAAGTGTGCGTCTCTTTGTTCGCTTTTTGTTGAAACACTGTCAACATCTGCTTCGAAACTTACCTGGGCATCTGTAAAATCTTCTTTGCTGCTCGTCATCGTTGCGTCGAATTTTGAAAAATGCCCGCTTACGGTACTAATAACAAGATGTCTTACTTTAAAAACAATTTCGCTGTGCGAAGGATCAATTTTGTACGTTGCCATAATTTTTATTTTAAATGTTTATCAAATTATATGTATATACATATATTAACTAAAAAAAATTTATCTTTCTGTTCGCCTAATCTCTTCTAAAATTTGGTTTAAGGAATCAGCTTTCTTTTCACTGATATTAATTGAACTATCAATTACTTTATTTATTCTGTCTGTGCTATGCTGCAAAATGTTTATTCCAGCCTGCGTTAAAACAATTCGTGTTTCTCTTTTATCGGCATCTGATGTAACTCTTCTTACAAGTTTCTTTGTTTCGAGCCTGTCGATAATACGGGGAATATTTGAACTTTTTTCAATCATCCTGCTGGCTATTTCGCCTACGCATATTTGTTCGGGATGTTTTCCTTTCAAAATTCTTAATACATTAAATTGCTCATGCGTTAACCCATACTCTTTAAGCTCTTTTGCCATTACACGTTTTAGCCACCACGCGGTGTACAAAATGTTCAATGTTGCTTTATGAACATTATTTCTGAATTTATTGCTTTTTATAGCTTCTTCCAATTTCACAATACAAATATATGTATGTACATGTAATTTTACAAAAATAAAGCCAACTTCAAAATTGGCTTTAAAAATTTAATTAGATGCAGTGCTTGCGTTAGCCCACCATTCATTCAAATTGTTGCACTTTCTGTATTGAGGATCAATATCAATATAGAAGTTAGATATGTGTTGCTTAAACCAGGTTTCTAAAGCCGTTTGCTTTTTTTCAGCCAGCGCCCTTTGTGCAACTTTGTCATAATCGTCTTTTAAATTTTCACGATGTGGCTGTGTTTGTGAAATAAAATTGACAAGCCGTACAGCGGTTCTTCCGCGCTCATCTGTATATGTTAAAGGCTGCGTAATATCACCCACCTTCATATTTTTTAAATTCACTACAAGATCTTTATCTAATTGGTCAATAGTCAAAGACGTTTCGCCGGTAGTTGGAGAGGTAATTCGTCCGGCCGTATATTTTGTATTCTCGTCTTCGCTATATTTATTTACTGCTTCATTAAAGGTTAAATTACCTGCAATAATTTTTGAACGGACGCTATCAAGTTTGTGCTTTGCTGCCTCTATTTCGGTATTTGTTACAGATGGAATAATAAGAATGTGGCGAATTACTGCATCATCGCCTGCACGGCTTACCATTTGTATAATGTGTAACCCGAATTTGCTTTTAATTACCGGTGATATTTGCCCTTCTTTTAATTTAAATGCGGCTGATAAAAATGTCGGATCCCAATTCTTGTCGTTTCTGTTTATGCTGTATTGACCGCCATTATCCTTACTTCCGGGGTCCTGCGAATAAATTTTTGCCATGTCAGCAAATTTCTTCTGACCGCTTTCAACCTGCTTTTTTATATCGAGCAGCTGATTGGTAATATAAGCTTCTACATCCGGATTTGCTTTTGGATAAATTACAATTTGTCCAACCTCCAGCTGGCTTTCATAAAATGGCAAACTATCTTTTGGAATTTTATCGTAAAAATCTTTTACTTCAGTAGGCGTAATCTTCACATCTTCCAAAATTTTATTACGCATTTTATCTGCAAGCTGGCTTTCATAAAACTGTTGTCTCAAATCTTCTTTTAATTGGTATACTGTTTTGCCGGCAATTTGTTCCAGCACATCCTGCGAACCATATTCATTAATAAAATATCTAATTCTATTATCAAGCAAAGCATCAATATCATCATCACTTATTGTTATCGAATCTCTCTCAGCTTGCAATACGAGAACCTTTTGAATTAGCTGCCCTTCTAAAAATGCGCAATCAGGATTTGGTGGTAACTGAACATCCGCTCCTTGTCTTTTATAATCAGAAATGGCATTATCAATATCTGATTTAAGAATTATTTTATCTCCAACTTTTGCGATTATTTTATCGGCAACAATTTTTTGCGATTGCGCAAAAGATGCGCCTGCAAAAAAAATAAGCAGTAACAGGCAAGAAAAAAATTTCTTCATATTTCAAAAGTAAAAGTTTGCCCATGCAGTAATTGATGGGCAAAAGTTTTTAACAAAGAATTTGTGCTGATAGATACTAAAGCGTGCGTTTTATTTCTTCTTCTTCATAAGCGACGATTGTATCGCCTACGTTTATATCTGAAAAATTACGAATAGTCAATCCACATTCATAACCGGATGCAACTTCCTTCACATCATCTTTAAAACGTTTCAAACTCGCCAGCTCAGCAAATGCACCTTCCTGTCTTGGATATTGCAAAATACCATCGCGGAAAATGCGAAGCTTACTATCGCGTTTTATTTTACCTTCTGTAACATAACAACCGGCAACAGTTGCCTTATCGAATTTGTACACTTCACGAATTTCAACAGCAGCCACTTCTTTTTCCTCAACCTTCGGCTCAAGCATGCCTTCCATTGCGCTCTTGATTTCTCCGATGGCATTATAGATAATTGAGTATGTTTTTATTTGAACACCTTCGTTTTCTGCAAGCCTGCTTGCCTGTGAAGAGGCACGTACATTAAAGCCAACGATAATCGCATCGGATGCTGTTGCAAGCAGTACATCGCTTTCAGAAATCTGACCGACAGCTTTGTGCACTACACTTACTACTATTTCTTCTGTAGAAAGTTTTTGTAATGAATCACTCAGGGCTTCTACAGAACCGTCAACATCGCCCTTAATAATTATCTTAAGTTCTTTAAAGTTACCAAGTGCAAGACGGCGGCCAATTTCATCAAGTGTAATATGCTTGCGTGTTCTTAAACCTTGTTCACGTAAAATTTGCGAACGCTTGTTTGCAACTTCTTTTGCTTCGGCTTCATCAGCAAATATTTTAAATTTTTCACCGGCTTGCGGCGCACCATTCAAACCAAGAATTTGCACAGGAGATGAAGGCGGCACCTCATTCACGCGCTGGTTGCGCTCGTTAAACATTGCTTTAATTCTGCCGAAGTATTGACCTGATGTCATCAAATCACTTTGATTTAATGTTCCGTTTTGAACCAATACAGTTGCAACATATCCGCGTCCTTTATCCAATGAAGCTTCAATAATAGTTCCAGATGCATCTTTATCAGGATTTGCTTTTAAGTCGAGGAGATCGGCTTCAAGCAAGATCTTTTCTAATAACAAGTCAACATTCATTCCTTTCTTGGCTGATATTTCCTGGCTCTGATATTTTCCACCCCATTCTTCAACCAAAATATTCATTTGCGAAAGCTGCTCGTAAATTTTTGTTGGGTTGGCACCATCTTTATCAATCTTATTGATCGCAAAAATCATTGGCAGGTTTGCTGCCTGGGCATGACTGATGGCCTCTTTTGTTTGCGGCATTACTGCATCATCAGCAGCAATAACAATTACTGCAATGTCTGCAGCTTTTGCACCGCGGGCACGCATGGCTGTAAACGCTTCATGACCCGGTGTATCAAGGAAAGTTATTTTCTTATCATCAGAAATAGTAACCTGGTATGCGCCGATATGTTGTGTGATACCACCCGCTTCACCGGCAACAACATTTGCGCTTCTTATGTAATCAAGCAATGATGTTTTACCATGATCTACGTGACCCATGATTGTTACAATCGGTGGTCGCGGCTGAAGATCCTCTCCATCATCCTCCACATCTTCATCTTCTTCTTCCGCATCTTCCAAACCAATAAACTCAACCTCATATCCAAATTCCCCGGCAACAAGTTCTATCACTTCTGCATCAAGACGCTGATTAATGGAAACCATTATACCAAGGCTCATACACTTGCTGATAACATCCGCAAAACTTACATTCATAAGATTTGCGAGATCGCTTACCGTTACAAATTCTGTAACCTGTAATACATTGCTTTCAGCAGCTTCAAGATTTTCGGCAGCATCCTGTCTTTTTTCGCGGCGATGTTTTGCTTTAAGGCTTTTGCCTCTGCCTGACGAACCCGCGAGTTTTGCCTGCGTTTGTCTTATCTTTTCCTGGATTTCTTTTTGATCTATTTCGCGATCAGGAATGGGTTGCCGTCTATCGCGATTGGCCGGACCTCTGTTTGGGCCATGATGGGGTCGTTGCTGACCACCACCCGGTCTGTTGCCGTCTCTTTGAAAACGGTTTTGTCCATCACCTCCTGGTGGTCTTTGCTGAGGTTGAAAAGGTGGTCTTCTTTCATTCGTATCAACACCTTTTTTATCTATCGGAATTCGTTTGCGTTTTCTTTTTTCTTCTCTTGGTGCTGAAGGCTTGGGCCGTATATCATTTTCAACCGGCAGATCAATTTTGCCAACTACTTTAGGACCTTCAATTTTTTCAGCTTTAATATTGTCAATTACAGTTGGCGCTTCTGATTCTGTTTCTGCTATTTGAGTTGCTTCTGGCTGATGTTCTTCTGCAGGTTGTTCAACAATCTCAGGTTTTGAAACCTGCGGCTGCTTTTTAACTGCTTTTGATTTCTTTGGACGCGTTGATGAATCGATCGCATTCAAATCAATCTTATCAATCACTTTCGGGCCTTCAATTTCCGGCGCTTCAATTTTTACGATTTCAGGTTGTTCCTGTTTTTCAACTTCGGGTTCAGGAACTTTTTCTTCAACTGGTGGCTTTACTTCTTCTACTGGTTTTTCCGGTTCTTTTTGCGCAACTACTTCCGGTGTATGTTTAACTTCTTCTTTTCTAAAAGTAATTTCTTCATCTTCTTTTCTTTTTCTTTCTGTTTGCGCACTTTTAGGAATCTCAACCTGATCTGCTTTTGTTTTTGCTACTTTGTCGCTTTGAAAATTTTGCAGTGCAGCAAAATACATTTCTTCTGTAAGCTTTACCTGTGGCTTCAGCTCATCGCGGTTAAAACCTTTGCCTACAAGAAACTCAATAAGAGTATCCTGCCCTACGTTAAATTCTTTAGCGGCGGCTAATAATCTCGGTAAT
>JBEHXR010000152.1:0-8803 GCA_048498595.1 Bacteroidota bacterium
AATGCACGCGCTAATGAACGCGGATCAATGCCATCGTGATCATAAAAACGTTCATCTTCTGTTGCCACCAATGCTTCAACAACGTATTTGCTAATATCGCTGTACTTTACATTCACGCGATCCTGCAAATAATATTTACCCATCAATGTTCCGTCGTCTGCATACACCTGGCTCGCTAAAGATGCAGAAGGGTTTTGTAATTCTTCTATTGATGGCATCTTGCCAAGCAATCCTAAATCAGCGGCAACAATTACTAAAATTCCAAGACCAAGTACAACAAAAAATGTTATCCATAAAATACGAACTGATCTTTTTATTCCGGAACCTTTCTTCTTTTTGTTCGAAACTTTTTTACTCATGTTCATTTAAAATTTTCCAGGCAGAACTTTTTCAATTAAAGATTTATAACCCTGCAAATCTTTTGTATTATTTAATACATCAAGATTTTGCTGACTAATAATTGTAAAGCTATATTTTTCCGGTTTTAACCATGGAATTATTACACCCGGCGCTTGTGGTTTTACTTTATCGGCATAAATTAATGCGGAGGCTGCATCACTAAACGGGCCAACCAATACAATGTTTAAAGTATCATTTAATTTGGTTGAAGTAATATTTATTTTTTGATTATAAAAATTTGCCTGGTTATAGCGATTGAATGCGTTGCGTGTTTCATTTGCATAAACAGGATCAACCTTGTTAAGCAATATTGCAACAAACTGCTCGTCTGATGCATTGAACACATATGTTTTTATTTCACCGGAAACAGTTTTAATTGTGTCCGTTTTTGGTGCTGCAACTTTTTGCGCTTGTTTTGAAACAACGGAATCTCTTTTCGTTTCCGGCTTCGCCTCATTAAGATTTTCAACAGGATTTAAGTTTACAACCGGCGCAGGTTCATCTTCAGGCAATCTTGTTATTTGCAAATTGGTGAGATAAGTTTCTATTTCGTTGCGGCGTCTTAATACATCAATCATTGTTTGCGCTTTTTCTGCAAGCGGCGTGCCTTCAGATTGACCGGTTAATGCAATCAGCCTTTCAATTGCTGCACTATCTTCATGCTTCGAAACATAATAGATCGCTTCAATGTATAATAGTTGCGGCGTCCAATGAGAATTGCCATACAAACTGTCTGCCTGCGCTTGCGCAACTTTTGCCGAATCAAAATTTCCTTCTATAAATAAATTATAAACATTCTCGTATGCTTTAGTTGCAGAGTCTTCCGGTTGTTCTTTGTTTGATGAAGGTGGATTTGCAAGCAGCTTTGCATATGTTCCATTTTTAAATTTTGTATTCAAAACAGTTAATGCCGAATCTGCTGAAAACTTTTTACCGATCTTATTATAACAATAATACAAGCCTGCTAAAGATTCTTCAAGATGCGTGTTATCAGGAAAGCGTTTATTCAAAGAATCGTAAGATGCAATGGCTGCATAATAATCTTCAAGATCATTTTGAAATTCTTTTCCGTTACCAAAAAATGCTTCGATAATTTTTGAATTGGAAGATTGCATCTGCGCATCTGTAAGCGGAACATTTGCAAGCAAGGCATCATAAGAAATTTCGCCAACGCCGGCACTAAATTGTTCCGAAGCCGGTCTGGTGATATTGTCAGCATTATCCTGAGAAGAATCGGCAGCTCTGTCCGGATCTAATCCGCCTGTTGCCTGTTGTGCAATTTGTTTGTTGATGGCATCGATGCGTTGCCAGTTATCAACATTAGGTCTGTTGCCCCATGCAACGTGAAAACTGTTTACCCCTGATGCTTTTAATGATTGATTATTAAAATACCAATCACCTTTTGATGAAGTTGCAGTAAAGAGATCAGGCGCAGCATTGTTTCCGTTAATACCACCAATACCAGATGCCTGTACAGCAGGATTTATAAACACGGCAGTATCCTCATCTTTTAAACCCTGTGCTTTTCTTAATCGCCTTACCGTTTTTTTAATTAAAGCAACACGTTGCGCTTCGGGCAAATGTGCTACAAGCTGCAAACTATCTTCATCATGTATAACCTGAATATTTGTTGCAATCGTTTGCAATGCGGTAAGCCGTGTTGAAAGTCTTTGTTGCGAAATCGAATCTTTCAAGCTACTTGCATCAACACTATCATAAGCATTTTTTGCTGCGATGTAATCTGGCTTATTATAATCAACATCACCCAACATCATAAACGAAAGACTGCGCTGCTCAGGATTATCTGCAGTATTATATTTAATACTTTTCTTTAGAAAAATATTTGCGTTCACATAATCTTTATCCTGAATGGCAAGTTCCGCTGCTTTGTAATAAATCAAATCGCGATAAGCAACAAATTTATCTTTTTGTGCAAGATGTAAAAGACTCTGAATTTTTTTATCATTAGTATTTGATGAATCATCAGAAGCATTAAGCGCGTTTAAGCGTGCATAAATTTCCATCACCGGGTCAACGGTATGGTCTGCCGCGAGTTCAAAATATTTTTTTGCATCTTCATTTGAACCTGCAATCGCGTACAGTTGCGCTGTTAAATATTCTCGTCTTGCTTTTGCAAGACGATCATCATCCAAATCTGTTGCCTTGCTTAAATGATAGGCAGCGCTATCGTAAATTTTTTCAGTATAAAATAAATAGCCAAGCGTTTCATGCAACTCAGGTTGCAAACGTTCAGGGAAATTCGGATCGCTTCTTAATATTTCAAGAATAGCAGAGCCTTCATAAGGCTTGCCTTCTGCCATATAATTTTTTGCAACCCAAATCAAATCTTCATTTCTTCTTGGTGGTTTCGAAAGAATTTCTTTTAAGCCTGTTGGTTCTTTTGTTGAAATAGAAAACACTGTGCTGTTTGCATTACTTCCTATGGGAATATCATAACCCTGGTCTTTCGGTGCAAACGCATAATTGATATACAAAAAAACATGTGCAGCAGAATCGAAATCTTTGCGCAGATAATATGCCTTTCCCATCAAAAAATATAAATCATCAACCCAATCATTTCTCAGATCATGCAATAAAATACCTGCATTACATTTATAAATTATGCTGTCAATATCAGGATCGGTTGAAGTAACATCAAGCGAATAATTATAATAAGGCAAAAGTTGCGTGTAATCATCTTTGGAGCTTTGTTTTGCCCTGTCTATAATGGCATCGAGCCTGTTATTTGCATTAAAATAATAATTATAATGTGTGATGGTATTTTGGTAAAACTTTTTGCCCCTGCTGATTTTTGTATCCGGTGTTTTTTCTGAAGCTAAAGTGCGGTTCTCATATTTATCAGGCTTCTTAAGATCAATGGTTGTGCCGGGCTGCGCCTCTACAAGGGTTACGCGTTGCATCAACAAAAAAATCAACAATAAATTACCGGCAATTCTCATGCAGCAAATATTCAATATATTTAACTCAAAACGGCTTCAAATATTTTAAAATTAGCGTTATTTTTCCGCAGAAGCCGCATGGTTTGTAAGCACCACCTTTGATTTGCAGAACATATGTCAAAAATAACAGACAATACTACATTGAAAAGACTGCGTAATCACTACAGGCTTGTAATTATGAACGATGATACTTTTGAAGAAGTAATTAAGTTCAGGCTTACAAGAATTAGTGTTTATATAGCAATGAGCACGATATTTTTATTGCTTGTTGGTTTAACGGTGGCACTGCTTGTTTTAACGCCATTGAAATTTTACATACCGGGTTATGGTAAAAAAGAAAGTAAGACTGAATTGCAATTGCTGAAAATGCGCACAGATTCTTTGGAGCAGGCACTTCAATATAAAGAACAATATTTGGACGGATTGAAAAAAGCTTTAGGCGCTGATAAAACAGTTCCGCGTGACACTACATCACTTAAAGTTTCGAAAGCAGATATTTCTAATGATTGATAGCAACAAAGAAAAAAATACTTCAAACAAAAATTTGCTGATTCAATATGCAAGTTTGGGTGCGCAAATACTTGCAGGTTTAATTGTTGCAGTTGCTATCGGTTATTGGCTTGATGAAAAAATAAAATTTTCCTTTCCCGTCTTTATCTGGTTGCTTCCGCTACTTGTTATTATTGCAATGATATTAAAAGCAGTTAAAGACACATCAAAAAAATAACATGAACAAGAACGTAATACAATATTTTAAACCGATAATTTTTTTGTTTGTTATCGTCATCATTTTGGTTTTAATTTTTTCAAACTGGCTTGATGCACATCAATTTAATCATTCTGTATTATTAATTGCGAATTTTATATTACTTGGCCTAATTATAATAACCGGGTTGTTACACATAAAAGCAGCAACAAACAATAACCCACATGCATTTATAAGAAGTATTACATTAAGCACTTTTATTAAGTTGATTGTAATTGCTGTAACCGTGCTAATTTATTTTAATGCTGCAGGTGAAAACACAAGTATTTATGCTGTAGGTGCTGCCATGTTGCTTTATGTTTTTTATACCGTTTTAGAAGTGAGAGGTGCAATGCGTTTAAATAAGAATAGAAATGTCGAAAGTTGAACATCCATTGCATGCACTTGCTGCTTACTTACCAGAAAATAGTTTTGAAAAGGTCGCGGAATATCTTCATCAATATAAAGTACATCTTACATTAACAAGGCAACGACAATCTGTCTTAGGAGATTACCGAAATGCAATACACGGCAAAAATCATCGCATAAGTGTAAATGCTAATCTTAATAAATTTTCATTTCTTATAACACTATTGCATGAGCTTGCACATTTGCTTGCGTTCGAAAAATTTGGCAATCGCATACAGGCTCACGGCAAAGAATGGAAATCTGTCTACAAAAATTTGTTGGCTGATTTTGTTCATCACAAAATTTTTCCTGAAGACATCGGGCATGCATTGTATCAATCAATGCAAAACCCGGCAGCAAGCAGTTGTGCAGAAGAAAGTTTGTTGCGCGTATTGCGTAAATATGATGTTGCAAAAAATGATGTTCATCTTTTAGAAGAATTGCCGAAAGGAAGTTTGTTTAAATTGGATGATGGAAGAGTTTTTGAAAAAGGTGAGCGATTGCGTAAACGCTTTCGTTGCACAGAAAAAAAAACAGGACTGGTTTATTTATTCAGTCCTGTTTATGAAGTTAAACTTATTTAATAAATTTTATAGACCGACTAATAAGCCAACATTAACACCAAGATTTCCGTTGTGTAATGTTTTATTATCATTCTTCGTCATGTCTGTTAAACCTTGATAAAACGCAAGGTCTGTATTCAACCATGTTTTTGGCGCAAGTCTGAAATTTAAGCCAGCGCCTGCAGTGACACCAAAATCAAAATTTTTCAACTCATCTTTAATATCTGTTTTCACTTTTACATTTGAAACTGTTGTTGTTTCATTTGCGCTTGATAAAAAACCAAAGCTTGGTCCAACATAAATTTTCGGGCGAACAGCGCTACCATATTTACCTGCGAAGTAAGTAAGCTTTAAAGGCACGCGGATGTAGTTTGCGTTGATTACATTATCAACTCCTGAAACTGTAGCTTTGTTTCCTTCTGCAGAATATTTTACATCTGCACCAATACCAAAGTTTGATTTGGTGCTATACATAAAAGCCACACCTGCACTCCACGAAGGATTAAACTTTGTATCACCATTTGAATTGTTTATCCAACTATGACCAAAACTGCCTGCAGGACCGATTGAAAATGTTTGTGCGTTCAATTTTGAAAAAACACTCATTACCAAAACTGCAGCAATTGCGATTGTTAGTTTCTTCATATTTATTTTGTTTGTTTGGCATTCGATTAAAAAATTCATGCCAAACAAAAATGTTAAAGGTTGTTATGGATGCAGCATTTTTTTGAAATAAAAAAGCGCTTACATTTTATATAAGCGCTTATACAATTTTAATTTGATTTACGCTACCGCTTTTTTCACAAGGTCGGCGGCTTCGCTGAGAAGAATTGCAGATTCAACTTTTAAACCGCTTTCATCAATTAATTTTTTTGCTTCTTCTGCATTGGTGCCTTGTAATCGTACTATGATAGGAATATTTATGTTGCCTAATTTATTGTAGGCTTCAATAACGCCGGCAGCAACTCTGTCGCAGCGAACAATGCCACCGAAAATATTGATGAGGATTGCTTTTACATTCGGGTCTTTTAAAATAATTCTGAAACCCGCTTCAACCGTTTGTGCATTTGCAGTGCCGCCAACATCTAAAAAGTTTGCAGGTTCACCACCACTTAATTTAATCATATCCATTGTTGCCATAGCAAGCCCGGCACCATTCACCATGCAACCCACATTACCATCAAGCTTTACAAAGTTCAAATTGTATTTTCCTGCTTCCACTTCTGTCGGATCTTCTTCAGAAATGTCACGCAATGCTTCCAAGTCAGGATGACGCATTAATGAATTATCATCCAAATTCATTTTACAGTCAACGGCAATTATTTTATCATCACTTGTTTTAAACAAAGGATTTATTTCAAGCATGCTGCAATCCAATCCCACATAAGCATTATATAAATTGGTAACAAACTTTACGCAGTTCTTAAAGGCTTCACCGCTCAATCCAAAATTGAACGCAATTTTTCTTGCCTGGAAAGCCTGCAATCCACCGGAAGGATGCACCCATTCTTTAAAAATTTTATCAGGTGTGTCATGCGCTACTTTTTCAATTTCAACACCGCCTTCTGTGCTGTACATAATTACATTCTCACCCTTTGCCCTATCTAATAAAATAGATAAATAAAATTCTTTTGTAGGATTAGGACCGGGATAATAAACATCCTGCGCCACCAAAACTTTGTTTACTTTTTTACCTGCAGGTCCGGTTTGAATTGTAACCAATGTGCCGCCTAAAATATTGCCGGCGATGGTTGCAATTTCTTCAAGGCTTTTTCCAACAGCAACACCACGTTGTTCTGTGCCCTCAATTTTTCCTTTACCACGACCACCGGCATGTATCTGCGCTTTTACTACTGCAAAATTATTTTGCGTTTGGCTTTTTATTTGTCGATATGCATCTTCAACTTCATGCACGGTACTGCATGCAAAGCCTTCCTGAACAGGAACATTATATTGTTTTAATAATCCTTTTGCCTGGTATTCGTGAAGATTCATGTGAATGTGTTTTTGCGAAGATAATAGTTCGTGAATTTATTTGAGAAAGATGATGAAGTTCGGTTAGTGTAGTTGTACAGCATGATTGTATATTTGAAAGTTGCGTGCCGTATTATTACTACGATGCTATTCATATTTTTTTGCTTCAATTATATTCTCATTTTGTATAAGCCAGTCAATTGATAATAATCATAGTATTTAAATGGAAAAGCGATATTTTACTCAAGAACAATTTAATAAGAACTTTGGTAAAGAAATGGTTTCTGCTTCCGAAGTTTATGAACAAAGAAAGAAAAGTGGAATACAAGATTATGCCCTTGCTACGTATGATTTTGTTTACATTTCAGACAGCAAGAACAAACTTGATTCATTGGCGAATTTTCTTGCAACTAATTACAATTATAAAATTGGCGAAGTAAAAAAAGCAAATGAATATTGGGAGTTAACCGGTGACACAACCGAATTTCCAGTTGACGAAAATAATTTAATGTATTGGGCTCTTGACCTCTATTGTAAAGGATATGAGTTTGATTGCAAACTTGACGGGTATGGTGCAGTGGGAGACCCAAAAAATCAAAACTTTCCTCCAATGGATTCAAGCCTTGAAGACCATTATTTCGGACTCGCAATGAATGCATATAACAAAAGAAATTTGGGAATGGCAATAATTCATTTCTCTACAGTAATTAAAATAAATCCTGGGGATCCAAATGCATGGTATTCGAGAGCAATAATTAAAGATGAACTTCATACTTGGAAGGCTGCAAGACGAGATTATAATAAAGCAATTGAATTAGCGCCTGATTTTATTGACGCAATAATTAACAGAGCTGCAAACAAGGATGAGTCAGGAGAATATGATGAGGCAATTAAAGATTACAACAAAGCAATTCAATTGGATTCGACAAATAAGATGGCGTACTTCAATCGAGGTAATGCAAAATTCAATAAAGGCGACAAAGAAGGGGCATGTAAAGACTGGATGAAAGCAAAAGAATTGGGAGCAGATTATGCTCAAGAACGGCTTGATGACAATTGCAAGTAAGAAGTCAACTTTAAAAATAATAACTCTATTAGGCTTCTGTGGAAATGAATAAATTTATCTCATGCAACAAACAAAATGGTTCGAAAGAAAATTTGATTTCAATTCACAACAAAATATTTTCCCTTCTATTATTGAAAGACTCATCGGAACACCTGCACGGTTAGATGAAAAATTTAAATCTATTCCTGCCAACATATTATCTGAAAGAATTGATAACACCTGGACAATAAAAGAAAATGTTGGTCACTTAACGGACCTTGAAACATTGTGGCAAGGAAGACTGGAAGATATTCTAAACGGTGAAACAGAAATGCGTGTAACTGATTTGCAAAACAGGAAAACTACTGAGGCAAATCATAATGATGTTGCGATAGAAACATTATTAAAAAGCTTCAGGCAGATAAGAATGCAAACAATTACCATGATTGAAAATTTAACTGCAGAACAAATTTTTAAATCTGCATTACATCCAAGATTAAAAACACCGATGCGCACAATGGATTTATTTCTTTTTGTTGCAGAACACGACGATCATCATGTGGCAAGAATATCTGAGCTAACAAAATTGCTACAAAAGTAAAAGGCTGTTTCTTTCGAAACAGCCTTAAATATTATCGTCTGAATTACTCCCTTTAGGGTTGGGGTTTTATTCAAATTTTAAATCCAAACCTAAACCTCTTAATTCATG
>JBEHXR010000153.1:0-8784 GCA_048498595.1 Bacteroidota bacterium
TCCCCCTGTGGGGGAGAGTTTTTAAAATCGCTAATAAAATTTCTACTGTTCATATAAATAAGTGTCTTAATTAACCCCCTCCACCGGAGGGGTTTGGGGAGGCTTCAGTCAACCTTTTTTATAGATGCTCCTAATTTTTGCAAGCGTTGTTCTATGTTTTGATAACCACGATTTATTTGCTCGATATTGCGAATGATGCTTTTTCCTTCTGCGCTTAAAGCTGCAAACAAGAGGGAAACACCTGCTCGTATATCTGGGCTGTCTAAAACTATACCCCTCAATTTTTGTTTACGCTCTAATCCAACAACTACAACACGGTGTGGATCGCACAAAATTATTTTTGCGCCCATATCAATTAATTTATCTACAAAAAACAAACGGCTCTCAAACATTTTTTGGTGAATGAGCACGCTGCCTCTTGCATGAATAGCAGTTACCAAAACAATGCTTAACAAATCTGGTGTAAAGCCCGGCCATGGATGATCGGACACAGTAAGTGTACTGCCATCAAGAAAAGGTTTTATTTCATAAAGTCTTTGTGCAGGAATGCGAATGTTATCATTCTTTAATTCCATTTTTATACCGAGCTTTTGAAAAGTTTCTGGTATAATACCTAAATGTTTAATACCCGCATTTTTTATAGTGATGTCACTCTGCGTCATCGCAGCAAGACCAATAAAACTTCCTACTTCAATCATGTCAGGCAACATGGTATGTTCAGTGCCGTGTAGTTCTGTTACGCCTTCAATGGTTATTAAATTACTTCCTACACCTTTTATTCTTGCGCCCATTCTGTTTAACATGCGGCAAAGCTGTTGCAGGTAAGGCTCACAAGCTGCATTATAAATAGTGGTGATGCCTTTTGCCATTACAGCAGCCATTAAAATATTTGCAGTGCCTGTAACAGAAGGTTCATCGAGCAACATAAATGTGCCTTTTAACCCGGATGTTTCTAAAAGAAAAACATTCAGCTTTTCATCATGCACAAATTTTGCACCCAGCTTCTCCATACCAACAATGTGTGTGTCTAACCTGCGGCGACCAATTTTATCGCCGCCGGGTTTTGGTATATATGCTTTTTTAAACCGTGCAAGCATTGGCCCGGCAAGCATTACAGCACCGCGCATACGGGAACTTTTTTTTCTAAAGTCGTCTGATGCGAGATAATCTACATTTACATCATCCGCCTGGAAAATGCACTCGTTTCTTGACACGCGATTTACTTTCACGTTTAGCAATTCAAGTAATTCAATCAGCAGGTTTACATCAAGTATATCAGGAATATTTTTTATGGTGACTACTTCAGGTGTAAGTAAAACAGCAGAGATTATTTGCAGCGCTTCATTTTTTGCACCTTGCGGCGTGATCTCTCCTTTTAATTTCTTTCCGCCTGTAACTTCAAAATACGACATACGCTATTATTAAGTGTGGAAAGATAAAAAGCATTTGTATGTAAAATAAATTGTTGAGCAAAATGTTTTGTGCGTTTTTTTATTTAACAGAGCAATAAAAGTTTTACGCAAAATTTTAAAGATTGAAAACTCCACTCAGCAAAAGCTCAAGAATTATTTTGTTGAAAAACCTGCTTAGGTAATTTACTTACAAATACATTATCCTTTATAAAAAAACGATAAGGCAGTAAAGCATCTTCTGCTGCATAATCAACTCCAATTCTTTTTGTAATAATTATTTTATTGTTTGAAAGTTTATAACCATCATCAGCAATAAAAAAATTTTCATTTCGTAAATCAATGCCTGTATGATGTGTGTAAATGCCTAATGCTTTTGATACATTACCAGGTCCGCTTGTTAAGGTAGCATCCAATTTCTTTTTATGCGTTCGCTGCAGCATAACATCAATACCGGCCAATGGCTCTGCTGCGCGAATTAAAATTGCATGCGGCACATCCTTTAAATTAGTTACTACATTAAACAAATGATGTATGCCGTAACATAAATACACATACGCTGCGCCACCACTTGAATACATAATTTCTGTACGTTTTGTACGACGATTATTATATGCATGCGATGCTTTATCAACTATACCATTATACGCTTCTGTTTCGGTGATGCGCGCTGCAGTAAACTGTTCATCAAAATATGTAACAATTATTTTTCCCAATAACTCTTTGGCAATTTTTACAACATCTTTTCTTGTATAAAAATTTTCATCTAATAGTTTAAGCGATGCTAAAAATTTTTGTTCTTCTTTTTTTAATTGAGATTTAATCATCAATTCATTTACATTTAAAGTTCAAAATTATCCCCGTTGCTCAAAGAGATAATCATTGCCATTCAAAGCTATTACAAAGCACATTATTTTATACGTGAACATAAGCTATGGAAATGGATAATTATTCCTGGTATTTTTTATACGCTGCTGTTTGTTGTCTCCATGTATTTTTTTGGCAAGACTGCTAATACATTTATTGAATGGCTGAGTTTAAAAACAGGCTTAAAAACCTGGCTTGATAAATATGGAACCGGGCTGCTTGGTTTCTTGTTCACTGTTGCAGGTATTATTCTTTGGCTGATACAAATGCTTTTTTATTTTTCATTGTTTAAATATATATGGCTGATTGTGGGTTCTCCTGTGTATAGTTATTTAAGTGAAAAAACAGATTCAATTATCGGGAATAAAGAATTTGAGTTTGATTCGAAACAACTCATCAAAGATATTTTTCGTGGAATAAAAATTTCAGTGCGCAATAGTTTTTGGCAATCGGTTTACATGATTTCAATTATTTTATTATCGCTTATACCAATTGTTGGCTGGCTCACGCCTTTGCTTGCATTATTGGTTGAATGTTATTACTACGGATTTTCAATGCTTGATTATAGCTTCGAAAGAAAAAAACTTACATCTGCAGACAGTATTTATTTTATCAGTAATCACAAAGGGCTTGCAATTGGCAACGGTGCAGTATTTTATATGATGCATATTTTACCGGTAATTGGGTGGGTACTTGCACCAGCTTATGCAGTTGTGGCTGCCACTTTAAGTTTGCATGAAGTAAAAGATGTAATGCTTATAAAAACAAATGCATAATGGCTGCAACAGTTTATCTTATTCCTGTTTTTTTGTATGATGATGAAACTGCATTGCAATGCATTCCTTCTTACATAATTACTGCTGTTAAAAAATGTTCTGTAATTTATGCTGAGAATGAACGAACAGCACGCCGGTTTCTAAAAAAAATAAACAAAGAAATTATTATTGATAATTATGAATGGCATGCTATTCATAAAGCAGAGCATGCGGTGCAGCAAAATTTTTCAGCTGATATTAAGGCCGGAAAAACAATCGGCATTATGAGTGAGGCAGGTTGCCCCGGCATTGCAGACCCGGGACAAATTTTAATACATATTGCTCAGCAAAATACTGCACACGTAATTCCTTTGGTTGGACCAAACTCAATTATACTTGCATTAATGGCAAGTGGAATGAATGGACAATGCTTTCAGTTTGTTGGTTATTTGCCTGTTGATGCATATGAACGAAAAAAGAAAATAACTGAACTTGAAACAGAATCATTCAAAAAAAACTGTACAGAAATTTTTATTGAAACACCGTATAGAAATAATCAATTGTTGAATGATGTTTTACTTACCGCAAAATCAGAAACATTGTTATGTATCGGAATTGATATGACCTCAGCCAATGAATCAATTCAAACAAAAAAAATAAAAGAGTGGAAAAAAAACAAGCCAGAATTGCATAAAAAGCAGGTAATATTTTTATTGTATTCTGAAAACATTTATTGAATATTTTTCAAGATTAAAAAAGGTGGTTGCTGTGTCCAATCAACCATAGGGTTTAACTTCATTCCGCCTAAAGAAAAATTGCCGAGTATTATATCTGTTTTATTGTCGCCATCAAAATCACCTGCATCCATTGTTAACCATCTGCCGGTTTTAGCTGCAGGTAAACTGTAAGCCTGAAAATTAAAATCACCGTTATTTTTTAAATAAACAAACCCTTCTTCAGGCTGATGTACGTAATCAGCAAAAAAAGAAATAGTAGCAATATCTAAATCACCATCATTATCAAAATCGCTTGCAATGGCTTTATAACAACCATTGATTGGATAAAAATATTTTTGCTTGAAATTGTTTTTGCCATCATTTAAAAAAATATAAACACCATGGTAAGGTTTTAATACCTGGGAAAAGTCTGCATTATCGCCGCAGGTATAAAGTATATCAGGAAAACCGTCCTTGTTAAAATCATCCAGTTCAAATGAAGAAGATCCATAGGATGGCGGAAAGCGTAAAACCTGTTTTGTTTCAAACGTTCCATTGCGTTTGTTCGTAAACAAAAAAACACCTTCATCACCCTGAGAAAACAAAGCCCATATATCAGGCAATCCGTCATGGTTATAATCATCTATATATGTTTTTATTGCCCCCGGTACTGCACGGATTAAATGATACTCATATACATCGTTCCCTTTATTTTCAAGCCATGATAAAGCGCCTTTTAAATTGCCGAATTCGCAAATTATATAATCCGTTTTTCCATCTTTGTTTACATCTGCACTGGTTATTTGTACGGGTCGCATAAGATTGCTGAATAAAATTTTTTTAGCTGATGTGTCTTTCAAATATATTTTTTCGATTGAGCCAAATTTTCCATTATTGGGGTTTAGCACGCCGGTATTGCAAATAACAAGAGAATCCCCATTTTCAATAACATCTGTAACCGAACCATTTGTGTTTATTGAATCCGTCAATTGCAAGGCATTATTAAACGTGAACAATTTTTTTGCAATTGCATCACACATCATTATTCCTCCTTCACTTTGAAATTTCACAAAGCTTATTGCAGGCATTTTGTATTTAAACGAAGGTTGTATTGGCTGAAACAATTCGTTACTCATTTGAATCTCCGGGTTTTTTTTAGCTGGCAATAAAGTATCCGGCGAAGTAGCCGTGTAATAGTCAATAATATTTTGCCAGTCCTGATAACTTATTACTGGTTGCGAAGGGTAAAAACGTTTACCAATGTTTGAATCATTTACGTAAGAAGGGTATGTTTGGAAATAACTGAAAATACCAAGTCTTGGTCCCATCTGCGGCAGCACGCCGGTTTCCCAGCTTTTTGCATCTAATAAAGATGGATCGGGTAATTGATGACAGGAGCCGCAATATTGCACAGCCAAATTTTTTCCAGCCCTAATGCTTGTATTTGAAATTTGTTTGTGCGATTGGTTTTTTTGAAAACTGTTGCAGGAAGAAAGGAATAAAAGTACTGAGCTTATAAAAAGTAAAATTGGGTTTCCAAAATTTTTCATTACTGGTAATTTTTGCAAAATAGATCTTGGTTAATAGCACTTCGCAAGATTAAGCGAATGTATACTATCAGCTTCTATTGCAAAAGATGCCAAAAAATTAACAGCGAAAAATATATGAATGAATGTTGTTGAAATATCGTTCAGCCCATTAAACACCAGGAACAAAAAAGGTAGAGTGTATTAACTCTACCTTTTACTATGAGAAAATTAAAAATTAGTAACCCGGGTTTTGTTGTAAATGCTGTTGCCCATCCGCATTTTGAATATCAATAGCGCTTTGAGGAATAGCAAACACTTCATTCTTTCCTTTGGTAAATGTTGCGCCTACAAAAGAAGGGCGTAATGATTTTTCGTAAGTTAAATATGCATTGAGGGTTGCGGCCATTGTACCGGTTCCATTATCCCAGCGCTGTAAATCGAAAAAGCGATGACCTTCCATAGCTAATTCAAGTCTTCTTTCAAACTGCACCGCCTTTCTTGCATAATCCTGGCTGGGGAAGCTTTGGTATAACCCAATCTTGTAATTATCGGCAGGTGTTGTTTGTGGAGAATACGTTCCTGAGGAAGGATCATAAGTAGCATTTTTATATACCCATCCTGTAGCATCTGCAGCACGTTGCCGTACTTTGTTAACAAGAGTTAATGCATTACTTAAATCATTCGCTTCTATATAGCACTCCGCTCTCCATAAAATAACATCTGCATAGCGAATAAGGTTAACATTATTTGCAACTAATTCCACATTAGCCCAGTTGCTGGATGCATCAGAATATGTTCCTTTCTGCGCTTGCGCATACACATTTTTCTTTGGGCTGAAATGACCATCATTTTGAGGATCGCGTATCCAGTCATCGCCCGGATGTGGACCCCAATCAAGATAAGGAATTCCTTCCCTTCCCATTACCCAGTCAATCCTTGGATCTAAGGTACCTTTATAAGGGTTAGTGGGATCACTAACATTCACACCATTATTATAACTTCCGTCCAATAACGGCAGACCATTGGCATCTGTTTTATAAGCATTTGCTAAGCTTTGGGAGGGATTAAAGAAACCACAGCATGCGCCGGGTCCTCCGCCATAAGGGAAATTTAATACATCTCCATAATTACCGTTGCCACTACCTACATTACCAGAGCCATCATTTACTGTCATCTGGGCTGCAAATACTGATTCAGGACTGTTTCTAGTTTGCGGATTAAAATTATCTTCATAGTGGTTTAATGCATACCGCTTACCAGATGATGTAACACCCACCCCACCTGTATTATTAATTAACTGATCTAACAATGGCGCTGCCTGGTCATATTTATGCTCGAACATATAAGCTTTGGCAAGAAAAGCTATAGCCGCACCCTTGTTTGCTCTGCCTATTTCACCGGTGCTGTTCCAATCTATCGGTAAGCCGTC
Source organism: Bacteroidota bacterium (assembly GCA_048498595.1). Taxonomy (GTDB): domain Bacteria; phylum Bacteroidota; class Bacteroidia; order Chitinophagales; family Chitinophagaceae; genus Parafilimonas. Next base: position 6,706 of record JBEHXR010000153.1, read on the forward strand.
AATTGCTGCCTGAAAGTCTGCTTCTATGTTAGGCCAAATATCAGTGCCATTATTAATAAGCCCTGCACTATCAATTGTAATAGATTCGTCAACATAGGGAACATCTCCAAAAACTTTCTTTAATTCAAAATGATAAAAGCCTCTGAGAAAACGAGCCTGTGCAGTAATTGATGCCTGCTCATCAGATGAGATATCTGTCGCCTGTGTCATTACACGCAACACATCGTTACAACGCTGAATAGCATTATAGCAAAATTGCCATTTATTTAAAGGATAAGAGTTTGTTGGCGTAGCCGAATATGTTTCCAACGGCAATATATCACCCTGGTCGGACGGGGTTGAGCCTTTGTATGCATCATCAGCACAAACACTTCCATATACCCAGTTTGAGGCAGCAGAACCCCAGCCACTGCCATTACCACCTTCACCATCAAGACAGGAATAAGCACCAATCAAAAGCGCTTGCACACCCTTTTCATTAGCAAGAACGCTTGGATTTAATGTACCTAAAGGTGGTTTATTTAAAAAGCTTTTATTACAAGCAATTGCTATCGTAGCAATAATTATCAAAAAAGGTATAAAAAACTTAAATAATCTTTTCATATAAATGTGTTTATAATAATTTAGAACGAAACATTAACCCCTACTAAATATTGCTTTTGGTTGGCAGGATAGTTGCCGAAGTCAATACCAAAATTTGTATTATTGTTTAAATCAGAAGCCTGCAATTCAGGATCCAAGCCTGTATATTTTGTTATCGTAAACAGGTTAGTAGCCTGTATATAAATCCTGAATCTGTCAATGTGCAGTTTTTGCATTTTATCCGCCGGAATTGTATATCCTAAAATCAAGGATTTGCATCTTAAGAAAGAACCATCTTCAAGATAATAAGAGTTAAAGACAGTAGTATTACTGAAATTAGCTTTTTGTGAAAGCTCAGGCACCTTTGCATTCAGATTATTAGGTGTCCATGAGTTATACACTGCGTCCTTACTTACATTTCCATTAAATACCTGGTAAAAATCAGTCCAGTAACGAACATAGTTTATAACGTCATTACCTTGTGAACCATAGAAAAATGCAGAAAGATCAAAATTCTTATAGCTGGCAGCTAAATTTAACCCATAAGTAAATTTAGGATTTGGATTGCCAAAAAAAGTTCTGTCGGCATCCGTAATTTTACCGTCACCATTAACATCTTTATATTTAAAGAAGCCCGGTTGAGCACCATCTTGAGTTGCCGATTTTGCTACATCATCAGCGCTCTGGAATAAGCCAACAACCTGGTAACCAAAAAATTCACCCATCGGTTGACCTACCTGCAATCTTGAAAAAGCTCCGATTCTGCTTGACCCTGCACTGTATTCATCTACGTATTGGAAAGGAAGGCTAACCACCTTGTTTTTATACGCAGTAAATGTACCTGTAATGTCTAGTTTAAAATCCCGGTTAATTGTTGCGTGGTAAGTGGCAGAACCGTCTATACCCTTATTTTGAATATCTCCTAAGTTAACATAAGGTGAATTAGCACCCCCGGCGAAGTAAGAGAGTGTTTGCTGAAATAGCAAACCACTAATTGCTTTTTTAAACCAGTCAACGGTGATATCTAACTTATTATTTAAGATGGTTGCATCAATACCCACGTTAGTTAAGATATCAGATTCCCAGGTGGTAGCAGTATTACCTAAATTACTTGCATAAAAACCAAGCGCAGTAGTACTGGGTGCCCCTGTTATACCATAATAAGAATTATACGCATCTTGTGCATAAAGATTATATGGATTTGTTGTAGGTGTATTGCTTATAGAACCCAATTTACCCCATCCACCACGTATTTTAAGATCGTTTAACCAGGCTATATTTTTCATAAAGTCTTCCTGCGATATTCTCCATCCTGCTGAAATAGATGGGAAAACGCCATACTGATGACCGGAAGCAAAAACTGATGACCCATCGCGACGAACAGTTGCACTCAGAAGGTATTTTTCGTTAAAAGAATAATCGCCTCTTGCAAACAAGGAAAATATTGAGCTTTGGTAAGCTCCACCGCTATTAGATTGTGTAGAAGGATCGCCCGTA
>JBEHXR010000154.1:0-8754 GCA_048498595.1 Bacteroidota bacterium
ACCTGCAAGATGTTAGAATCAAGCTGCAGATGGCAAAATCAACTTGTAAGATAATAGAACCAGGCTGTAAACTGACAGAAGCAGCTTGTGAAATAACAGAATCAAGATGCAAGACAAGGAATCAACTTGGAAGAACGGTGTTTCGTTAGGAAGAACCGTCACTTTCTTTTTTTGTATTATCTGTATCTGCAGGTTCCAAATCATCTGCAGATGAGAATATACGGGTAAGACCGCTAAAAGTTCCATATTTAGATAGAGATACCATTTTCAAAATTCTTTCGCGTTTGCGTTCCTCCTGCAATATGCGGTGCCTGCCGGTAAGTAATTCAAATTGTGTGATAAGTCCGCAAAGCTTTTTGTTTTTTACATCTACTACAGGCAACACACCCACATGATTGTCTGCCATTATATCGGCTATTACACGCAGCGATTCTTCCGGAACAGCAGTAATCACATTTGTTATCATGTAATCATCTACAGTTCCTGAAAGATCACCAGTTAAAGACCTTTCCAATATATCCTGCCATGAAATAACGCCCAGCATAACACCATCCTGTGTTACCACAGGCAACAGCCGTTGTCGCCGCATGTGCCGCTGTGCCTGCACTACCGCTTTTACTTCCGACATTTTTGTACCGGTGTTTATCGTAAGAACATCAGTCGACATTACATCTTCAGCAAAAAGTACTTTAAGCGGTTCAACTGCGTATTCTCTTAACACATGGAATCCACGCCGGGCTACTTTCTCAGTAAGAATGGAGCGCTTTAAAGTGAGCACACTTATTAGATGGGCCAGCGTAACGGTTATCAATAACGGAAGAAATAAGTCGGTGCTATGCGTGAGCTCAATCGGAAAAATAATAGAGGTAAACGGTGAACGCATTACGCCTGCCAATGCACCTGCCATCCCAAGCAAAGCCCATTCGCCGGGAATTTTACCCGGGAAAATCAATCCCAATAATCCACCTAAAGCAGCGCCCATCATTAATATCGGTGCAAGTATACCACCACTTGTTCCTGAACCTAACGCAATCGCCCAGATAATTAATTTTACAACGAAGATGCTTATCAGTGCAGTAACGGCGAGGTTTCCCGCAAGCTCATCGGCAATGGTATCATAACCTACTCCCAGCGCATGCGGTTCAATAACTCCGCCAATGCCTACAATCAATCCGCCAAGTATTGGCCACCACATCCAATGAACAGGTAATTTTCTAAATGCATCTTCGGCACCATACACCGCCTTGGTTAACAGCCATGCCATTCCGCCACAAATAATTCCTAATATCACTGCATCAAATAATCCCGTATTTCCCAACTCTACCATTTTTTGTACAGGAAATAATGGCTCTGCTTTCATCCATCCTTCCCTTACAAAAAAATGCCGCACTGCATTTGCAACAATACTCGCAATGGCTGCGGGAATAAAAGAACGCGGTTTCCATTCAAACAAAAGCAGCTCAACTCCAAGCATTACGGCTGCAACAGGCGTCCCAAATACAGCACTCATTCCAGCCACAGCACCCGCAACAAGAAGACTTCTTCGTTCAATGGCAGTAAGATTAAGAAACTGCGCAATTACGGAACCAATAGCGCCGCCGGTTAAAATAATCGGGCCTTCAGCACCAAACGGACCGCCGGTGCCAATACTTATAGCACTGGAAACAGGTTTAAGAACAGTAAGCTTTGGTTCTACTTTACTGCCCCCAACGAGAATGGTTTCCATAGCCTCGGGAATTCCATGCCCGCGTATGCGTTCTGAACCGTAACGTGCCATAAGGCCTACAATCAAACCTCCCGCCATAGGAATTAAAACCGCCATCCAACCAAGTGTATTATTACGTGGAGAAATGAGTGACAGGTCAAAACGCTGATAATATAATAAATTAGTGATGAGACCGATAAGATCAAGAAGAATAAGGGCTATAAATGCACCTGCAATGCCGATGATTACAGAATGAGGAATTAATTTAAGAACAGAAGATGGCATAGTAAAATCGCTCAGCTTGCGGGCTACACCGGAAGAAAGGGTCTTCTTGTTATTACCTTTAGCGTCTTTTCTGTTGCTGCTGTTCTGCTTATTCATCTTATATACCAAACAATCGGGATTTTACAATGTAGCATCATTTCGTTATTTCAACAAGATTTTTTTGTTCATCCTGAACACGAACCTTGCAAACTGTTGCCGTTTATTGCCCAAAGTATAAGTTTCTGTATAACTGCCAACCGTTCTGCTAAAGTGAAAACTACAGTCGTAAAAAATTGATATGTTTTTTTTGACTTGCCAAAAATGCATTTTAAAAATGTCCTTCTAAAAAAAGAGGGACATTTTTATCTTGTGCTTTGCAACTTGCATCTATATTAAAGTTTGCTTCTCTGCAATGCTTGTTATTATTTTCCAAACTTCACCCAGTCAAGCAAACACAAACCTTCGCCAACAACTTCACCATCTTTTTTAAATACGAAGTACAAATCATGCACGCCATTAGTTTCATTAACCGTTGCATTTGCCTGTTTGAATTTTTCCCACGCACCTGTTGGCTGATAACTTAATGTACTGATAATTGCACCGTTTGCTGAATCAATATGTATCTCAATTGTTGCAGCATTATCTTTCGCAGCGTAATTATAGGTAACCTGTTTTATGCCTTTCAGGTCTATTCCTTTTAATACAAAATAAGATTTGCTTTTTGATGCACCAAGCATATTGTTATATCCCATCATGCCGCTTATTATATCCGCATCATTTGTTTGTACAGCAGGTTGCCGCAACGCCAGTTGTTTGCTTGCAGTTAATGGAACCACACCATTGCCAAGATCAGTATAAGACGCGGTGAGCAACCAGGTGCCGCCTGTTGCACCTGCAGGCGGTTTAATGAAAGCAGTTCCTGTTGCAGGTAAACTATCATACGTTTTTTGCTGTGTTAACGACAGAATATATTTTACAATAGTTGTTGTTTCATCTTTGCTTAACTGCGGATGTGCATTCATGTAATGATTGCCCCAAACACCAGCGCCACCTGTGATGATTTTGCTTGCCAGTCTTGATATCTCATTTGGTTTGTTGTGATATTTTTCTGCAATGGCAGTGAATGCGGGCCCAACAACTGTATGATCTATGGTATGACAAGCTTTACAATCACTTGTTTCAATTAATGTTTTACCGGGCATTATTAATGTAGTTTCACCATTTACATTTTTGAAACTTCCTGCATCTTTTGGAATGTAATCAAGCTTAACGTGTATGCGACTCGGATCAATGTTCGCATCTTCTTTGTCTTTTACAGCAACAGCATAATTAAACGTAGGTTCATTAAAGTAGAAAGTGCTGTTGCCTGTTGTATTAATGCTTACTTCAGGCATTGTGTTGCCGGCTTTTATTTCCATTGTATCTAATGAACTTGCGCCTGAAGGATCAGTTACTTTTAAAATAACTTTATATACACCTTTGTTTTTAAAAGTATATGTAGGATTCGCTTCTGTTGAACCGACTTTATCTCCTTCAAATTTCCATTCATATTTCAATTCATCATCTTCATCATAATCATAACTGTTATTGCTGTTGAAATTTACTTTCAGCGGCGCAAGCCCAATGCTGTCATCGGCATTGATAACTGCAACCGGTGCACGGTTGCCACCATTATAATCAACACGCACTAATCTTGCATCATCATTATCGGCTCCATAAATACTACCATATTCAAGCACATACATTATTCCATCCGGTGTTATCGTCATATCAATCGGTCTTCTGAAATCACCGGTAAGCGGCATGAACGCTTCCATGCGTTTATAATTTTCATTTGCATCAAAGCGAAGTGCGAACACCCAGTTACGCATCCAGTCCATTACAAATAAACAGTTATCGTAGTATGCAGGAATGCTGTTCTTTTTTGCAAGCGTTTTATTGTAATGATAAAATGCACCTGCAACTGCACAGCGACCTCCTTCACCCAGATCAGGAAATTCATCTGAAACTTTATAAGGATACCAGATCATTGCTTTTGTTGGTGCAGGTAATCTTTTCAAACCCGTGTTGTTCGGTGAATTATTTTCAGGACCATTCACATCAAACAGTGCACCGATAGTATGTGTTGCAAAATCAGAATCATGATAAGGCTTGCTGTCGCCAACAAAATACGGCCATCCATAATTACCAGCTTTTTTTGCCTGGTTGAATTCATCATAACCACGCGGATCATATTTGGTATCGTCTCCTGCATCAGGACCTACTTCACCCCAATACACGGTTGATGTTGCTTCGTTAACAGCCATGCGATAAGGATTGCGGCAGCCCATCGCATATATTTCAGGTCTTGTGTTGGCAGTTCCCTTTGCAAATAAATTACCGTCAGGAATTGTATAAGAACCATCAGGCTCAGGATGTATGCGTATTATTTTTCCGCGAAGGTCATTAGTATTGGCAGCAGAGCGTTGCGCATCAAATGTTTTTCTTCCTGCTCTTTCATCAAGCGGTGCATAACCATTCGACTCAAAAGGAACTGTGTTATCACCCGTTGATATAAAAAGATTTTTATTTTTATCCCATGCAAGCGAACCGCCGGTATGCGCACTTACTTCAAGATCTATCTGCACTTGTATAATTACTTTTTCAGAAGCGATATCAATAGAATCTTCTGTGAACATTTTAAACCTTGAAATATTCTGATGCGCAGGTAATGAATCAGGCGAGTAAAAGAAATAAATGAATTTATTTGTTTCAAAATCGGGATCGATCGTCATACCTAATAACCCGTTACCAAAAGCTTGCTTTGTATCAGGTCGCACTTTGAATTTGTGAATGAGTTTTGTTGAATTATCAGAAGGTTTATAAACATAAAAATTTCCTGAGCGTTCAATAATATATACATTGTTGTTTGGTGTAACCGCAATCTCCATCGGCTCATTCAAATCATTTGAAAGAACTGTTTTTGTAAAACGATTTTCTTCTGGTGCCTTTGTTGCGTATGCTTTTGAATAATCAAGTTTTGCCGAATCCGAACCCATTGCATACTTAATACCGCCTGCAAGATGTTGCAGAAACAATGGCTCACTATAGCTTTCATTTGTATGACCGCCACCTGTATAAAATGAACGGCCGCCATCAAAATCATGATACCATGCAATAGGATGATCAGGACCATTCTCACCGCCTTCATAACTGTCTTCATCAAGCGTTGCAACAACTTTCAAATCTGCATTTATGCTTTTATAATTGTACCATTCATCGGTGCGCTCCCATTTTGCAGGAATGCCTTTCATAGCAATAAAATTTGTATCCTTTACAACAACGGTTGCTTGGGTTACAGCGGGATGATTTTTAAAATAGGCACCCACTAATTTATTGTACCATGCCCAATTATATTCTGCATCTGCAGCAGCATGAATACCCACAAAACCGCCGCCTGCTTCAATGTAATGCTGCAATGCTAATTGTTCGTCGCTATTGAGAATATTACCCGTTGTGCTTAAGAAAATAACAGCCCTGTATTTTTTAAGATCATTATCATTAAACACATCAGAAGTTGAATCAACATCAACGGTGAAATTATTTTCTTCACCAATCTTTTTTATTGCTGCAATACCTGCAGGTATAGACTCGTGATGAAACCCTTTTGTTTTTGTAAAAAGCAAAACTTTTCTTGTGTTGGAATCAGAATTACATCCATTCATTAAAGCAATAACACATAACAAGTAAAAACAGGAAGCGATCTTTCTCATTGTAGCTGATATGGTAGTTAATAACAAGAGCGGAAGATATTATAAAATGTGCAATTGAATAAACGCTGATATTCATTATCAACTGCGATAGCAAAATGTTTTTGTAATTTGTTGCAAATGGTCTATAAAATAACGGTTACAAATTAAATACAAGCACTACATTTTTTATATGCAGCCCGGCGTAGAATGAGGGAATGTTTGATGCAGTATTTTATAACTACATAGGCAAATAACAGTTAATTCAATATAGAACCGCTTACAAATCATTTCTGTTTCCAGGATACCTGTATTTGCTGGTTACCATTTAATATATATTCCATATAACCTTCTTTGGTTAAAGTGCCATCTATAATTATTTTTTGTTTATCCTGTTTTGCAGCAACTGTAAATGAAGGAAGCGTTTGATTACCGGTATTTATGATTGCCATTCGGCAACTTAGTTTGTTAGCACCTTTTATATGAAAAGAAACCATCTTGCTTTTTTTAGGGTATATATAAAGATTTGGAAGGCGTAAATGCTGTAGTGCAGCGAAACAAAAGCTGTGTACTTTCTAAAATATTAAGATTAACAGTAAAAGCACCGATGGGTGCTTTAATGTGCACCTCAATCGCCCGCGCATTCTGTAACTATCCATATGACGTAACATTCATAAAAGGTTTGATTTTCAGATAATAACTTTTTTGCAAGAGTCCAAAGGCTTAGAGCTATAGTTATGCCAAATATTCTTCTGCTTTCTTCATCCAGCCCGGTTATAAAATATTCCTCGCGCCCTTATGCCTTAGACTATGGGATGCAAATGAAATAGCCATGTTCTATCTCGCATTATAAAACATAAATTCAAATCAGAATTACCAAACACCGGTAGCAGATTTTTATTCTTAATCTCATTTCAATTGCATGTTGGCAAAGGCTAAATATTGTTGCCAGTCGTACAATGTAACCGCATGCTTACCTGAACGAATATGATATCGGATAGTATTACCAACCGGGTGATTTACTGACGGCATTGTTTCTGTTCCCAAACCCCTTTTTCCAAACAAAGCGTAAACCTTACCTGCATTCACTGCACTCAAAAATTCTCCCTTTGGATCTGACCACAGATCGTCCGCTGCGCTTGCAATGTATAATGGTCTTGGTGCTATTAATGACAGTAACATATGCTGATCAAGAGGCAGTGAATCTGTATTGTCGTTATATTTTTTATAAGCAGCAACAAACCAATGCGGAAACTGGTCATTAATTTTTTTTACGGTTTCTCCAAACCACCTTTTTGAGAGCGCCGCTCCGCCTTCGCCGGATTCGTTTGAAATAACAATGGCAAAACGTGTATCAGAAGCACCCGCCCATAAACTTGCTTTTCCTAATCTTGAATGACCCATCAGTACAATTCTCTTTGAATCAATCGAAGCATCTTGTTGCAGGTAATCCATGATGCGGCTCATACCCCATGCCCATGCACCCAATGCACTCCATTCATCGGGTTCAATTTTTAATACATCTTTCAAAGTGGTACGAATGCCTGTTTTCCATCCATCTTTATTATCGGGTTCAAAATCGCCATAGTATGCTGTTGCTATACCATAGCCATGCGCAATTATATCTTCAATTTGCCAGTAAGCATCAGAGCCGCGTGCAGAACCAAAAGGTGTTGCATTTGTTTGCGTTTCATTTTGTGATGGAAATATTGCGGGGTCTTTATTCACTGTTTGATTGCCATTAAAATTCAGGCTCAGGAAAATTGGAGCGGGAGTTTTTGAATGAGGCAGATAAATAAGCACATCAGTAAAAACAGTTGTATCGGTTGGATGGAGATAAATACGCACTTGTTTACGCGTTGCCATTCCGTTTAATGCATGATTACTGCTCTCTCTTATTTTAAAATGAATAGTAACAGGCTGCGTTGGATATCTTCCATACACATTTTCTTCAAACAAATGATAAATATATGGTCGCTGAATAGCGTTCCAGTCGTTCGTATCTTTTACTTTTTTTCCATTCGACATTAACAATGGATCCGGTAATACATAGGGTGGCACTTTAGATTCGTCAATATTAGTACCTGGCGGATATTGAGCAGATACGTCCATTGATTGCATACATAGCAATATACAAAAGGCTGGTAAAGAAAATCGCTTTAGTTTAAACACAGCAAACTTGTTTGAAGGTATTTCGAATTTAGCGGTATTTGAACAAACTAATATAAAAAGTATAAGTATGCCTTACTTTTTCTCTGCGTTCAATTCCGCTTCAAACTTAACCTTACAAAGTATTTTCAATTATTCTTTTCCAGTTGCCGAATACAATTTTCTGAATTTTTTGCACCCGCTGTAAAATAATCTTCATGCTTTTTAAAACTGCTATTGTTTCTTCAGAATTATTTTTTTCGATTAAATTAAAAGTTGACGGTAATTAAGCCCATTAGCAACAAGATAACTTTGATACAAAAATAGTTTAGCGTAAATTTATAGCAGACAGCACCCCCGTTTTACAACACCTGGAATTTCTTCACTGGTTATAACTTATGAAAAGTGTCATACATAAAACTTCTGCTGTAAGTGATTTTAAAAACAGAGATCTTTTGAAGCTGATCAACCATTCTGATTCAGCAACAAAAACAAATCTCATCCGCTTTGAATTAAAAAGATATTCTTATGTATGGGTTACCGCAAATGATATTGTGTTTGTAATAAGTGCCGACCATTATATAAAATCCCTGGTAAAAATTAATAATCAAACGAAGTGGATGATAAAGCATTGCACCATAAAACAATTATTAGTTGTATTACCGGGTGAAAGTTTTATCAGGCTAAATAAATTTTATTTATTAAACCGCAATTATTTTTCAACTATTAATGCTGCTGAAAAAATAATTTATTTAAACTGCAATCTTTCCATTCCTGTTCCACACCGCATTTCAAGATTTATAATTGATATGATAAAAAGATAACTATACGTGAAATGCGTTTTACGGAAAAAATGATTTAATGCCCCGTTACGATTTTTAAATTTGGTTAGAAGTTATTCCATAGTTG
>JBEHXR010000155.1:0-8723 GCA_048498595.1 Bacteroidota bacterium
GGAGTTGAATCTTTTTCCTGCCAATGTAAATACAGCCGCACAAGTTTTGTTTTTTAATTTAGGTGAAGCTGAAGTGAAAGCTGCTTATACATTAATGCAGCAACTTCGAAGCAATAATATTCGCTGCGAGATTTATCCCGACAAAGCAAAGTTTGATAAGCAATTCAAATATGCCGAGCGTAAAAATATTCTCTATACTATAATCATTGGAAGTAAAGAAATCGAAACGAATACCTGCATCATTAAAAACATAAAAACAGGCGAGCAACAAACGATTCTGCAAAAAGAGCTTGCAACGTTTAGCTTCTAATAAATGTCTTTCACATTTGGCTTATATAACAAAACCAACACGATTACGTGAATAGTTTATATTTGAAAAAATGTAAAACCACAGCATGTAATGCTTAATACAAACTAATTATGCTACAACGCCTTTCCCGCCGCTTGCTACGCGATTGTGCCTTGATTACTTTTCTTTTTATTTCTCTTAGTGCAAATGCACAAAAAAAAATAAAATACACAGGTCAGATTCTTGATTTTGATACACATCAGCCAATGGCTGCTATCACTGTTTCTATTGAAGGAAAAAAAAATTCAACGATTACAGATAGTTCAGGCTATTTTTCTTTTGCGCTTTCGCCGGATAATTACAGTCTTGTTATTACATCTGTTGGTTATCAAAAATTAGTTTATCCAATTTATATACTTGATAAAACTTCAGAAACCATTTATCTAAAAAAATTACCTCCAAACGAATTACAGGATGTAACAGTTGAAACAAGAAAAAAAGACGCAGCTGTAAAAGATTTGCAGATGAGTACGGTGCACATCAATCCTTCGCAATTAAAAAAAGCACCGTTGATTTTTGGCGAAGCAGATATTGTTCGTGCCATAACGTTGCAGCCAGGCATTGTAACCGGCGGAGAAACAGTGAGCAGTTATTATGTGCGCGGTGGCGATGCAGATCAGAATCTTATTTTGCTGGATGGAGCACCGATGTTTAACATATCGCACCTGCTGGGTTTTTATTCAGGCATTACGGCAGACGCGGTGCAGGATGTAAATTTCTATAAGGCGGGAATTCCTGCGGAATATGGCAGCAGGCTTTCTTCGCTGATGCTTTTAAATACGAAGAATGGAAATCCTGATACGATGCGCTATACAGGTGGAATTGGTTTTGTAAGCAGTCGGTTTTTTCTAAATGGACCAATAGCAAAAAAGAAACTGACCATCATGGCCGGCGGAAGAATCGCTTATCCTAAATTAATGATGAACCTTTTTCCGGGCGATGTAAAAAACAGCGACGCATTTTTCTACGATGGTATTATTAAACTATCTTATACACCTGATATTAATAACCGCATCAACCTTACTTTTTATAATAGTTACGACCGTTATAAATTTCCAGGAGACACATCTTTTAACTGGAAAAATTATGTCGGTTCTTTACAATGGAAAAGTAATCTTACGCAAAAGTTATCGCTTAACCTTACCGGCGATTTCAGTAATTATTATTCTAACATTGATGGACTTGAAAAATATTATCAGTATGTGTTAGGAACTTCAATTCAGGAAAAAGAAACAAAGGCAAGTTTTACTTACAGTTTTAATCCCGATCAAAAAATAAATTTTGGTGGCGGTTTTAGCCGTTACACAATTAATCCCGGAGAATTAAAACCATCAAACGACAGCTCTTCAATTGCATATAAAAAAATTGAAAACGAAAATGCAGATGAGTTATCTGCTTTTTTAAGTACAGAGAATAAACTCACTAATTTTTTAGATATGCAACTGGGCGTAAGATTTACGCAATATTCTTACTTAGGACCCAAAACTGTTTATGAATATGAAAGCGGTGCACCGCACACAATACAAAGTATAACCGACACATTGCATTATACAAGTGGAGAAAAAATACAAACGTACAATGGCTTTGAACCAAGATTGCTTTTTAGATTTTTGCTGAACAATTCAACTTCTATAAAATTATCTTACAACAAAACGAGACAATACCTTCATCTTATTACAAACACAACTTCTGTTACGCCGGTTGATTACTGGAAATTAAGTGACATGCACATTCAACCTGAAGAAGCTGACCAATACGCAATAGGATTTTTCAAGAATTTTCAAAACAACGATTACGAAACATCGCTGGAAGGCTATTACAAAACGATTGATAATTCTGTTGAATATAAAGATGGTGCAGATCTTTCTTTGAATCCTGCACTGGAAACACAATTATTGCCAGCGAAGAATTATGCTTACGGCGCTGAGTTAAGCATCAAGAAAAATGTGGGCATTTACACGGGTTCTATCGCATACACGTATTCAAGAACTTTTACTAAAGTGATCACAAATTTTCCGATTGAAGAAGTAAACAATGGAGATTACTATCCGGGCAATATCGATCGTCCGCATAATTTTATTTTCACAACACAAATTAAATTGGGAAAGGGCTGGCTATTCTCTTCCAATTTTGTTTATACAAGCGGCAGACCTGCAACTTATCCCGATGGCTCTTATATTATTAACGGAACGATCGTTGCAGATTATTCTCAAAGAAATGCAGATAGGTTGCCAGATTATCATCGCCTCGATGTTGCCTTCTCGTACGACTCGCGGCGCTACCCACAACAAAGAAGATACAGCGTTTTAAATTTTTCAATCTACAATGTGTATATGCACAAAAATGTTTATTCTATTTATTTTAAAAGAGATGGTGCGCAGTTGCATGCTTACCAGCTATCGGTGCTTGGTACACTAATACCTTCAATAACCTGGAACTTTAATTTTTAATTATGCGGATAATATTTTTTTTAGCAATAACGATTGTATGTTTTGGATGTGTAAAGCAGGTTAAATTAAATTACCGAACTCCTGAAAAAACTTTAGTAGTTGAAGGTTTGCTGCTCACTGATTCAACACCGTGTAAAGTGTCGCTTTCTTATTCGGGATTATTCAACGAAAATGGTGGACAGCTAAAAAATCCTATCACAGATGCCCGTGTAACTTTATTTGATAATATGAACGATAGCCTGCAGCTTACAAGCGATAACGCCGGAAATTATACTGACGTTAATAACGAATTTCGCGCATCAACCGGGCATAGTTATTTCATTAAAATCTATTTATCAGATGGAAGTGTGTATGCATCTGTACCGGAAAAAATAGCTCCGGCAGCACAAAATTTTGAATTAGATACGATTGGTGTAAACGATGCGCCTGGGCTACCCGAATTATATGGTGCCGACGTAAAAATAAATATCCAGGATCCGGCAGATGAAACAAATTATTATCGCTGGACAACGATCGATTATCTGCCAAGAAAAGCAACCGGCATTCCCTGCGGTTTTGGACCTCCGTGTAATCAATATTGCTACCAATTATTTAACGATTCCACTGTACGTGTTTTATCAGACAAAAGCGTTAACGGCAGTTTGATAAAGGACGAATCTGTACTTATTTCTCCGTATTATTATTATGGAAAACATTTTATAGAAATAAAGCAGTTATCGCTAACAAGAGAAGCATATCAGTTTTGGCAATTATACCAGCAACAAACTACACGCACTGGTACAATAGAAGATCCATTGCCGTCTTCTCTAAACGGAAATATTTATAACATAAACGATACAACACAACTTGCTTTAGGCTATTTTGAAGCATCAGATGTTTACTCAAAAAAATATACGTTGGCTCCGCAGTTTGTCAATGCATACTACACACTTGCTTATGTAGCGAAATATATTTATCCCGATCAGGGAAGTTGTTGGGATGTATACCCAAATGCTTTTGAAGATGCGCCCACTGCATGGCAAAATATTACGCCAATAATTTACAATGTTTATTAAATCGATTTGTATTATCATCGATCGATTTTTTATTTTCAAACAAAGCGTTGTTACCTCAAAATATTTATAAAACTTTTTTTGTTGTGGTTTTAAGAATTTGTTTTTCAACCCTTGCCGTATTTACTGTTGAAATCTTTATCTAAATGACATAAGGAATTCCGTAATTAACATCTATTTTTGATTAGGTTGTCATTAATCATATTATTAGTCTCGTTCTCATTATTTAATCTAAATCTTATGCTATGAGGAAAACTCTACTGCAAGTTTTTGCATTGTTTATTGCAATGCAGTCTTTCGCACAAAACACTATTACAGGAAAAATTACCGATGAACAAACAGGCGCTCCTATTGCAGGCGCAACTGTTATTATTAAGGGAGAAAAAACAGGCGTTTTTTCACAGACAGATGGAAGTTTCAGTATTAAAACAAATGTATCTTCAAACACGTTACTTGTAACTTCAATTGGTTATGCTGATAAAGAGGTACCAATCAATGGCAGCGTGATCAACATCACCCTTACACAAGCATCTAAATCACTGAGTGATGTTGTTGTGGTTGGTTATGGAACCAGTATAAGAAAAGATATTACCGGTTCTGTTTCGCAAGTGAATGCAAAAAATATTACAAACACACCTGCTACAAGTTTTGAAACAGCAATACAAGGCCGCGCTGCTGGTGTTTTTGTTCAACAGCAAAACGGTAAGCTGGGACAAGCAATTAATGTTACCATTCGCGGCGGCTCTTCTGTAACTGCGGGCAATCAGCCTTTATATGTTGTAGACGGAATTCCTGTTACTGCAGCGGATCTTTCAAGCAATGGTTCTTCTACAAATTCTTTAAGTGATATTAATATGAATGATATCGCTTCCATTGAAATTTTAAAAGATGCATCTTCTGCTGCCATTTATGGTTCACGCGCTTCAAACGGTGTTGTTCTTATCACAACAAAAAAAGGTAAAGCAGGAACATCTAAAATCGAATTCAATTATTTTACCGGTGTTCAAAATCCAACAGGTAAAAGAGAATTTTTAGATTCAAAAGAATATGTTGATTACTTCACGCAAGCTGCATTAGGTGCCGCAACGCAGGATGTTATTTATGGATACGAACCAAATATAAACAGCGCTAAGCGCGATGAGTTAGATTATGTACACAGCCGCTTCACACGCTATTCTGCCGGAACAGAAGATTGGAAAACAGGAAAGATAAATACTAACTGGCAGGACAAGGCTTTTCAAACTGCACCTATTTCGCAATATGATATTAATGTTTCCGGCGGTACAGATAAAACAAAAATTTTTGTTTCAGGTCAATACTTAGACCAGGATGGCATTATCATCGCTAATAAATTTAAACGTTACAGTGCGAGATTGAATATCGAGCAACAAATAAGAAGCTGGCTTTCTCTTGGCGCAAACATGAATTTTGCGCGATCAAAAAATTACAGGCTTTCAGATGATGACCAGTTTTCTACGCCGCTGCAAATTGTTGCACTATCACCAATTACGCCTGTTATAGATCCGCGCACCGGATTAATAAGCGGCGCATTAGATCCGAGCACAGGCGCACCCAACACAAATTATCCTCTTTATTTTAACCCGTTGCTTGCTTATGGAAATAACGCTTACTATAATACGCTTGTGAACAGAACATTTGGAGATGTATATCTTAATGCAACCATTCTGCCTGAACTTACTTTCCGTTCTGAGTTTGGAATGGATCAGTTGAATCAAACCGAAGACAGTTATTTTGGAAAACTAACTGCGCGTGATGTTGGCGTGCCTGATGGTGATGGTTCTTATGCAACAACACAATCGCTTCACTACACTGCAAACAATTATTTTAATTATAAAAAAACATTTGCGAATGTTCACGATATAGATGCTGTTGCAGGTATGAGTTATGAAGAAGAAAGTTTTGATTTTAGTGAAGCTGATGCGCAGGAATTTCCAAGTGATGCTTATAAAAAATTGAATGCAGGCGCGGTTAAAACAGGCGCCACATCTTCATCAACAAGCGATGTTTTGGTTTCTTACTTTGCACGTGTAAATTATAAGTATGATGAAAAATATCTTTTTGCTTTAAGCGACAGAATTGACGGATCATCACGTTTTGGAGTAGACAATCGATATGGCTCTTTTCCTGCCGTGTCTGCCGGTTGGGTTTTAAGCGAAGAAAAATTTTTGCAGAACAATAGATTTCTCAGCTTCCTTAAACTAAAAGCGAGTTATGGTGAAACAGGTAATAATGAAATTCCTGATTTTGCTTCACGCGGTTTATATACGTATGCAGCATATGGTGGTCATGCAGGCCAGGTGCCTTCACAACTTCCAAATCCAAATCTAAAATGGGAAACAACTTTAGGAAGTGATTTTGGCATTGAAGGAAGTATTTTCAATAATCGTATTGATTTTGACATTGATTATTATACAAGAAAAACAAAAGATCTTTTGTTAGATGTACAGGTTCCCGGAACTTCTGGTTTTGAATCTCAACTTCAAAATATTGGTAACTTAAATAACAGAGGTTTTGAAATTGAAATCAATTCAACAAACATCAGCTCAAAAGATTTCAGGTGGACAAGCAGTTTCAATTTTAGCAGAAATAAAAACAAGGTTACAAACCTTGGCGGGCAAGTTTTAGGAAGTGATGTGAACAAAGCAATAGAAGGACAACCTTTAGGCGTTTTTTATGCAAGAGAATTTGCCGGCGCAGATCCTGCAAACGGTGATGCATTATATTATAAGAATACTGTTAAGAGTGATGGCACACTTGATCGCACAACAACCAACGATTATAACCAGGCAAACGATGTTGTAATTGGTGACCCAAATCCTGATTTTATTTACGGGTTAGGAAATACACTTACTTATAAAGATTTTGATATTGATATTTTATTGCAAGGTGTTTACGGCAATCAAATATATAACGGTGGCGGAGAGTTTATGTCTGCCAGCGGAAGTAATGGTTTCGATAATCAAACAGTAGATCAGTTAGCAGCATGGAAAAAACCCGGCGACATTACCATGGTTCCTGAAGCAAGATTATTTTATCCAAACGGAACAGATCCTTCAAGCCGTTATATTTCTAATGGTTCATACATGCGTGTAAAATCTGTAACGCTTGGTTATAATCTTTCAAAAGAAATTGTATCACGTCTTAAGATCGATCATTTACGTGTTTATATAAAAGCTGAAAACCTGTTAACGATCACAAACTATAAAGGCTGGGATCCTGAAGTAACGGCAGACTTTTATAATGACAACATTAATAAAGGTTATGATTTTTATTCAGCGCCTCAATTTCAAACCATAACAATTGGTGCAAGCATTGGCCTGTAAACACTAAATAAACTATTCAAGATGAAAAATAAATTTTTATATATACTTATTGTTTTTACAGCGCCTGTTTTTTTTAGCTGTAACAAACACCTCGATACAAAACCAACCTCAAGCATTGATGTGAACGATGTATTTAAAACAAGCGGTGATGTTACCGGCGCATTGGTTGGTGCTTATGCAGATTTAGGTGACGATGATTTATACGGCGGTCAAATTTTTATCGGCGCTGATCTGCTCGGTGATTCTGATCAGTTAAACTGGTCTGGTACATATGAACAATTTACACAAGCGTATAATAAAGCACTAACCGTTTCAAACAGTTTTGTTGCAGGCACCTGGTTACAGGCGTATAAAACAATTAATGATGTAAACAATGTGCTGGCACATTTAGATATTGTAGTTGATGCTGATAAAGACCGAGTAGAAGGTGAAGCAAAATTTATAAGAGGCAGCGTTTATTTTGACTTGGTAAGATTGTATGCAAAAGCGTGGAATGATGGTGACCCCGCAAACAATCCGGGCGTTCCGCTGGTATTAACACCAACAACATTGATTTCAGATTCAAGTAAGGTATCGAGAAATACGGTTGCCGAGGTGTATGCACAGGTAATAAGCGATTTAAAAACGGCTGCCAGTAAATGTTACATGGCAACATATGATGAGCATTATATTTTTGCTACAAGTATGGCTGCTTATGCAATGCTTGCACGCGTGTATTTGCAACAACAAGATTACGCTAATGCACTACAGGCAGAGAACAGTGCAATTAAATTGGCAGAAGAAAATGGGTATCATTTAATGGCTACTTATGCTGCGGCATTTCCATCCGCCGATCCGCCTGCTGCAATTCCAAATACACCGGAAGATATTTTTGACATAGAGGTTACAGCAACATCTGGCTTAAATGCATTTAATGAATACTATTCAGAAAATCAGCGTGGCGATATCCAAATTACAGACGCAGGATTAGCTTTATATGAACCGGGTGATGACAGGGCAAATTTATTTGGTGATGGTGAGTACACACTGAAGTTTGAAAATTATTATGGCAATGTTCGCATCATCCGTCTTGCAGAATTATATCTTACAAGAGCAGAATGTAATTTCAGGCTTGGAAGCGCTGTTGGTGCGAAGCCGGTTGATGATATAAATATGATAAGAGAGAGAGTTAATTTGAGCGATTATAACAGTGACGATTTAACCTTAGATGACATATTAAGAGAACGCGGGCTGGAATTAGATTATGAAGGTTTTACATTACATGATGAAAAAAGATTAGAGTTAAACGTAGGCATTTTACCATGGAATTCTCCAAAGCTTATCTATCCGATTCCGCAAAGAGAAATTTATGCAAATCCAAATCTCACTCAAAACGAAGGATATTAATTCATGAAAAATAAATTTTTATTTGTAAGCACAACTTTGCTGTTGTGCTTACATGTTTTTAGCCAGGATAAAGGCAACTTATTTATCATTGGCGGCGGAGAAAAATCAAAAGAATTAATGCAGCAACTAGTTTCAACTGCGC
>JBEHXR010000156.1:0-8623 GCA_048498595.1 Bacteroidota bacterium
ATTGGAAAATATACGCGTGATGAAAAACTGATGACCTTGCAACAAGCGATTTATAAATTGGCTAAACTTCCTGCCACACATTTAAGATTGCAAAAACGTGGCGAACTTAAAGTTGGCAATTATGCAGATATTGTCATCTTTGATCCTTCAACAGTGCAAGACCATGCTACGTATGAAAAGCCACATCAGTATGCAACAGGTGTAACGGATGTTTTTATAAATGGAATACAAGTATTGAAAAACAATCAGCATACAGGTGCAACGCCGGGCAGATTTTTAAAAGGTGCAGGCTATGGCAAAAATTTATAATAGTAATCTGCTTTGAATGGAAGCCAATAAATACTTTAAAGTAATAGTTGAAAGAAGAATTCCATTCTTTACAAATACCTTTTCCGCAATTCTAAGTTGTTGTTTTATATTTTTTTTACTGCTGTACATTTTACTTTATCCATTTAAATATTTATCGCCTGAGTTACATATTCTTGTTATAATAACTTTCATCCCTCAATTTTTAGCTAAAGCTTTTTATTATGCTTCAATTATTGCGATCGTCTCATACCTTCTTGTTGTAGGCATCAGGTTACATAAAAAAGCTGTATTGAGTTTCACTGAAAATTTTTTGGTTATTCGTAACAGAACTTTAAAATTCATAATTCCAATAAAATCTATTTCAATTATTTATTGGTTTGACATAAAAAATACCGAAGGGCAACTAACAAAAATTAAATTAAGGGTTGAAGAAAAAAACGGAAACGTAACAAGATTTACTTTAATGTATTATGATTCGCAAGCGGATGAATTAATGAACCAATTGATATTGTATAAAGATTTGTTTGAGGTGAAATTTTATGATTTTGATGTTGGTCCGGATGTGGATGATGATCAAGAAAAGAATATAGCCGTTTAATGATTTTATCTTTTAACTCTCTTTCCAACTAAATTTCCAGACACGGCATAATAAAAAATAAAAAGATAGCATGGAATAAGAATCCAGAAGGCTTTTTGCAAACCAACATGTTCGCCAAGTATTGCCCAAATCTTTGGCAATATTGCACCGCCCGCAATTCCTATAATTAATAATGCAGAACCTGTTTTAATATGTTTGCCCAAACCATCAATTGCCAAAGGCCACAATGCCGGCCAAACAGGTGCATTTGCAAAACCAAGCAATGCAATAAACATAATGGATGTATAACCTGAAGTAAAAATTGCGCCGAGTGAAAACAATACGCCCAATATGGCGGCAATACGTAATGATTTTTCCTGGCTTATATATTTTGGAATTAATGCAATGCCTAATAAATAGGAGGCAAGCATTGCGATCATTGTATAGGTTGTAAAGTGTTTCGCAATATCAAGCGGAATATTTATTTCTTTTCCGTAAATCTGTATAATATCACCTGCCATTACTTCAACACCCACATATAAAAACAATGCGATAAAGCCAAGAAGTAAATAAGTGTATGAAAAAACGGAACGCTGATTATTCGTAACTGTATTTGATGATGATTCATCTTCTGTTTGAATATCCGGCAAAGAAGAAAGGCGAATCATGATGGCTAAAACAACCAGCACAATTGCAAGAACAATGTAAGGCATTATCACCTGCGAGGCAAGTGCATCAAGCTTTGCAGCTTTTTCTGCGGTGCTTAATGTTGAAAGGCTGGCTTCAAAACCATTCATATCTTTTAATAAAATAGCACCCATAATTAAAGGTGCAAGTGCGCCGGCTGTTTTATTACAAACGCCCATAATGCTCATGCGTTTTGCAGCGCTTTCAATAGGGCCAAGAATAGTTATGTATGGATTTGATGCGGTTTGTAATAAAGCCAATCCAATGCCAATTACAAATAATCCTGTAAGAAATAAACCGAATGTTCTTTCATGTGCTGCAGGTATAAATATCAATGCACCAATTGCCATCACCAACAAACCCCACATCATTCCGTTTTTAAAGCCCACTTTGTTGATCATCCATGATGAAGGAAACGCCATTACTGCATAAGAAATATAAAACGCAAATGTTACCCAAATAGCTTGTGATGTATTCAGCTCACACGCAATTTGCAAATAAGGAATCAGCGTGCTGTTAACCCATGTAACAAAACCGAAAATAAAAAAGAGGGTACCAATAATTACAATAGATTTTGATGCGCCGGTTGTTTGCTTTGTTTTTACCTGCGCAGGCACTGCGTATTCTTCTGTTGTTGGCATTGTGTTGCAGTAGTTTTTTTTAAAATAATTAGTAACGCACAATATAGTAATTGTATATATGGCAACACACAAAAGTTTACTACATGAAAAACAGGAACATAAAGTGAGCTTACCGGGTGATTAAAACAACAATTAACCAAACAACAAATGAAATTTCAGGCTGGAGAAATAAAATAATATTTACTTTGAAATTCAAAGTACTTTGTTATATTTGTGCATTAATTAAACACAGAACCTTTATGCTTACTAAAAACAAAAGACTTATCGCTATTATAACGATAGTTGCGCTTCTATTATCAGTACCACTTATAGCGATGCAATTTACCAGCGAGGTAAAATGGGGCCCAATGGATTTTCTTATAATGGGTATCTTATTGCTTGGTACCGGGCTTGGGTGTGAATTTATTTTGAGAAAAGTAAAGAAAACCGGGTATAGGATTGCCATTATTGCAACTATTCTAATTGTGTTTTTTCTTATTTGGGCAGAGTTGGCAGTGGGTATTTTCGGAACACCGTTTGCGGGTTCTTAAAAAGAGAATATTCAGCACCAATTTCGAAATAAAAAACCTGTAGAAATACAGGTTTTTTTAGCATTAACTGATTTTTAGGTATCGAATTTTTGCAGTGATCAACCCTCAACCTTTTATTCTTTCACCGGCTTTGCTATAAATGTTGCGAGGACGCGAAATTCAAAATTGCGCAATATCATTACATTCGCATTTTAAAACTTTAAGCCCACTACTGCTTATGACCAATAAAAGTTTGCTGCTGATATTAGTGCTATGCATTAGCGCTTTGCAAATGCTCTCTGCTCAAAAATTACCTTCTACATTGTTATGGAAAATTAGCGGGCATGGATTACACAAACCATCTTACCTGTACGGAACCATGCATCTAACAGATGAACGCATTTTTAATCTGGGAGATTCTGTTTATAATGCGATTGAAAAAACAGATGGTTTTGCTATTGAAATAGACCCTGAACAGTTCACGCCTTTTGTAATTGATGAAGCAAAAAAACAGGCAATAGAAACAATACGGCTTAAAGATATGATGCAAAAAGATGAATTTAAAAAATATGGGAAAGCATTAGCAAAGAAATTAGGTAAGAATGAAGACGAGATTACAACAGCAGATATCATACAAGAAAAAAATAAATGGATTGAGGAAAGTTACAGTACAGGCAAAATGCAAACCTTTCTCGATGTTTATCTTTTAGACATAGCAAAAAGAGAAGGCAAATGGATTGGCGGTGTTGAAGATATACAAGACCAGGAAAATCTTTTTGACATGTTTGATGAATCAGACATACAGCAACTGGCTATGAGCAATGATGATAAAAGCAAAGCAGATGATAACAAGTTTGCGGAGTTGATGATCAAAAGCTATATCAATAATGATCTAAATGAGATCTATAATATTTCTTACTCAGGCGATAGTTTGCAAACAGATGCTTTGCTTGTTAAGCGCAATAAGAAAATGGCCATGCGTATGGATAGCCTCAGCAAAGAACGCAGTATGGTTTTTGCTGTCGGTGCAGCCCACTTACCCGGAGATAAAGGTGTTATCGAACTATTGAAGCAAAGAGGTTTTACTGTTGAACCTGTATTCTCATCAAAAAAAATTAAACCATCAGATTATAAAGTTGCGGAAGTTGAAACGCCGTGGTATAATATACAGGATAATGATAATCGCTATAGAGTTTTAATGCCTGGCAAGGCCGGCGATTTAACATTGTATGGAGTGCTAAATATGAAAATGTACTTTGATGTTTTTAAAAGTACACTGTACATGGCCACGGCAATGCAAACGCCTTACACAGAAAAAATGGCCGATAGTTTGTTTGGTAATGTTACTTCCTATTATTTTAATACAAACAATTACTTCAGCGGAAAACCCGTAACTATTAATAATGTGCCCGGCAGAGAATTTATATCAACAACAGGCAATTACAGTCGCGGGTATTTGTTGTTTAAAGACGGGGTAATGTACATGGCTATTGCAATGAGTATGAAAAAAGATACTTCTGCTGCAAGCCCGATTAATAAGTTTTTACATTCGTTTACCATAAGTGAAGTAGCAGTTAAACATAGTGAAGGATATAATTATGTAAACCAATTGAAGGCGTACAAAATTGATGTACCGGTGCAACCGAAATCGGCTAATGATATGCTTGGCGCTTACGCAGATTCAACAATTAGTATAGATCTGCATCTTTCAACAGATCCTGTAACCGGTGCTTATTATTTCTTTGGTACAAATGAAGCTGCGAAAGGTTTTTTTCTTGTGAACGACAGTACAATTTTAGCAGGCATCAGAAAAAAGCAAAACATAAAGTTTGTAAAAGTTATAA
Source organism: Bacteroidota bacterium (assembly GCA_048498595.1). Classification (GTDB taxonomy): domain Bacteria; phylum Bacteroidota; class Bacteroidia; order Chitinophagales; family Chitinophagaceae; genus Parafilimonas. Next base: position 4,568 of record JBEHXR010000156.1, read on the forward strand.
CCGATACAACTTATTTTAAAAACGGTCATCGCGTATTGGAATTAGGTGGTATGATGAAAGAAGCGCCGCTTATGCTAAATGCACACTACGAATTTCGCGGCAACCGCTGGTACGCTTTGGTTACTATGTACGATCCGCAAAAAGGAAAAGCGGCAGCAGAAAATTATTTTAATTCTTTTCAAATGCTTGATTATGCTGATGCAGATTGGAAAGATTATGCATCGCAAGACCAGTTATTTACAACATGGTCGCCTGCAAATTTTTCAACCATTTCAAAAAAGAGTAATGAAGACAGCAGCTTGAAATACGAAACATATGATTCATTAAGGGGAGATACCTACGATATAGTTGTAGAGTCTTTCGGAAAATATTTCTGGCAAAACAATGATTCATTATTATGGGCACACATTCTTGATCGATATAAAAGTGCTTACTATGGAGACAGTATTTTGTACACGAAGCCTGTTAACAATGGTGAAGTAAAAGGGTATGAATTAGCTTTACGCGAAGATGGTTCACACAATATAAAACGTGTTAGAAAATTAATCAATGGCAATAAACTTTATTCATTGGTAACACTGCAAGATTCTTCAGAAATTTTTAATAACAACAACAATAAATTTTTTAATTCTTTTCGTTTTACAATTACGCAACCTAATGATGTGGTTTATCAATCAAAGGCGATTGACCTTTTAAATGATATTTCTTCAACAGATTCGGTAACACAGAATGCAGCAAGCAATTATTTAAGTAATGCACCCTTTACAAGATCTGAATTGCCTTTATTGCATAAAGCAATATTAAAAAGTTATTTGCAGCATAATGATGATGGCAATGATAATACATATGATGCAACAAGGGAAAAAATAAAAAGAAGAATTATTCAGTTTGAAGATTCATCATCTTATTCCTTTGCGAAAGATCATTATGCGGCAGCAGATGATACAACTAAAATTATTTTGCTTGATATAATGGCCGCGTTTCCAACCCGCCAACATTTTGAAGAAATAAAAACAATGTTGTTAAATAATACGCCGCACATTACTCCGATGTATGATTTTACTAACAGGTTAATTGATACTGCAGCATTAACTGCAACAATTTTTCCCGGGTTGTTTCCTTTAATTAAAGATTCAACTATGGCTCCTGTAATTGTAAGAATTGCGGATAAACTTTTAGACAGTAATCTTATTGATAAATCGTTGCTGCAAAATTATGCACAAGAGATTTTAAAATTTGCTCAGCAAAAATATCTTCTTCAAAAATTGCCCGATCCTGATTATGATGTTGCGACTTACTCGATAGTGAATGTTCTTGGAAAGATGAATACTGCTGATTGTAATGCTATATTGCAAAAATGGAGTCTTATAAAAAATTCTTATCTGGCAATAGATGTCGTTTTGGCTTTGCTGCAAAATCAACAACCAATAAATCCTGCGGCAATGAAAGCGCTGGCTGCAGATAATGGAACCCGCATTGAATTATATGATTCTTTGAAGGCTAATAGAAAGGAATCATTATTTCCTTCTCAATATCTTAATCAAAAATCTTTTGCCGAAAGTTTAATTTATACTGCGGCTTCAGATGATGAAGAGCCTGATGCTATTACTTATATTACACAAAAAACCATCAATTTTAAAGGCACCCAGGCAAGGTTTTATTTCTATAAAGTAAGTTATGGAGAAGATGATGACAACACCAGTTATCTTGCCTGTGCAGGTCCGTTCAATGTAAATACTGCTGATATTTCAGTGAAAGATGCGGACGCAGATTTATATTATGATGAAGATTACGATGCATCTAAATTGTCAGACCAAATAAATGCTTTGATAAAGCAAATGCAAGGCTGGTATAAAGCGGATAAAGAATAATGTATTACTCTTTCTTTAAAGCGATGACGAACTAATTACGTGGCTTTATAATTACGCACTGGCAACGCAATAGGCGCACACATTTTATTCTTCATAATTCCCCTTTTGTATTGAATGTTTGCTTATATTCTTGTTTGGAATGCTGCAGCTTCCCATACCACAACAGCCGATGTTAAACACAGGCATTAATGAAAATAGCGCACCTGCAATTATATACATCCAGTCATTTGTATTGATGCCTTCTATTAATATTATAATGCCTAAAGCAAGTCTTAATAAGCGAATAAAACTCCAGTTACTTAAATATTGGCGCATCTTCTTAAACTTTATAAGCAACAAAACTATCTGCAACTATCTATTTGTTAAGTAACTTTTGTTACATATAAAATATCAAACAGAAAAACTCTGGAGCAATGTAAATATCATTTCAAACTCCCTGGCTTTCTTTTATTGGCAGCTACATCAAAAAGTCAACATTTTTTTTTACATTTTATAAGAAGCCAAGCTTGGCGAACGTTATATACATTACTTTTGTTGAAATAGTATATGAAATTATTTATTGCAGGATTCCCAAACGATTTTGATGATATAGATCTTAAGGATATGTTTGAATTATATGGTACTGTTACATCTGCCAGATTTGTAACAGACAGGGTAACAGGAAAGAGTAAGGGCTTTGGCTTTATAGAAATGCCCGACAAAACAGAAGCTGCTGAAACAATTTCAATTCTAAATGGTACAAGAATTAAGGGTAAACAAATATCTGTGCAAAAAGCAGAGGACAGACCCGGAAATAACCAGGGCAGAAGTAATTTTAATAAAAGATATTAGCCTTCTCAAAAACCCAATAAGCTTCGAAGCCTTTTACTTTAGTTTCAAAAGAAGCTCCTCCTCAACATTTTTTTAAAAATTTGAATTCATCCTGTTGAAATATTCAGCAATAGTTTCATTGTTTGCGTTTGCCCTGTCTGCACTTGTTCCAAAAGTTAATTCTGTTTTGCCTTCTTTTAATTGCTGAAATATAGATACTATAAAATCGCTGACGGCTGGATATGCGGTGTGTATGCCTTTACCGCCAAGATCTGTATTGAGTGCCGGTGGTATTATTTCAATTACTTCAATATTGCGTGGCTTTAACATATGGCGTAATGAAAGTGTGAACGAACGCATAAATGCTTTTGTAGCACAATACACAGGTACTTTTGATAATGGCACGAATGCCAATCCTGATGTAACATTGGCGATTGTATTTAATGATTTTAAATTGAGGAAAAGATTTGTAAGATGAACAGGTGCCAGCGCATTAATAGTAATTTCATCATTTGCTTTTTCATAAAAATTTTCGTCTGAAACATTCATCCAGTTTTGAATGCCTGCATTATTGATGAGCACGTTTGTATCGCTGTGATTTTCTTTAATCCATTCAAACAATTTTATTCGTTCTTGTTCCTGAGCTACATCGCATACTTTAGTAATAACGTTCGGCAATTCTTCTTTCACCTGTTGCAGTGCTGCAGCTCTTCTTCCGCAAATAATAACTGTATTATTTTCTTCAACAAATCTTTTGGTTAAACCGAAGCCAATACCGGTTGCACCACCTGTAATTAAAATTTTATTATTCTGTAATTGCATTTTTTTGTTTTTGTAAAACAAAGATAGATGATACCGCCTCCATCTCGGGTAAGCAACTAAATTTTACATTAATCATCGCAAAGAGCATGATGATAATCGTGCAATAAAACATGCACAATTTTATGTTCTAAAACAATGATGTTTATCATGTTCATAAACATCTGTTATCATGTTTTAAGTTTTAAGGCAGAAATAATTTTATGTTTCAATAATTAAAAATGAAACTAAAATGTTTATTTAAAAGAAAAACGCTGCAGTATGCAATTCTGTTCACACTACCTTTTCTTTTTATAAAAACTAACCTTAATGCCCAGAATAAAAAATGGATAGCTCCATCCGATGCTAACAATATAAAAAATCCGGTTCCGGGCGACGTTCAATCAACCACACAAGGTAAAACGCTATACACAACTTATTGCACGCCTTGCCATGGACAGAAGGGTAAAGGTGATGGACCTGCCGCCGCAAACCTTCAGGTGAAACCAGCAGATCATACATCTGCTGCCGTACAACAACAAACGGATGGTGCAATTTTTTGGGAGTTGACAGAAGG
>JBEHXR010000157.1:0-8601 GCA_048498595.1 Bacteroidota bacterium
ACAACGCGCATGAGCGATGATCCGAAACAAGGTGTTGTTGATGCGCATTGTAAACTGCATAACATAAGTAATTTGTATGTTGCCGGTGCATCATGTTATGTTACTGCAAGTGCCGTAAATCCTACACTTACATTAATATCATTAACGATTCGTTTAGCAGATCATTTAAAACAAAAAATAAAAAGCGCATAACTCAGCAAGAAACGGGTTGAACAATTTTGTATTGAACTGAAATTTTGCATCCATAAAATTTAAACTGCAATGCATAAAATTTCAGAGCCTGCTATTTTATATTTTGGAACGCCCGTTGTTTTAATTGGAACGATAAACGAAAATGGTTCATATAATCTTGCGCCAATGTCATCCGTGTTTTGGTTAGGCTGGCGATGTGTAATCGGTTTATCTGCATTCTCTCAAACAACAAAAAATATTTTGCGCACACGCGAATGTGTGCTCAATCTTGCCTCTGTAAATGAAGTACAAGCTGTGAATAAACTTGCTCGCACAACCGCAACTGATCCTGTTCCCGAAAGCAAAAAACAAAAAGGCTATTTTTTTGAAGCAGATAAGTTTCAAAGAGCCGGACTAACATCTCAACCTGCAGACATTGTAAAAGCGCCATTGGTAAAAGAATGTCCTGTGCAATTGGAAGCTATTGTTGCTGCTGTCCATTCGCTGGCAGCAGAAGACGCTGCAATGAAAGGCCGCATTGTAACGATAGAATTAAGAATTGTTCGTGTGCATATTGAAAAGTCAATTTTGATGGATGGGCATATCAATCGCGTTGATCCAAATAAGTGGCGGCCTTTGATTATGAGTTTCCAACGATTTTATGGACTTGGTTCAGAATTGCATCATTCAACGTTGGCTGAAATACCAGAACCATTATATAAAACGCCTGATATAGCAAAAGCGAAACAACTTTATGAAGCGGGCGAAAAAAGTTCCAGGTAGTTAAAAAAAGCCGAATTTTTAGCCTTAGATTGAGTCTGTGCACTGTTTCTTTTCACACAGTGTTTCTTTCAATTTTAATAACAATTCTTACTGCTTAACTTTGCGCATCTTTTTAAATACCCATATCTCACAGGAGTTAATATGAACTTATTTGAATTGCAGTCAAAAGAATTTTCTCACAGGCATATTGGACCGGATGAACACGAAGCCAGCGAAATGCTGAAGGTTATTGGTGTAAATAGTTTGAATGAATTGGTTGATAAAACCGTGCCTTCAGCCATTCGCATGAAAGCTGAATTGCAGTTGCCCGAAGCAATGAGCGAGCATGAATATCTTCAGCACATAAAAAATGTTTCCCTAAAAAATAAAATCTTTAAAAATTATATCGGGCAGGGTTATTATGATACCATAACGCCTTCCGTAATTCTTCGCAACGTTTTCGAGAATCCGGGTTGGTACACCCAATACACGCCTTACCAGGCAGAGATTTCGCAAGGCAGATTAGAAAGTTTATTAAACTTTCAAACAATGGTGAGCGATTTAACAGGCTTGCCCATTGCAAATGCTTCGCTGCTGGATGAAGCAACTGCCGCTGCAGAAGCAATGACCATGTTCTTTAATTTATCGAACAGAGATCATGATCATATTGAGCGCGGAAAGTTTTTTGTTGACAATGAAATTTTTCCGCAAACAAAAGATGTGCTTCTAACAAGAGCAAAGCCTGTTGGCATTGAATTAGTTTTTGGTGATTATAAAACTGCCTCAATTGATAAATCGTTTTTTGGTGCGATCGTTCAATATCCAAATGATAAAGGTTCGATAGAAGATTACCGCGAATTCATTCATGAAGTGCATAGCAATAATGCTTTTGTTATAATGGCAACTGATCTTCTCGCATTAACCTTGCTCACGTCCCCGGGAGAATTAAATGCTGATTGTGCAGTTGGTTCTGCACAACGTTTTGGTGTGCCGTTGGGTTATGGTGGTCCGCATGCTGCATTCTTTGCTGCAAAAGATGAATTCAAAAGAAATATTCCCGGTCGTATAATTGGTGTTAGTGTTGATGCGCAAAATAATCGCGCATTGCGTATGGCTTTACAAACAAGAGAGCAACATATCAAGCGTGAAAAAGCAACATCAAACATTTGTACTGCACAAGCATTGTTGGCAAATATGGCTGCTATGTATGCCGTGTTTCATGGTGCAGATGGACTGAAAAAAATTGCTGAACGCGTTGCCGTATTAACGCAAATAGTTGCTGAAAGCATTGCTGCACGTGGTTTTCAGCTTGCATCGCAAAATTATTTTGATACAATTACAATTAAGGTTGATGATATAAAATCAATAAAAGAGAAAGCAGAGCGACAAAAAATTAACCTGCGTTATATCAATCAAAATCTTATTGGAATTTCTGTTGATGAAACAACAATGATTGATGATTTATATGATCTGATCAATTGTTTTGAGAACGATGTTGATCCTGTTCATTTCGAAATTGAAGAAGATGCAATGCCGGAACACATTCCTGCATTTGCAAAACGCACTTCATCTTATTTAACGCATCCTGTATTTAACATACATCGCAGCGAAAGCCAGATGATGCGTTATATAAAATCTTTGGAGAATAAAGATCTTTCATTAAATACTTCGATGATTTCTTTGGGAAGTTGTACGATGAAATTAAATGCTGCAACGGAAATGATGCCGTTAAGCTGGAATCATTGGAGCAAGATTCATCCATTCGCACCAAAAGAACAAGCCGGCGGTTATCAGCAAGTAATAAAAGAATTAGAAAATTATTTGAATGTAATAACAGCATTTGATGCTTGCAGTTTGCAACCTAACAGCGGCGCGCAAGGTGAGTATGCTGGTTTGCTAACCATCAAAGCATATCATGAAAGCCGCGGTGATGCGCATAGAAATGTAATGCTCATTCCGATTTCTGCGCATGGCACAAATCCTGCATCAGCAGTTATGGCGGGAATGAAAGTAGTTGTTGTGAAAGCTTTGGAAAATGGATACATTGATGTGAATGATTTGAAAGCAAAAGCACAGCAACATGCAGCAAATCTTGCGGGCATCATGATCACTTATCCAAGTACCTACGGTGTTTACGAAGAAACAGTAAAGGAAATAACGGAGATCGTTCACCAACACGGCGGGCAGGTTTATATGGATGGCGCCAACATGAATGCGCAGGTTGGTTTAACGGCACCGGGTTTAATTGGTGCTGATGTTTGTCACTTGAACCTGCATAAAACATTTGCTATTCCACATGGCGGTGGCGGTCCTGGTATGGGGCCGATTTGTTGCAAGAAACATCTTGAACCATTCTTGCCAGGGCATTCAGTCAACGGTGAACAGTCAACAGTGAACAGCGTGAGCGCTGCGCCTTATGGTTCTGCATCTATTTTATTAATCAGCTATGCTTATATAAGAATGTTGGGAAAAGATGGTGTGAAGAAAGCAAGCGAGTATGCGATCTTAAATGCAAATTATATGCGTGCAAGATTGGAAAATGATTTTGATATTTTATATCTCGGCACAAACGGAACATGTGCGCATGAATTTATTGTTGATCTGCGTCCGTTTAAAAAATCTGCAGAAGTAGAAGCGGAAGATGTTGCAAAGCGGTTAATTGATTTTGGATTTCATGCACCAACGATGAGCTTTCCGGTTCCCGGTACCATTATGATTGAACCAACAGAAAGTGAAGACAAAGCAGAGCTTGATCGTTTCTGTGATGCAATGCTTACGATTCGTGAAGAGATAAAAAATATTGAAGAAGGTAAAGCCGATAAGAAAGATAACGCATTAAAAAATGCGCCACATACGCAGGCTGTTGTTTGTGCAGATGAATGGAATCATTCTTATACAAGAAAAGAAGCGGCATTTCCTTTGTATTATGTTACGCTGAATAAATTCTGGCCTTCTGTTGCAAGAGTAAACAACACATACGGTGATCGCAATCTTGTTTGTACCTGCGAACCTGTTAGCGCTTACACCGGTGAAACAGTTGATGAATAATTATCGTGAATGGTGAATCGTCAATCGTGAATGTCTTTTGAATTTCGCAGGTGCGTTTATTTCATTTATCATGATTAACTATCCATATTATCATCTTTCTAAAAAATATTTTCTAAAAATTTTTATTTCTTCTTTTTCAGTCGATACATATTTATTAAAAATCTTGTCGTTCACTTGTTCGCGTAATGCTGATATGCCTACATCAATCAATCTTAACCCTTTATCGGTGAGTAATACATTATCAAAATGCTCACCTCCAATTCCTGAAGGTCTTTTAATATCTCTATGCACAAAACCTGCTTTGTGCAATTGCGTTAATTCATCTTCAAAAACATCACACCATAATTCACGTTTTTCAATTTCATAGGCCCTGTAATCGATAGGATAAATTCTTTCCATAACAAGCATTTCGGCGTTTAGCGGTTCATCGAAATCGAGCCGCAAAAATTTTACCACAAGGTTATTTACAGCATTTGCAAATCTCATTTTCTCTGCTTCGGATCCAATTTCAGAACGTGTATCGGCAATAAATAATTTTCCAACCTCGGTTTCTGACAATGCAATTACTTTATTATTTGTTCCGGATGATAGAAGACGCGGGTATTTCATATTTAGAATTTAAAATTACGCAAGCTATTTTTGTAGCAAATAAAAAATTATGATACCCGTAAAAGCTTATGCAGCCCATAATCCCAAATCACCATTAGCTCCTTTTTCATTTTCGCGGAGAGATGTGGGCGATAATGATGTGCAGGTTGATATTTTATATTGCGGCGTGTGCCATAGTGATATTCACCAGGTGCGGGATGAATGGGGCGATTCAATTTATCCAATGGTGCCGGGTCATGAAATTGTTGGTAAAGTTGTAAGCGTTGGCAACAATGTAAAGAAGTTTAAGGTTGGAGATTTTGCAGGTGTTGGTGTAATGATTGATTCTTGCCGGCATTGTGATCCATGCAATCATGGACTTGAACAATATTGCGTGGAAGGAATGACGGGTACATATAATACAATTGAACGTGATGGTGTTACTGTTGCGCAAGGCGGTTATTCAACACAGATTGTAGTTGCTGAAAGATACGTGCATAAAATTTCTGAGAAGTTGGATTTGAAAGCGGTTGCGCCTTTGTTGTGTGCGGGCATTACAACTTATTCGCCTTTAAAATATGTGGGTGTAAAAGAAGGAATGAGAGTAGGTGTGATTGGTTTGGGTGGTCTTGGTCATATGGGTGTAAAGTTTGGTGTTTCTTTTGGTGCTGAAGTAACGATGCTGAGTACATCGCCTTCAAAAGAAAAAGATGCAAAGCGATTGGGCGCGCATAAATTTTTAAATACAAAAGATGAAGCAGCCGTAAAAAAATATCACAACTATTTTGATGTGCTGTTAAATACTGTTTCTGCAAATGTGCCTTATGAGCAATATTTAGATCTGCTTAATCTTAACGGTAAAATGATCATCGTTGGATTGCCATCTGAACATCCAACGGTAAATCCATTTAAGCTTTTAAAAAATCGCAGAACCATTATTGGCTCTATGATTGGCGGTATGCCTGAAACACAGGAAATGCTTGATTACTGCGCTGAAAAAAATATTGTATCAGATATTGAGTTAATAAATATTGATTACATCAATGAAGCGTATGAGCGCACCATTAAAGGTGATGTTCGTTATCGTTTTGTAATTGATATTGCTTCGCTGAAAAAATAGTGCAGTCAATTTTCACAATTCTTATTATCGCTATAAATTATCACTTCTTATAAATTAGCAGTAGTTGTGCAATTATGCCAAAGAAAAGAAGAAAGAAAAAAAGCGATAGCAAAATTTATATCATCGTTACTTCTATTGTTATTACACTGGGAGCATTTATATATTTTGCTTATAAGCATAACCAATCTGTAACAGCTGCAAGATTTGCTTTATATCCTGATTTTGCAATACAACTTCCGCTTGGTTATAAAATTCATGGCATTGATGTAAGCAGTTACCAGGGAAATATTTATTGGCCTGCAGTTGCTGCTATGCAAGACCAGGATGTAAATATTCGCTTTGCATTTATAAAAGCAACAGAAGGATTAAAAAATGTTGACAGACAGTTTTACACGAATTGGCAACACGCAAAACAATCGAAGATAACAAGAGGTGCTTATCATTTTTTTTTAGCTACAAAAAGTGGAAGACTCCAGGCGCAGAATTTTATTAATGTTGTTAAACTGCAACCGGGAGATTTGCCACCGGTTCTCGATGTAGAAGAATTATATAATGTGCCGCCGGATAGTATGCGCAGCAGAATTTTGGTTTGGTTGCAAACGGTAGAAAATGCATATCATGTAAAGCCGATTATTTATACCAACATCAGTTTTTATAAAAATTTTTTAGGTGATGAATTTGCGGCTTACCCGCTTTGGCTTGCGCATTATTTTGTACAGGAGAATCCTGCGTTAAAAGATGGCTGGCAGTTCTGGCAGCACAATGCAGCCGGCAGAGTAAATGGCATTAAAACAAGAGTTGATTTTAATGTGTTTAGAGGCGATACCACCAGCTTTCAAAATCTGCTTGTTCATTAAAAATAATTTTTACATTTTTAAGAAATGGAATACATCGCGCATTTGCAAAAAGATAAAAAGCTTGCACCAATTATTAATGAGCCGCTTCATGAGCGTATTCAGCCGCACAAAAATATTATGCTGCAATTAATAGGCAGTATAATGAGCCAGCAGTTAAACACAAAAGTGGCAGATATTATTTACAATCGTTTTCTCGCGTTATATAATAATAAAGAACCGAAGGCAAAACAAATCGCAGAAACATCAATCGAAACGTTGCGAAGCATTGGCTTGTCTAACGCGAAAGCAAACTATGTAAAAAATGTTGCGTTGTTTGTTGAAGAAAATAAAATTACCGACAAGAAATTGCATACAATGAGCAATGAAGAAATAATTGAATTGCTCACACAAATAAAAGGTGTTGGCAGATGGACGGTTGAAATGTTGCTGATGTTTGCGCTTGGCAGGGAAGATGTTTTTTCTATTGATGATTATGGTGTAAGAAGTGCAATGATTAAAATTTACAAACTGCACAAGCTTGATAAAAAACAACTACGTGAAAAGTTGCTAAAGATTTCTGGCAAATGGTCGCCGTACAGAACGTATGCATGTTTGTATTGCTGGCACTGGAAAGATAAAGTGCCTGTGAAAACGGAGAAGTAATTAAAATAAAATCCTTTTCGCAAAAAACCCTTTAATTGTCGTGTTTTACATCTCCGTTTAATAACGCAGAAAATATTTTTGTTATCATCATAAAAACAAAAATCATGGCAAACGAAAAAATCACTTCGCAAAGAATTACACCCTTTCTTACGTTCGACAACAATGCAGAGGAAGCAGCAAATTTTTACACTTCTGTTTTTAAAGATGCATCAATAGACAGCATAGCCAGATATGGTGAAGGCGCACCTGCACCGCAAGGCAGTGTAATGACTGTGAGCTTTACTTTATTTGGACAAAAATTTACAGCATTGAATGGCGGACCACATTTTAAATTTTCGGATGGTATTTCTTTCGTTGTAAACTGTAACGACCAGGAAGAAGTAGATTATTACTGGGAAAGATTAACAGATGGCGGACAGGAAGTAGCATGCGGATGGCTGAAGGATAAATATGGTGTAGCGTGGCAAATTACGCCGGTGCGTTTGATAGAGCTGATAACCGATAAAGATCCGGTGAAAGCAAAACGTGCCATGCAGGCTATGATGCAGATGATAAAGATTGATTTGCCAACGTTAGAAAAAGCAGTTGAGGGAAAATGATTATTTAATTGATGGTAGCAAGCCAGCTTAAAACAATTTCATCAAAAATTTTTGCAGTAATATTTAATTGGATTGATTTTTCTTTTTTAAAAATAAACGGCAGTTGCACACTGTCGTTTTGTTTTTGTATGATGTCATTGAGTTGCATGTGCTCTTTAAAATCTACGCCGCCGATGCTGAACCATTTAAAAATTGCTTCTTTACAAGACCATAATACAGTTTGCAGTTTATAGTTTTCAGTTTGGAGTTCTTTTGTGGTTGAGTTGTTAACCGGGAACTGAGAAGCGAAACCTGGAAAACTACTCATCCATAGTTGTTCGTTTGGATGGATAAACTTATGTGCAATGCGTGCAACTTTTTCTGTTGGAATTTCAATATCAATTCCCACGCGATGTGTTGAACTTACAATGGCTGCTGCATAATCTCCGCAATGCGAAATAGAAAAATGATATTGCTCATTTGGTAAGTAAGGTTTGCGCGTATCTGCGATTAAAATTTCTGCATAAGGAAAATCAGGAAATAAATATCGTAATAAATATCTGCCGGCTAAATGTTGCAAACGTTTATGCGGATGTGTTATACTTTGTTGCAATGGAACTTTTTGAAGAAAAAAATTTTCATCTTCTTCAATCTTCCAGATGCCGAGTTTTGTGGTTTGGTTAATTGTATGTTGATAAAATAAAGGCAATTGTAGATTTACGATTTTAGATTGCACCCACTCAAAATTAAATTTTATTCGGGCAGGGATTTACGATTTATTTGCAATGCAATGGCTGAACAGAATTTCTTTGATGAGCGGCTGCGGGATAAAAGT
>JBEHXR010000158.1:0-8550 GCA_048498595.1 Bacteroidota bacterium
AGCTAATGCAGATTCAGGTATTTATAAAATGATAACTGAGAATAACATCGGTCTTGTTTGCCCGGCTGAAAATTTATCTGCGTTATCAGAAACAATTGAGAATGCTTTGCATAACAACTATTCAGAAATTTGCAGTAATGCCCGCAGATATGCAGAAGAGTTTTTAGACATCGATAAAATAATGCAGCGTTATACAGAAGAAGTAATGCACGCCATTAGTTAATGCAAAATATTTTCTGCAACAGCTTCCTTCCCTGCTTACATTCTGCTATTTTAATTATTGTACTTTTTATTAGGCTAAATTTGTTACATACAATATGGTATGAAAAAAGCATTGATTACAGGTGTTACAGGTCAGGACGGATCTTATCTTACGGAGCTTTTATTATCCAAAGGATATGAAGTGCATGGGATAAAAAGAAGAAGTTCTTTATTTAACACAGAAAGAATAGATCATCTTTATCAAGATCCTCATGAAAAAAATGTACAGCTAAAACTGCATTATGGCGATCTTACAGATTCTCCTAATCTCATTCGAATTATACAGGAAGTGCAACCCGACGAAATTTATAATCTTGGCGCAATGAGCCATGTTATGGTAAGTTTTGATTCACCCGAATACACAGCCAATACCGATGCTATGGGTACATTGCGCATTCTTGAAGCTGTACGATTATTAAATCTTACAAAAAAAACAAGAATATACCAGGCATCTTCTTCAGAGCTTTTTGGAAAAGTGCAGCAAACACCGCAAAAAGAAACAACACCATTCTATCCGCGCTCACCATACGGCGTTGCTAAATTGTATGCTTACTGGATAACCGTTAATTATCGCGAAGCATATAATATGTACGCATGCAATGGAATTCTTTTTAATCATGAAAGCCCATTACGTGGCGAAACATTTGCTTCAAGAAAAATTACACGTGGAGTTGCTAAGATTGCATTAGGTATGCAGGATAAATTATACATGGGCAATCTTAATGCTAAAAGAGATTGGGGGCACGCAAAAGATTATGTACAGGCAATGTGGTTAATGTTGCAGCAGAATGAACCGGAAGATTATGTAATTGCCACTGGTGTTACAACAGAAGTAAGAGAATTTATACGAAAGGCTTTTGCAGAACTTGGCATAGAAATTATTTTTAAAGGAGAAGGGGAAAAAGAAAAAGGATTCGTTGCTTCATGTTCACATAGCGCATATCAATTAGAAGAAGGTAAAGAAGTTGTTTGCATAGATGCGCGATACCACAGACCTTCTGAAGTTGATTCTTTAATTGGAGATGCAACAAAGGCTAAAGAAAAATTAGGCTGGCAGCCTGTTTACGATCTTTCATCGCTTATATCAGAAATGGTGCATGCTGATGTAGAATTATTCAGCCGTGAAAAATTATTAAAGGAAGCAGGATACACTGTAAAAAATCAGTATGAATAATTTATCGTCATAGAATTATTCAACAATGAATAAAGAAGAAAAAATTTATATAGCAGGGCATAATGGAATGGTGGGCTCCGCCATTTTACGCAAACTAAAAACTGAAGGCTTCAAAAATTTCGTTCTCAAAACTTCTGCTGAGCTTGATTTGCGCAACCAATCGGCAGTGAATAATTTTTTTGAAGAAGAAAAACCAGCTTATGTTTTTCTTGCTGCAGCAAAAGTTGGTGGCATTGTTGCAAATAATATTTATCGCGCAGAATTTATTTACGATAATCTTTTAATAGAAGCAAACATCATACATGCTGCATATGCAAATGCAGTTAAGAAATTACTTTTTTTGGGTTCATCGTGCATATACCCAAAACTTGCACCGCAGCCGCTAAAGGAAGAATATATTTTAAGCGGATATCTTGAAGAAACAAACCAGCCTTACGCTATTGCAAAAATCGCGGGTATTGAATTATGCAATGCATATCGTAAACAGTACGGCTGCAATTTTATTTCCGTAATGCCTACGAATTTGTACGGACCTAATGATAATTATCATCCTGAAAATTCTCATGTACTGGCTGCTTTATTGCGAAAATTTATTATTGCAAAAAAGGCTCAGTTGCCTTTTGTTGAAATATGGGGAACAGGAAAACCAAAGCGCGAGTTTTTACATGTTGATGATTTAGCTGATGCCTGTTATTTTTTGATGCAGAATTATAACGAAGAAGGATTAATTAACATTGGAACCGGTGTAGATATTTCTATTATGGATTTGGCTGAATTAATTAAAAATATTTCAGCCTATAAAGGCGAGATAAAAATAAATCCTGCTATGCCCGATGGCACGCCAAGAAAATTAATGGATGTATCAAAAATAAATAAGCTGGGTTGGTGCGCCTCAATTTCATTAAAAGATGGAATAGAAAAAGTATACAACGAGCTTATGCAAAACAATTTTTTTCAACTGCAAGAAAGTATACCTGTTATTTCTTAATGACTGAAATTTTTAAAACAACCACATTGCAATAACATCCATTACGGCAATCACCAAAATAACCAGCGTTAACTTGTTTTGCAAAACTTTCAATTTCCTGCTCCGCAGATTACGCGAATTATACATTGCTGTTGTATCAAAGAAAAACCAGTTAGAAAGATTGTGCTTGCTGGTGCTACCAATATACAGAATGGTTTTAACAAGCACCATTAATAACAAAATACCGGTTAAATAATAGTATGTATAAGTGAAGTACATGCGCCATCAATTTTGGTTTTAAATGGCAAGTAAACGGATTAAGAAAGCACTAATATATAGAAAATATTTTGTTTAAGAATGATAACGAGGTTATATAACGATGAATTTGAAATTTCTATGAAGCTTTATCATTATGATCTTTATTAAAACAAAAATGTTTCTTTGCAACGCTATATGAAATGCTATGTACTACAGTGATTATTTACAGCTTGATAAAATTCTCAACAGTCAGCAGCCGGAAAGTTTTAAGACAGAACATCCGGCGCATGATGAAATGTTATTCATCATAATTCACCAGGCTTATGAGCTCTGGTTTAAACAAATTTTATTTGAACTGGATTATGTATTGAAAGTTTTTTCTAAAGAAAAAATCAATGATAATTCAGAAGATCTGAATCTTGTTTTGCATCGGTTAAATCGGGTGATAAAAATTTTTGAATTGCTGAATCAGCAAGTGAGTATTCTTGAAACAATGACGCCGCTTGACTTTTTAGAATTCAGAAATTTACTTACACCTTCATCTGGTTTTCAGAGTGCGCAGTTTCGTTTAATAGAAGCAACGCTTGGGTTAGAAATGCAAAGCAGGCATCAGCACGATTATTATAAGCGAACAAATGAAGGTGGATTTAATCAGAGCGATTATAACAGGATAAATGAAAGAGAAGCATCTCAAAACTTATTACATCTTATAAATAACTGGTTGGAAAGAATGCCTTTTTTCGAAAATGAATTTTGGAAAAATTATCATCATCTTACAAACAACAATTTTACAGAACATGTTTTTTGGAATGATTACAGGCAAATTTATAAAGACGGATTAACAGAAAGAGAAGCAAATAAATTAGCCGATTTTGATTACGTATTTTTTAATAAAATTTCTGAAACCGCAAACGAAGAGCAGTTAAAAAACTTGCGTAATAATTTTTCTGCAACTGCTTTAAAAGCGGCATTGTTTATTATGTTGTATCGCGATTTTCCTGTGTTTCAAACTTCTTATCAAATATTGAATACATTAATTGAGATTGATCATTTGATGAGCAACTGGCGGCATAAACATTTAATTATGGTAAGAAGAATGATCGGCATGCGTGTTGGAACGGGTAATACTTCCGGCGCCGGTTATTTGGAAGGCGCATTAAACAAGCATTATGTTTATAGAGATCTTGCTGCTTTATCAACCTATCTTATCGAAAGAAAGAATTTGCCAAAGCTGCCTTTTGATTTAATAAAGCATTTAAGTTTTAATATAAGTTAGATGATTTTATCGCTCTTACAATTTCTCTTTTGCCGGCCGGCCCTTTTAATTTTTCAACACTGAAACCTGCAGCCTGCATAGCCCTGCGCACAATGCCTTTGCTGCAATAAGTAACCAGCATGCCATTTGCATAAAGCATATCAAACATTTTTTTGAAAATATTTTCTGTCCACATTTCAGGTTGCGCGTTTGGATCGAAGGCATCAAAATAAATAAGATGAAATTTTTTATGGGTTGAAAAATCCTGTAAATGAGTTTTAAATTTTTCAAATAAGAATAATGGCTGAATTAAAACTTCTTTATGCCATCGGCACTCATGCAACTGCAAAAAATATTTTTCTAATTGGCTATTAAGCGCAGATGAATAGTTTAATTTTTTTGCTTCGTCAATTGAAAGAGGAGACGGTTCTATGCATTGATAAAATATTCTTCTGCTTTGAAGAATTGCTTCGTGTAAACTTAGAAAAGCATTCAGTCCTGTTCCAAAACCAACTTCAAAAATGTTAAATGTTTCATCTTCATCAAACAAATTTTTGCTAAGCAAATTTTGTAATCCTTCTTTTATAAAAACATGCATGCTCTCCTGTATTGCACCGTGTTTGCTGTGATAAGTAATGTTTAACTCCGGAATTGAAATTGTATGCGAGCCGTCTCCTGTTAATTGTATAATGCGGGGTAAATTCAATCAAACAAAAATTGAAAATACAAACTTGCAACTTTGATTGTAAATTGCGCCTTTTGAAATAAACAATTATTTTTTGTGTTGAATATGTCTGCGAGTTTAAGTGAAGAACGTAAAAAAATTCATCCGCATAAATTTGTTATGTGGATTGCAATGGGAAGTATTGTTATGATGTTTGCCGGTTTAACAAGCGCTTACCTGGTAAGAAGAGCAGAAGCAAACTGGCTTGTATTTAAATTGCCGCCGGTATTTTGGTTTTCAACTGCAGTAATATTAATCAGCAGTCTTACCATGCATCTTGCACTTAAATCTTTTAAAGCAAGGGTAATGCAGCGGTACAGGATATTTATTACAATAACGGCATTTCTCGGGTTTTTATTTGCCTTGCTTCAGTACACGGGATTTGATTATTTATATAGCCATGGCGTGCAGGTTTTTGGTGTGGGCAGTAACCCTTCCGCTTCATTTCTTGGAATCATTATTGGCTTACATGCATTGCACGTACTTGGCGGGGTAATTGCACTGTTTGTTGTATTTTTAAGGGCGTACAGCTCAAGAATAAAAAGGTATAACGTTACACCGGTTGAAGTAATAAGTACTTACTGGCATTTTGTTGATATCTTATGGATTTACCTGTTTATATTTTTAAAGTGGCTGTAGTGAAGAAAAAATTTTTAGTTATTTAATTTTTTTGAACGCCAGCCAATAACTTTGCCCGAACACGAATAAAAAAAATAAATGGCTACAACTGCAACAACACCAAGAATGTGGAACGGGGGCCGAAGCCCGTTTAATCTTGAGTATGGCAAGCTGATGATGTGGTATTTTTTAATGAGTGATGCCTTTACTTTCGGCGCATTTCTTATCTCTTATGGTACTACACGATTTGCCACCAATGGCTGGCCCAATCCCAACAAAGTTTTTGATAAAGCTCCCTTTATAGGCGGCGGTTTTCCGCTGGTGTATGTAAGCTTTATGACGTTTGTGCTCATCATTAGTTCTGTAACAATGGTGCTTGCTGTGCATGAAGGTCATAAGATGAACAGAAAAGGCGTTGTAAAATATTTGATTCTAACTATTATTGGCGGTCTGATATTTTTAGGCTCACAGGCATGGGAGTGGACGCACTTGTATATGGAAGGCGCATGGTGGGGCAGAAACCCTTTTCCCAATTATGATGGCACCATCAGCACAACCAATTTTACTAACTTCTTTTTCACTATAACCGGTTTTCATGGCTTTCATGTTTTTTCGGGCGTGGTTATAAATATTATTATGCTGATAATGACATTGCGCGGAACATTTGATAAAAGAGGACATTATTTAATGATTGAGAAAGCTGGTTTGTACTGGCATTTTGTTGACTTGGTTTGGGTGTTTGTGTTTACTTGTTTTTATCTTGTTTAATTCTGAAAATTATTTTTAATGGAGCATACTTTAGCATCACTGGAAGAAGAGCAGCATGTAGGCGGAGGCAGAAAAGAAATTTATCGTGTAACCATTATTCTTTCTGTATTAACCGCACTGGAACTTGCGTTGGGTTTTGCAATGATGTATATGGATTATGAAAGTTTGGAAAGACATTTATTTAAAGGAATTATTTTGATTTTGATGCTGGCAAAAGCATTTTATATAGTTGGATATTTTATGCACCTGAAGCACGAAATACGCAATATGGTTATGACGATTGTTGTTCCTTTATTTTTATTTGTATGGTTTATTATTGCTTTTTTATCTGATGGCAATTCTTTCAGAAATAATAAAAACAAGTGGGATAGGGATCATAAAGAACGCAGCCAGGAGCAAATGCCGGTAAAAGAAGAAAATACACACGAGCTTAAATAATTGTGATTATAAATTTCTTATAAAACCACTGCATGCTTTTGCAGTGGTTTTTTATTTAATGAATTTTGCGCCATGAACAAAAAAGCCTTACTCGCAATTGCACTTGCTGTTCTCATTCCGCTGATAAGTTATTTTCTCGTAAAGCAGGCAAGCGATAAAGCCATTATTATACCTCCGCACTATTTTCCAGATACGGTTATCAATAAAGTTGAAAACGGAAAAAGTGTTACTGATACTGTTTGGCATAAAGTAGCAAACTTTCACCTGGTAAACCAATTAGGCGATACGGTAAGCTTGTATTCACTACAGGGCAAATTAATTGTAATGGATTTTTTCTTTACATCATGTCGCTCAACGTGCCCTATCATTACGCAAAACATGCTTAACATGCAACGCTCGTTTGCGAAGGGTGGTGATGTAATGTCTAAACCTGATTCAAGTATTGTTCAATTTATTTCTTTCTCTGTTGATCCTGAAACGGATTCTGCCGCACGTTTAAAAAAATATGCAGACCATTATCAAATTGATCCTGGTAACTGGTGGCTGCTTACCGGTAATCGAGATACGATTTACAATTATGCTTTTAAAGAATTAAAGGTTGATAAGATTGATACATTAACTCCCATCAATCCTGATTTTGTGCATACAACAGTTTTTGCACTGATTGATAAAAATTTCAATGTGCGTGGTTTTTATAATGGAACTGATTCTGCTTCGCTGGATAAATTATCAAAAGATATTGGTGTACTTATGTTAGCGGTTGATGATAATCCTGAAAGTCTTCCTTTCGATCCTGTGCAAATGGTAATATTTTTTGCCATTGCGTTAGTCGTAACAATATTTGCTATTCGGCTTATCTTTCGCAAAAAAAATAATAATGCCTGAACTACTGCAGCCGTCAATCAAAAAAAATGATAAGCAGGCCAGGCTGCTGATTCTTGTTTTTTCTTTTGTTGTTTTTGCTGCTGTAAGTTTTTTAACGCAGGTAAAAATTAATTTGAATCTTGGTTTTAATGTACATGTATTCGCTTTAATAAATGCAGTTATAAATACAATAACTGCAGTATTGTTACTTTCTGCACTTATTGCTGTGAAGAACGGATATTATTTATTGCATAAACGAATTATGATAACGGCTTTAATTCTATCTGTGCTATTTCTTGTTTCCTACATTACGCATCACTTGCTTGCCGGCGAGGCATATTTCGGCGATGCAAATCATGATGGAGTTGTAAGTAATGCGGAAAAGTTGGCTGTTGGAAATACAAGAACCGTTTATCTTATTCTTTTGGCAACGCATATTCTTTTAGCTTCAATCATCCTTCCGTTTATTTTGTTTACTGCTTATCGTGGATTGATTAGTGAATTTGATAAGCACAAAAAGCTTGCACGCATTACCTGGCCGTTGTGGTTTTATGTTGCTGTTACCGGTCCGGTTATTTATTGGATGATTCATCCTTATTATCGCTAAATTGTTTGTATGTATTTTGAAAATACGCAATCATTTGCTCTGCAACTTGATGAAAAAGATGAGTTAAAAAAGTTCAGGGAAAATTTTTTTATTCCGCAATACAACGGAGAAGATGCAGTTTATTTTCTTGGTAATTCCCTCGGGCTTCAACCAAAAAAACTAAAAGATTATTTGCAGCAACAATTAAATGATTGGGCGCAGTTTGGTGTTGAAGGTTATTGGCAAGCAAAACATCCATGGATAAATTATCATGATGAATTTAAAAAGCCACTTTCAAAAATTGTTGGTTGTTTGCCGGATGAAGTTGTGGTTATGAACCAGCTAACGGTGAACCTTCATTTGCTGATGGCAAGTTTTTACCGACCAACAAAACAGCGATATAAAATTATTTGCGAAGCGAAAGCATTCCCTTCAGACCAATATGCATTTGAATCGCAGGTAAAGTTGCATGGCTTTAATACGGATGAAGCAATCATTGAAGTAAAACCAAGAGAAGGTGAATATGATTTGCGAACGGAAGATATTATTGCAACCATTCAACAACATGCAAATGAAACTGCATTGGTTTTATTTGGCGGAATAAATTATTATTCTGGTCAGTTCTTCAACTTAAAAA
>JBEHXR010000159.1:0-8375 GCA_048498595.1 Bacteroidota bacterium
TTAAGGCACGAATGCGATAGTATTGCAAATAATCAGGCACTGCAGAACCAACACCGGCAGCATCCTGGTGATTACACATGCCATGAATTTTTGTATAAACGCCATTTACAAAAAGCCCGCTGTCGGTAACATGTATGGTGCGAATACCAAAGCGAATTTTTTCACTATCAATTGTGTTGTTGTTATTTTTTACAAGTACAATTGCCCGATATAAATAAGGATCATCAACACTCCACAATTTTGGATTTGTAACATTTATTTTTTGCGTGATGTTTTTTGTTTCATCATTCATTAACGATAAAGATTGCGGTGCTGATTTGGCAATAATATTTCCATCCCGATCTGTGATGTATGATGAAACTGTTGTATTAGTTGAATTCCTATTTTGATTTTGTATCGTTGATTGAATGTTGACAGTTACATTCCCGTGCCTACCGGCAGGCAGGTTTCCTTTCACATCACTATAAACAAAAATGCCATCATTTGCAATATGCGTATTGTTGTATTCATTCAGCCAAACATGGCGATAAATACCGGCACCTTCATAAAACCAGCCTTCATATTGCGTTGCATCAACACGAACCGTGATAATATTTTCTTTGTGAAAATTGATGAAGTCTGTGATGTCGTACGCGCAACCCACATAACCGCTTTTATTATTGCCTACAAAAAAACCATTTACCCAAATCATTGCATCACGAAAGATTCCATCGAACTGAATTTGAAAACGATGACCTGAATCATTTGCATTAACCTTAAAATGTTTGCGATACCAGCCTATGCTTGTTTCAGGAAATAAACCGCCGACCGGTTTGTAACCGTGACTTTCAACATCATCACTTGTTGAGTTTGCAAATGGTAGTTCAACCACCCAATCATGCGGAAGATTTAATGTGCGCCATGAGCTGTCACGAAAACTTACATCTGCAGGTGTGCCCGGCGCATAACCTGACTTTGAAAAGATGGTTGTAACACTATAATTAAAATCTTTGGCAGGATTATCTGCGCTGCCAAATGCGAATTTCCAGTTGTTATCAAAGTTTTGTTTACGCACCGGAAATTGTTGAGAGAAAATGTTTGTTGAAATTGCAATAAGGGCAGATAAAAAACAGAATTTGATGGCTTGCATGTGAATAGTGTTAAGAGCGAAGATGAAATAATTTATTTGTAAACTGAACGGTTACCGCAGCTAAATAATTCAATTTATTTAAAACGCAGTTAGGGATAAACAAAAATGAATTTGTTATTATTAACTATCACCTTTCAAGGTTTGCTTAAGGTTCACTTTACATTATTTCTATAAATGTTTCACCGCTCTGTAGTTTAATTTAAGTGCGAAGGACTGTTATAATGATAGATAAGAAATTATGTTTACAGTATACAAACGTGAAGCGGTGACATATTCTTAACTCACTTTACAATAGCTTTAGTTCCCGGTTAACAGCCATCATATACGGCGTGTATAAGGAGTAAGTATAAAGAAACATTGCTATAAGGTTACTATAATGTTACTATAAGGTTACAATAAGGTTACTATAAGGATTGAGGCGAATGATATAAAAGGCAGTGAATTTAAGTACTCAACTAATGGTGATAGCTTGCTGATGTAAGCTACGCAAAAACTGCGATATTGAAAAAGAAAATTTCCAGACCAAAAGCAAAACAATTGCCGCCTTAGCCTTACAGGTTTTTTAAAAATGCGTATTGTCAACCATTATTTAAAAGCATCCAAAGCAACGGTTGGCTTGCCATTGTTATCAAAAGCACCGAGCGAATAACTTTGCCAGTTATTATAACATTCCGGTTCCCAGTAAAACACACCCAAGCCATTTCCGTTTGCAACAGATTTTGTTTTTGAAATAATGTCGACGAGAAAAGATTTACATGCAACAGAATCTGTCCAGTTCATTCCAACTTCACAAATCATTACCGGTTTTTTATAACGCGTAATCATATCATTCATGTTACTCAAACATTGCGCATCTAAGGTTGACCAATTGTTTGATGAAGGATAAAGCGACATTCCAATTACATCCCATTTTGCATTGTTATTTTTTAATCCATCAAAAACCCAGCGAAATAAATTATTATCGAACCCATTTGAAATATGCACGATAACCTTTGCAGTATCAAACACAGATTTTATGGCATCATAACCTGCAGTAACAAGCGCTGCAAAATTTGCCATGTTGGTTGAAGCGCGTCCATCTTCCCACAACATTCCATCATTCGTTTCATTGCCCACCTGTACCCATTCAGGGTAAATATTATTTGCTTTCAACGTATCCATTACATGTTTTGTGTATGATGAAAGGGTGTCTTTCAGATCATTAAAGTTTAATGAAGCCCATGCAGCCGGTTTATTTTGTTTGCCGGGATCAGCCCACCAATCGCTGTAATGAAAATCTATCATGATGCGCATGCCGGCTGCCTTTGCACGTTTTGCCTTTGCAACCACATCCGCAGTATTACACCAGCCATCGGTTGGATTAACCCAAGCCCGCAAACGAATAGAATTCATTCCTTCATCTTTCAAAACCTGGTAACAATCTTCTTCAACGCCATCACGATTATAAAATTTATAACCGTTACTTTCCATTTCGGTAAGCCAGCTTGCATCTGCACCTCTTGCAAATGTTGAATTGGTTATAAGTGTTGTATCATTCGGATTTGTTCCAGTTGAATCGTTACCATTACCGTTGTTAAGAGGAGTTGAGTTTGTTTTACCACAGCCAATAGATCCTGCAAAAAGCATTACCAGAAGTATATATTTCATTGATTATTTAGTGTGAGAATCTTTACAAAAATGCAGCTTATTTTAACAGATGACGACAAAAAATATTTTTTATCCGGTGCAACATTTCAAAAAAATTTCTTGTTTATGAAGTGTAAAAGTTACACATTTGTGTTTTGTTGTGTAAAAATTACACTAACATTAAAATTGCTTGATATATGATTGACGACCTTTTTGGTTCTTCAATAAAAGTTGAAACCGAAACTGCTGCAGGTGCTAACAGCTATTTGCCATTTTATATTGATTTGCGTTGCCTTGTAATCAATCTGTTTTTATTTCCATTTGTAAATATTTTTTTCAAAAAATAATCAATTGTTATGAATTTGAGACGACTGTTTATGAGTTTGCTGCTGCTTATAATTGGTGGCGCATCCGCGGTTGCACAAAAAACGATAACGGGTACTATAACTGATTCAGCCAGTAGCAGGCCGCTACAATCAGTCTCGATAATTGTTCGTGGTACACGCATCGGAACCCAAACTAATGCAGAGGGAAAGTTTATGCTAAATGCTCCTGATAATGCAACTATGTTGGTAATTACGTCTGTTGGATACGCTAATAAAGAAGTTGCTATCGGCTCAGGAAATTTAAACATCATTCTAAGTCCTGCAAGCTCATCATTAAATGATGTTGTTGTTATAGGGTATGGCACTGCGAAGAAAAAAGATTTAACAGGTTCGGTTGCAATAGTAAATGCGAAAGACTTTAATAAAGGCGTTATAACAACTCCCGAGCAACTAATCTCAGGTAAAGTAGCAGGCGTTTCAGTTACACCAAATAATGGCGCTCCTGGTTCAGGAAGTACAATAAGAATTCGCGGGGGATCTTCTCTTAATGCAAGCAATGATCCATTAATTGTGATTGATGGTATGCCGTTAACCAATTCGGGTATTGCAGGTGTGGCAAATCAACTGTCGTTAATTAACCCAAATGATATTGCTTCTTTCAGTATTCTAAAAGATGCTTCTGCAACTGCAATTTATGGAAGCCGCGCTTCTAACGGTGTCATATTAATTACTACTAAAAAGGGCCAGCAGGGAAAACCAAAATTTACATTTACCACGCAAGAATCTGCGGGTACTCTTATAAAAGAATATCCAGTTTTATCACCAAATCAGTTTCGGGATTTAGTAAACACTTATGGTAATCCTGCCCAGATAGCTTTAATGGGCGATGCAAATACTGATTGGCAAAAGCAAATTTATCATACAGCTATAGCATCAGATAATAACCTGAGCATTTCCGGTGGATTTAAAAATTTACCCTATCGTTTATCTGTAGGTTATTTAAACCAAAACGGAATTTTAAAAACAGGTTATTTGCACCGCATTACTACCGAACTAAATTTAGACCCGGTGTTATTCGATAATCATTTAAAAATTGATTTGAGTGTTAAGGGTTCATTTTCCAAATCACGATTTGCAAATGAAGGAGCTGTTGGCGACGCAGCCGGCTTTGATCCCACTCAGCCAGTATATTCAGGCAGCTCAAGATATGGAGGATATTGGGAAAGATTGGATCCAGGCAACACCGTAACAGGATTATCTTCTCTTTCTCCCAAAAATCCAGTTGGAATATTGGAGCAAAGGTTTGATATAGGAAATGCGAACAGGCTAATTGCAAATGCTGCTATTGATTATAAATTTCATTTCTTTCCTGCGCTGCATGCAATAGCAAATGTTGGCTATGATTATTCAAAAGGATATGGCAATGTAACGATTGATGATAGTGCTGCTATGGCTTACATGGGTTTTAAATCTGCAGACGGAACATTACATGGCGGGCAAAGAACGCATTATCAAAGCGACATGAATAATTTATTCACGAACTTCTATTTGAATTATTCAACAACTATAAACAGTAAACACAGAATTGAAGCATTAGCCGGTGTAGAATACCAGGATTATCTTACAACAAATTATTATTTTAAATCTTACGCGTATGATACTGCTGTTACATCTTATCCGCAATATCCGTTTGATAAGCCGGAAAACAGGTTAGTATCTTTTTTAGGTCGTGTAAATTATTCGTACAATGACATCCTTTATTTAACGGCTTCCATTCGCAGAGACGGTTCTTCAAAATTTGCACCTGCATTTCGCTGGGGTAATTTTCCTTCCGGCGCTGTAGCAATCAATATTAAAAATATCGGAGATTTAAGAAGCTCAAGAGTTCTTTCTAACTTAAAACTTAGATTGGGATACGGTGTAGTTGGTCAGCAAGATGGTATTGGAGACTACGATTACATTTCTTATTATAACTTAAGTGATGTAAAAGCACAATATCAGTTTGGTAATACTTTTTACCAGATGTATCGCCCAGGGGGATATTATGCCAACAGAAAATGGGAGCAGACTGCTAACACTAATGTAGCTATAGATTACGGATTTTTTAATGAACGCATTTCCGGTAGTTTAGAGTTTTATTATAAGAAAACCACTGATTTACTTAATCAAATTACAGAACCTGCCTTTACCAACTTTAGTAACACGATTGTTGCTAATGTAGGAAGCATGACAAATACGGGTGTTGAATTCACCGTAAACGTAGAACCGATCAGAACGAAAGATGTAATTTGGGATTTATCTTTTAATGCTACTTACAACAAAAATAAAATCACTAAACTTACTATCAGCGATATTCCAAATTTTGTAGATCAGATTGCAGGCATTGGCGGTAATGGGGGTTTGCAGGCGAATGCGGTTGGTTATCCAAGAGATGCTTTCTATGTATTCAAGCAAGTTTATGACGAAAAAACCGGAAAGCCTATTGAAGATTTGTTTGTTGATTTAAATAATGATGGAATAATCAATACAAGTGATTTATATATTTTCAAATCACCTGATCCTAAAATGTTTTATGGTTTTAGCACCAATGTAAATTATAAAAGATGGAGCGCCGGGTTTTCAATGCGTGCAGATGTTGGAAACTATGTTTACAACCAGGCTGCAACAAACGGAGCAATAAGCAAGTTCCTGTTTTCTACGTATGTAGAAAATCAAAGCTCTGATGTATTGAATACAAATTTTAAAGGTGTTGGAGACTTTTATCAATCAAGTTATTACATACAAAATGCCTCCTTCTTAAAAATGGATTATTTGAATATTGGATATAACCTTGGAAGATTGCATAATAGTGATGTAGGTCTCCGTTTTAATGCGGGAGTACAAAATGTTTTCACTATTACTAAATACCAGGGAATTGACCCTGAAATTGAAGGTGGTGTTGATAACAATCAATATCCAAGACCCAGAACTTTTCTTTTAGGTGTAAGTGTTGATTTTTAATCTTAATAAATTTTAATAGTATTATATGAAAAATATATTGATAAATGGATTGATCATCCTGCTGTTTGCAGCAACATTTTCATCCTGCAAAAAAATATTAGACTTAACACCAACCAATGGTGTAACGGTTGATATTGCATATAGCACACCGGAAGGTTATAAAGAAGGATTGGCAAAAGTATATGGCGCATTTGCACTGACTGGTAACCAGGGAGGTGCAGGAAATCCTGATATAAGTACACAAACAATTGATGAGGGTAACTCAGATTTTTTGCGCATGTTTTGGAACGTACAGGAATTAAGTACTGATGAAGCGATTGATAATTCTTCATGGAATGGTAATACCGATGCAGGGCTACATGATTTTCATAACATGAATTGGTCTGCCAGTAATCCAATGTTAGAAGGCTTATATGTTCGTTCTGCCTACCAAATATTGTTATGTAATGAATTTATCCGTCAATGCTCTGATGCGAATCTTTCAAGCAGAGGTATTACAGGCGCCAGTGCTGATACTATCCGGGGTTATATTCCGGAAGCAAGATTTTTAAGAGCATTTCAATATTGGGTATTAATGGATGTTTTTGGTAATCCTTCTTTCGCTACGGAAAACGATGCAATTGGTTCAACTCTACCACCTCAAATTAAAAGGGCGGATTTGTTTAACTATGTTACTTCAGAACTAAGAGATATTTCAAACACGCTGCCTGCGCCAAGGAAAAATGAATACGGAAGAGCAGACCAGGGTGCTGCATGGGCTTTATTAGCACGTCTTTATTTAAATGCTGAAGTTTATACCGGGGAGAAAAAATATGACTCTGCTGTTATTTACTCAAAGAAAGTAATTGATGCAGGCTATAGCCTTGAAACAAATTACAACTGGCTATTCATGAATGATAATTATAAGTGTACCAATGAATTTATTTTCACTATTAATTATGATGGACAGAACTCTCAAAATTATGGTGGAACAAATTACATTGTATATGCAGGCGCAGGTGGTCCAAGCAGTTCACCAATGCCTATGTCAGAAGTTGGTATTTCAGGCTGGGCAGGCAATCGGGTAACTAAAAATTTACCCAACCAATTCCCCGATTATACTGGTACTATTGATAAACGTTCCCAGTTTTATACAACAGGCTGCAATATTAATATCGTTGACCGCACGTCGGATGGATTTTGGGCAGTTAAATTCAAAAACATTAACAGAGATGGCAGCCTGGGTTATTCGACAGGAGGCAATTTAGGCGTAGGCGTAGATATGCCATTGTTTAGACTTGGTGAGCAATATTTAATTTATGCAGAAGCTGTATTAAGAGGTGGTGAAGGTGATCAAAATCTTGCGCTAACTTATTTTAATAAACTTAGAGAAAGAGCTTATGGCAATACCTCGGGCAATGTGGGAGCGCTTACTTTAGATTTAATTATGGATGAAAGAGAAAGAGAATTGTACTGGGAAGGTTTTCGCCGTACAGATTTAATCAGGTTTGGAAAATTTACTTCTTCAACTTATTTGTGGCCGTGGAAAGCAAACATTGCCAGCGGTGCCGGTGTTGATGCACATTATAATCTTTATCCAATTCCTGCACCTGAAATCAACGCAAATAACAACTTAATACAAAATCCAGGTTATTAATTATTAAAATAAGTTCAATTATGAATAAACTTTTTTATCCAATACTTTGTGCGGTTATTGTTTTTGCATCGTGCAAAAAGCAAGAAACTACAGCCTACTTTCAAGGTGGAACGGAGCCTGTTTTAACAGCAACAAGTAATTCGGGTTCTGCTGTTATTAATTTAGATGCTGCGGACAGTACTGCTACTGCTTTAAAGTTGAGCTGGACAAATCCAAATTATATGTTTAATTATGGGGTAAGCAGTTTAAGTGTAAATTATTTGGTAGAAGTAGATACTGCAGGAAGCAATTTCACAAATCCGAATAGAGCACAATTATCTATTTCGCAACTGACGGATACTGTTCTATCAGAAGGAGCACTTAATGCTTATCTTACTAATGGAATGGGTTTAGATACATCGTTTACGCATGACTTAGAAATACGGGTAACAGCCTCCCTAAATACTTCCGGTAATGGTGTTGGTACTGTTCTTTATTCAAATGTTGAAAGTTTTAAAGCAAAACCTTATTTCCCGCCACCAGCAGTAGCACCTCCTGCGGATGGTACTTTGTATCTTGTAGGCGGCCCTGATATTATGAATGGTTCTAATTGGGATAATTCTAATCCTTTTAAAGACGGTTATGAGTTTACACAAGTTACAGATAAAGTATATACAAT
>JBEHXR010000160.1:0-8358 GCA_048498595.1 Bacteroidota bacterium
GCCGATTATGCAAAAACAAGATTAGCATTATTACCTGCAGAATATAAACGTTTTGAAAATCCGCATACATATAAAGTGAGCATCAGCGAACGGCTAATGCATTTAAGAGATGATTTAAGAAACAAGTATAAAAAATGAAGGCACTGATAATAGTTGATCTACAAAATGATTTTTTGCCAGGCGGTTCTCTCGCTGTTCCTGGTGGCGATAAAATCATTGATGTGATAAATAAACTTCAAAACAGCTTTGACCTGGTTGTGCTTACGCAAGACTGGCATCCGCAAAATCATAAAAGCTTTGCATCAAATCATACAAACAAAAAACCTTTTGATGTAATCGTACTAAATAACATGCAACAAACTTTATGGCCAAACCATTGCGTACAGGGAACTTATGGTGCTGAATTTTCTTCATCATTAAATACAATAGAGGCTGAAGCAATTTTTAGAAAGGGAACAAATGCTGAAATTGATAGTTACAGTGCCTTCTTTGATAACGGTCATCTTAAATCAACTTGTCTTGCAGATTATTTAAGAGGTAAGAAAGTTGAGCAGGTTTATTTAACAGGTTTGTGCGGAGATATATGTGTGTTTTATTCTGCTATGGATAGTTTGCATGAAGGTTTTGAAACATTTATTATTGAAGATGGAACTTGTGCGCTGAGCAAAGAAGAATATATCAAAACAAATAAAGCATTTACCGATAAAGGCGGAAGAATAATTTCGAGTAAAGACGTGTTGTAAATCACTGCCTGTAACTTTTAACTCATGCTTCACTTAGGGATACTTCTTTTCCGGGAGATAATCTCTTTCCTAAAATCTTTTCAATATCTTCTTTATAGATAATTTCTTTTTGCAGCAGCAATGTTGCGATGGAAGCAAGTTCATTCTTGTGCTGCGTTAAAATATCTTTCGCCTGTGCGTAAGCTTCCGCAACCAGTTTACGTACTTCTTCATCTATAATTTTTCCTGTTTCTTCACTATAAGGTTTTTGAAAACCGGTGTTCTGTTCTGTTGAGTCATAAAAACTAATATTACCAATCTTTGAATTGAAGCCATAATAAGCAACCATGGTGTATGCTTCTTTTGTTACTTTTTCAAGGTCATCTAAAGCACCTGAAGAAACTTCACCGAAAATTATTTCCTCTGCTGCTCTTCCGCCAAGTGTTGCACATAGATGTTCAAAAAATTCTGCTGATGTTTTTAATTGTCGTTCTTCAGGTAAATACCATGCAGCGCCTAAAGATTTTCCGCGCGGTATAATCGAAACTTTTAGCAGCGGATCAATATGTTTAAGTAACCAGCTTATCAATGCATGCCCGGCTTCATGATAGGCAATGATCTTTTTTTCTTCGGGAGAAATTATCTTACTTTTCTTTTCAAGCCCTGCAACAATCCTGTCAATCGCATCCATAAAGTCCTCTTTCGTAACTTTTTGTTTTTTTCTTCTTGCTGCAATTAAAGCAGCTTCGTTACAAATGTTTGCAATATCAGCACCTGAAAAACCAGGCGTTTGTGCTGCAAGAAAATTTGCATCAACAGATTCATCATAAATTAACGGGCGAAGATGCACTTCGAAAATTTCTTTTCGCTCTGTAAGATTGGGAAGTTCAAGATAGATATGACGATCAAATCTGCCCGGTCGTAATAATGCAGGATCAAGCATATCTGCGCGATTGGTTGCTGCTAAAACGATCACACCACTGTTCGTTCCAAAGCCATCCATTTCTGTGAGCAGTTGATTGAGCGTACTTTCTCTTTCATCATTTGCGCCTGTATAAAAAGCGTTTCTTCCTCTCGATCTTCCCACCGCGTCTATCTCATCAATAAAAACAATACAAGGCGCTTTTTCTTTTGCACGTTTAAAAAGATCTCGCACTCTTGATGCGCCAACGCCAACAAACATTTCAACGAATTCTGAACCCGAAATAGAAAAGAACGGAACCTGCGCTTCGCCCGCAACAGCTTTTACAAGCAGCGTTTTTCCTGTACCCGGTGGACCAACAATAATAATTCCTTTAGGAATTTTAGCGCCAAGTTTTGTATATGAAGAAGGATCTTTTAAAAAATCAACTACCTCTTTAACTTCTGTTTTTGCTTCTTCCAGTCCTGCAACATCATTGAAAGTAACTGTGCTTTTATTTTCTTTTTCTAATAAGGTTGCTGTTGATTTTCCAAAATTAAAAACAGAAGCGCCACCGCTTTTACCCGCCATACTTCTAAAAAAATATTGCCAAACAAAAACAAATACGAGGATAGATAAGATATAAAGAAATGCATTACCAAACCAGTTTGTACTTTTTTCGTAACTCACATTTACTTTTTCATCTTCCGTAAAATTTTTTTCTGCTTCATCAAGCCTTCGCTCAAAAGACTCAACAGAACCAATTGTAAATTCATAATGCGGACCAGGAGCAATTTGGTTGTTGGCAGAAGGTTTTAAAACATCTTTAAAATACGGATCGTTGGCAAATTCTTTTTTTATATATACTTCTGCTTCTTCACTATTTACTATAACAATTTTTTCTACTGCATGTTTTGATAAGATGCTCCGTTCAAATTCCTGCCATGTAATTTCTTTCGTTGATGCATACGTTCCTGATATTAAACGGGCAATAATTATGGCAGCAATAAAAAAATATATCCAATAAAATCCGAAACGTCTTCTTTTCGCATCCGGCTGCTTCTTCTCATTTGGTATACTGTCATTTTCTGGCATTGTCGTTTTTATTTTCTTTTATATAAACCAACCAATTCTCCAAAACCAATAATATGATCACTCATTGCTTTTTCTAACTCACGCTTCGTTATGTTGCCGGACAAATCAAGCAAATCATCAAGTGCATATACTTTAAAAAAATAATGATGCACACCTTTTGGCGGACAGGGACCGCTATACCTATGTAATTGAAAATCGTTGAGCCCTTCTTCACCATGAACATCGTTTTCTTTTATATGATGCGTAACAGGCATATTCCAAATAATCCAATGAACCCATGTTCTAAGCGGTGCATCAGGATCATCAACAATAAGGGCAAGAGATTTTGTATTTTGGGGTATGTTTTTAATACTTAATTCCGGGCTGATGTTTTCACCCTCACAAGTATATTTCGCAGGAATAAATTCACCATTTTTAAAAGCGCTACTGCTTACTTCTATGTTTTTGAAGTCAACAACACTTGTTACATTTTTATTTGATTTTGCCATACAATAAATTGAATAACTATTGCTGTGCAATAACTTTTTGTTGCACCTAACCACAAAATAAACTTTGATGTGTGAAGATTTTACTGACAGAAATCAACGTGTGAAATGATATGCCTCATTAAAGGCAGCTGTTATAGAAATTTTTGGTATTAACAGACGATGCAGTCCTTATTGCAACATGATAAATATCATAATTTCTTATTATTAAAATCATCTGATCAACCCGGAGGTTGTGTTACTTTTAATATTCTCTTTAAAAACTTTTTATGGAAATTAAAGATCTCGAAAATTACTCAGTTTATCCCGGAGAATTTATACCTGCAGCCAATGAAGCATTTATAATTAAACAGGTGAAAAAAATGACCGACCAGGAACCGGATCGTGCATGTACTAATATAAAAGAATTTATTGATGAATATAAAGTACAAATTGCTGCGCCTGGTTTTGAAAGAGAGCAATTGATCGTTTTCGCAGATAAGAATGATTTACTTATATGCGCATCAGACAGCAATAATGCTTTTAAGCCAGGTAAATGTTTTCGAACTCATGTGAATTTACCTGAGAATGCCGACGTGGAATTGAGCATCGCAGAATACAGGAACAATGTGTTGGAAATGTATGTTCCCAAAGCAAAGCAACCTTGTAAAAGCTGTACAACAAGAATTATAGTTTACTAAAATTATTGATTGCAACCAATTCTTCTTTTACTATTTTAAAGATGATAAACATCTTTGTGATAAATGATATTATTTTTTGCATCAACATCAGCGGTAGAATAAATTACAAAAACCGGCACACGCTGTATTAAGTTTAAATTAACGGGGCTTTGCTCTTTCAAACATGATTGTACAAAATTTGAATCAACAGGTGTAGGTAAAATAAAGTTTGCAAGCTCAAGCGGTTTTTGAATGCGTATGCAACCGTGGCTGTAATAACGGTATTCTGAAAAAAATAAATTTCTGCTGTTTGTATCGTGCATGTAAACATTAAACGGATCGGTTAAATTAAATTTTATTACGCCAAGCGAATTATCGCATCCTGTCGACTGCCTGAAATGATAAGGAAAATTGTCCCTGTTATAAGAAGACCACACAATGTTTGATGGATTTAATACCCTGCCGCCGTTATCCAATACCTGCATATTCATTTCATCTATTAAATGATAATCTTTTTTAAATCTTGGCAACAATTCTTTTAATGCAATCGAAGTAGGCACATTCCAGTATGGATATAAAATCACCTGGTTGCAATATGCCGAAAACCGTGGCGTTTGCGTAGATGGCTTGCCTACAATTACACGCATGGTTAATGCAACGGTATCTGCCTGGTAATAATTAAGACTGGCAGAAGCAATGTTTACAATAATATATTTTTGAAACTTAAAATGATTTATCCATCGCACATAATTTAAAGTTCTTTTGAGTTGCGTTATTTTATTAAGATTGTTTTGTGCAATTTGTTGCTGCAGTTCTTTTTTTAAAAGTTTATAATTATCGGTTGAAGGTTCCAGTTCATCGATCAAAGTTTTAAAATCAATTTCGTTGTAAACCGATAACAATTTATTCAGCAAAAAATTATTATCTGCTTCTTTATATTTCGGTGAAACCTCATCATAACCCGCATTGTTGTTACTGCCCTGGTAAATGTCTTTAAAAAAAGCAATGGCAGCATCTGTAAACAAAATATCAGCTTGCCTTATGTTTAATGAATCTGTTACAGCAAAATTTTTTTCAATCAGTTGCTTTAGCATTTGTTCATGATAGTCGCCTGCGTTTAACCCGAAGAACGCCGCACTATCAATTACAGTGGTTAAAAAAGATTGTTTTAAAGAACCGGATCGCTCAGTACTATACCAAAAATTTTCTTGATTATTTAGTTTATAAAAAGCTGAAACCAATTGAGGGTATCTCAAACTGGCTTCAGCAAATGAGGAATAGAAAATAGTTATGGGTTGACAAAAACAAAAAATGCGTGAAGCAATCAATACACTTATCAGGATACAGCTTCTCAGCATTTTATTATAATTCATTTTTCATTGATATTTTTATTTTGTTAGCAACATTTGCTTCGTGTCAATTAATTTACCATCGATAAAAAGGGAGTAGGTGTAATTGCCTGCTGCTAATGATGCGTTTTGAAAAGTAAATTGTCCGTAACCTTTGGCAGCTATCTGAACAGCTTTTATTGCTTCTCCGTTAGCATTCATAATTTTTATAAATGCAGTATTTACTTCCTTCGGTATATAGTATTTAATAGTGGTTTGTTGCTTAAAAGGATTGGGAACATTTTGTTCAAGCCTTGCACTCGTAATTAAGTTAGCAGCTGTAGCTTGTTCTGATGTATTGCTGTTTATTTGTGATTGTATAAGCGCTATGGTTGACTTTAAATCTTCCACTTCTTTTTTAAGCTCATCATTTTGGGCAGATAATTCCTGCACCGATTTTACAAGCGGCACTACAAACTCATCGTACCTTAAACCATAAAGATCTTTTGCATTTTTAGGTGTGTCAACACCGTTGAACTGAAAATTTAATTTTTTCGCAACGGCTTCAACATCTTGTCCTGAAAAACCTGTATAAATTACTGGGCTTGTCTTTACAGTATTAAATAAAGAATCAGCAGTGAGCAAATTTTTATCAAGCGGTTTTGCATTTGGATTTTTAAGCGCAGTTTTTACGGCATTAACATCAAGTGTATATGTTATAGGTTTAAGTTGATTTATAAAATCCAGACCCGGAATATTCTGCTGCAAAATTTTATTAAATCTTTTATCTGCAATAGTAGTCCAGCCAACAAATCCGCCAATGCTGCTGGTTGTTGTTGTTCCAACACGCACCTGGTTACTTGCGGTTATTATTGCTTCCGCACCTAAAGCAGTACTATTTGAAATGGTATCCGAATTCGTATTTGTATGATATCCTAAACCCACGTTGTTGCTGCCATAAAACACCTGGCTTAATGAAGTCCAGCCAATGCCAATGTTATTGTTTCCGTAATTATTGAACAAAGAACCAATACCAATCGCAATAGAGCCATGTGTATTTTCATCGTTTTGTATTGCAAATCCGCCGATAGATATATTATCCTTTCCATGGTTTGGATCGTAATTAATTTTCATTACACCAAAACCTCCACACCAAACCTCTCCCAGCAGATATAGATCATTCCAGTCATGTCCAAACGAACCGAGGTTAACATTGCCTGGAGTCTGCGGACTCAAACTGGTGTTTATAGCAACGTTAGAAAGATTTGATAAACTCGTGTTTGCACCCACTGTTGTTTTTAATGACTCCCATGCAGTTCCGTTATAAAAATAAAAACCAGGTGCGCCATCAGTTTGAAATACCTGTAATCCCTTTGCAGGATGTGAAATGGCATTACGTTGTGCTTCTGTCATGCGCGGCATAAGAAAACCTTTGCCCGTAGATTTAATTTCTAACTTGGCTGAAGGGTTGGGTGTAGCAGTTCCAATTCCCACTTGGCCTGCAGCCGGAAATGTGTTTGGTTGAGCAGTTGCATACTGCCCGCAAATAATACCAATAAGTATTATTAAATAAGAAGTAAATTTTTTCATATTAATTTTTTATGGTTAAAGCTTCAAAGATTGTTACCTGTAATTTCAATATTGATGATTTGCATTAGCTGAAATGCTGATTATGGTCAATGATTAAAATCATATTTAGAACTGATAGCAGTCAATTTTTGAAAGCCGGCTTTCTAACACATTTGTTGTTCAACGATTAGTTATGAAAGCATACATAAAAAAATTTAGCGAAATAAGTATTGATGATGTTCCAACGGTAGGCGGAAAGAATGCATCGCTGGGTGAGATGTACAATAAACTTTCATCAAAAGGCATTCGCGTTCCTGATGGTTTTGCAACTACAGCATTTGCTTTTCAAAAATTTTTAGAATTTAATAAAATAACAACTACGCTTAAAGCGCTCTTATCATCACTCAATAAAAAAGATTTTTCTAATCTTGATGAAGTAGGCGCTAAAGCAAGAACAATCATATCAAATGCAAAAATGCCCGATGAAATTTCGAAAGAAATTATTCAGCACTATCATGATTTGTGCGGCAATAAACCAATTGAAGTTGCTGTACGCAGCAGTGCCACTGCAGAAGATTTGCCGAATGCAAGTTTTGCGGGTCAGCATGAATCTTATTTAAATATTAAAGGCGATGAAGCTGTTATTGATGCAGTGCATAAATGTTTTACTTCTTTGTACACGGCACGTGCAATAAAATATCGCGAAGACAATGGCTTTGCACATGATAAAGTTTTACTCTCAGTTGGTGTACAAAAAATGGTGCGTTCAGATAAAGCTTGTTCAGGTGTTGGTTTTACACTCGAACCGGAATCAGGATTTGAAAACCTAATTCATCTTGCAGGCGTTTGGGGTTTGGGGGAAAACATTGTACAAGGTGCTGTTACGCCTGATGAGTTTTATGTTTTCAAACCTACATTGCGGCAGGGTAAAAATGCAATCATTCAAAAAAAACTTGGCTCAAAATTGCAAACAATGATTTATGCAGATGAAGGAGCAAATGCATCAACCATCAACATAAACACACCCGCAGAAAAATGCGCTGAATATGTTTTAAGTAATGATGAAATAATACAGCTTGCTAACTGGGCTTTACTTATCGAAGAACATTATCAAAAGCACATGGATATTGAATGGGCGAAAGATGGTTTTACCAATGAATTATTTATTATACAGGCAAGACCCGAAACCGTGCATTCACAAAGAAATACTGCATTGATTGAAGAATATGAATTAAAAGAAAGAGGAAAAGTATTAACCTCAGGCAATGCAATAGGAGAGAAAGTTGCAACAGGTATCGCCCGCATTTTGCATTCACCAAACGATGCATCTAATTTAAATGAAGGTGAAATTGTAGTTACAGATATTACAAGCCCGGACTGGGACCCGATTCTCAAAAAAGCTTCTGCTATCATCACTAATAAAGGCGGCAGAACAAGTCATGCTTCTATAGTTGCGCGTGAACAAGGTGTGCCTGCAATTGTTGGTTGTAACAATGCAACTGCAGCAATTAAAGACGGGCAAATTATTACAGTTAGTTGTTGCGAAGGAAGTACAGGTTACGTGTATGAAGGCAAACTGAATTTTGTAAAAAATGAAAT
>JBEHXR010000161.1:0-8358 GCA_048498595.1 Bacteroidota bacterium
CGCGTGCAGCAAATTATGCAGTGGAAGAATTGAAGAAAGGAAATTTGTGATGAGCAAGGTTTTCGTAACCTATGCTAATGAATAAAGTTATCAATATTTATTTAAGATAATTATGTTGCGGAGCCTGCAAATGTTTAAGTTATTTTTTGATAGCCGCAGGAATAATTTTAATTTATCAATCATGCAGTCAAAACAATTGATAATAGAGTACGACGAGAGTAAGTAGCCAACTGCAACAAATTATTTCATCGACTTTCTTCCTTTAAAAAAGAACAGTAATGAAAGGGGAATAAAAACTATATTTAGAATCGTTGTATAGTTCCATTGTATCCCGATCATCTGCATCGTCATTTGTTCACCATGTTGATGTGGTACCCATCCTGCCCATTGAAAAATATAATCAACAGCGAGTGCCGTTATTAAAATAGACGAAGCAAGTATCGCAAACAAGCGCCACATCATTTTCACTCCATAATAACTGCGGTACACCATGAGCATAGGAATGGTAATTAAATCAGAAAGAATAAAAGCTATTACGCCGCCGAAGTTTATACCGCCATGCCATAACACTGCAGCCAGTAAAATATTTCCTACTGAACAAACAAATGCAAACACCGCTACGATTATTCCAATTACGGCATTCCATAAAATCACGATGAATTGCGGCAATTGTGCATTGTTTTTCAGAAACAAAGTTTCCCAAAAATATGAAGGAACCACCACTGCTATTATTGCTGAAATAATTACGCCAATCAATATATCTTTTCCAACCATAATTACATCCATATAAAAATAACCGGCAGCATCTGTTAAGTGCGAAGAAGGATTTTTATTGTGCTGATGCTCGTGTTCATGATGATTCTGTTCATCACTATGTTCTTCATGCGTATGCATATTTGCATGATGAGCATGCGGATCATTTTTACTGATTGATTTTTCTGTTTTCTGAATGTGTCCTTTTGCTTTTTCAATAGAACGCTTTGTAAGCAGCCATTTAATTAATATCGCACCAACAATAATGAATAAAAATCCGCCAATAATTTCTCCTCCAAAAAACGCACAGCCTAATAATGTTATTATCACTAAAAATATTTCGAAAACAAGATTGGTACTGGCAATTAAAAAAGCAACAGCGTTTGTCCACGTGGCGCCTTTTATAATTAATGTGCGGCTCATAGATGCGGCTGCATAAGAACACGAAGATGATATGGCACCGAAAAAAGAAGAGAGCGCTAATCCTTTCAAATTATTTTTTCCTAACCTGCCGGATATTGTGTTGGTTGATACATAAGCCCTGATAAATGCAGAAAGCATAAAGCCAAATGCCAGTGCCCAGTAAATATCCCATATCATATTAAAGAGTTCAACGAGAATATTTTTCAGCATAAAGAATATTTAAGCAAACGCACAATTTTTTTGATAATGACATCAACTAAAATTACATAAAGCACATGCAGCCGCTGTTATATAATTGAGGAAATGATTTACATATTTAAGCTGTTTACTTAATTCTAAATCTCAATCCGCCATATAACATTCTGCCGGTTAAGGGTCCCCAAACCAGTGAGGCATCAAAATATTTACTGAAGGGTTTATCTGCTGCTATGATAGCATTATGCTGATAAAAGTTGGTAAGATTTTCCGCGCCCAAATAAACATCAAATATATTTTTCTTGCCAAAGCTTTTTGTTATTTGTGCATTCATAAGCATATAACCAGGCGAATAATCTGCACGCTGATATTGCTCGGGGTTTCCTTTTGTTGAAGGCAATCTTTCGCTGCCATTAAAACTAATCGTATAATCAAATTTCCATCCGTTGATTTCATAATCAAGATTGGCGAATGCTCGGTTCTTTGCGGTGAAAGGTTTTTGCAACAACACAGAATCGTACGTAGTTTTTACATCGAATAAGCGGTACGCCAAACGCACATCTAATCTTTGCACAGGCATAAATGAAATTTCTGTTTGAAAACTGTTTGAATATGATTTGCCCTGCAGGTTATAAAATTTTATTACACGTGCATTTTCCAAATCAACCACCACCTGGTTCGTAAAATCATTGCGATAAAAATCTGCAGAAGCAGATGCAGCGCGATTAAACAAGCGAAACTTTTGGTCAATGCTGATGCCTTTATTCCAGGCAACTTCAGGCTTTAAACCGTAAGCACCTTTTGTGTATGACGGAATAATATCAACCATTCTTGAACTTGCTAGCACACCATTATTTTCCGCAAAAACGTTCGCAGTTCTTTGTCCGCGACCTGCACTGATTCTTATTGTTGTTGATTTAAACGGCGCATAACGAATATTTAAACGCGGTGTGGTAAACCATCCATATAAACTATTATGGTCTTCACGCAAACCGGCTACTACATCAAAGTTTGTTGCAGGCGACCATGTATATTCAAAGAAAGCGCCGGGTACAATTTCTGTGCGTTTGTAAGCCGCACTGTCAAATGTTTCATCATACTTATCATACAAAAAACTTAAACCTGTTCTAAACCTATTGATGGTTGTGTTGATGATGGATTGATAAATAAGATTGGAATAAAAATTTTGCTGGTGCGCATTGTATGTAGTAAAACCAAAATAAGAATTTTGCTGATGGTCGAATGCAGACAACTGCAAACCAATGCTCTTATATTTTTTTTGCGGGAAAACATATCCGAGTTTGCCAAAACCTTCAATGCGTTTAGTGTTAATACCAAGCCCGTAATTGTTTGTTGTAAACTTATCTGTTGATGCGTTATAATTTATTTGCCCGCCGGTTCTGTTATCGTTTAAAATTTTAATTCCAAATTGAGACATCAAACCTTTCCCATCCATATAACTCCAGCGATTCATTGCACTGAATAAATTGCCGCCTGGTAAATCCCTGAAACCATCATGATTAAAATCAATTGTTTTATTAGCCAAAAAATCATCGTGCAACAACAAAGCAGTTGACCATTTTGAATTGAGTTGATGCGATAGATTCAAATTCAAATCTGTTTTACCAAAACCATCCACGTAAGCATTCGCAAAAAGTTTTTCAGCAGACTGCGGCTTTTTTAATTCAACATTGATTTGCCCTGCAATACTTTCAAAGCCATTTGCAACAGAACCTGTGCCTTTGCTTAATTGCATACTTTCTATCCATGTGCCTGGAATGGAATTTAATCCAAGCGACGTTGCCAAGCCTCTTGGTCCTGGTAAATTCTCAACAGTAAGTTGCGTGTAAATACCAGCTAAACCTAACAACTGGATTTGCTTTGAGCCTGTAACAGCATCGTTGTAGGAAACATCAACAGAAGGGTTTGTTTCAAAGCTCTCACTTAAGTTGCAACATGCCGCTTTGAACAATTCATTTTGTGTGATTTGATTGGTGCGCACAACATCATTGTTGCGGATAAAATTAGATGAGCCGGTGGCTGTTACTTTTACCTCTTTCAACTGCGCACCGTTTGCCAAAATAATTTTTAATTCATTTGTTGGAACAACAGCAACGGTGTCAGAACTGAAACCTGTGTAACTCACCACCAGTCGCTCACCTTTTTTTTCGATGCTGAAAACACCGTTATCATCGGTAACTGTTCCTTCTTTTGTATCAAGCCAAATAACGGATGCACCCGCCAAAGGTTTGAAAGAACCTTTATTATTTTCTTCCATCACAACACCTTTAATGAACTGTGTTGACGAATGATTTATTGAAGAT
Organism: Bacteroidota bacterium; assembly: GCA_048498595.1. GTDB lineage: Bacteria > Bacteroidota > Bacteroidia > Chitinophagales > Chitinophagaceae > Parafilimonas. Next base: position 3,696 of record JBEHXR010000161.1, read on the forward strand.
GTTGTATCGCTGTTTTGTTGTTCGTTGTTGTTGATGGTTCTATAATAACAACAGGCGGGCAAAGATTTATATACAGCCTCATCTGCTTTTTTATCTTCTACATCATGAGCTACATCTAAAATTCTTTGCTGTACTTTTTGAACGCTTGTTTTAGATGGCTCATACACCAGCGTGAGCATTTTTGTTTCTGCACTCCATGTTGCGGATTCAACACCATGACCTTTTGCGGCAGCTTCAATTCTTGGTTTGCACAGTGCATCACAAACACCGTTCACTTTAAATACTACGGTGCTGTCTTGCTGTGCAAATGAAGGAGCGATGATACCAATAAAAATGATTATGAAAAAATATTTCAAATACTTCATTTAAAAAAAATTTAATCAGCACCGGTGTTTTAGCCGGTGCTTACAAATAATTAATTTGTGTTTGATTTCTTTGTGGGTTGGTATTCTGTCATTTCCATTCCGCACTTTGGGCACTTGCCTGGCTTTTTGCAAATGATATTATCCATCGGGCAAGTGTACAGTTTTACGACTTCAGCCTTCATCACTTCTTTCTTTGACATGTTATCGCCACATACAGGACATTTAGCGGCTGTAAAGCTGATATAATCTGGATGCATAGTACAGGTATAAACAACTTGTTTCGAAGTATCTGTTGGAATTGTTTGTTTTGCTTTTTGCGAAAATGCTGCAATCGAAATAAGTATTGTAAAGCAGCTAATGATAAGAGATTTCATAAAAAAAGATTTTATGTTTTGAATAAATTGAATAACATCAAACAACAATTGTTTGATGGTGAATAATCAAAACACAAAATCAGATTCTGAAAACGCAGTTAGAAAGATAAGAGGGAGTTGTAATTAAAGGCGGCGGCGCATGAATATTTATGCCATCAAGGCTTGTGTCATGCGTTGTATTATGGATTTCAAAATTGAAATGCGATACAGGCAAGAAAACAACCGGCAGTACAGGAGCATGTATAACATCAGCTGCAGCATGCGAATCATTTACTTTAAGAGACTGGAATTTTACCTTGCAGCAACCTTCTTTATCCTTTGCACCATCTGCTAAAACCAGTTTTACAGACTTAAGACGATTGCAGCAATAATCAGCTTTCATTGCAAAGCCTGTAGTTGACAATGCGTAGATGAAAACTAAAAATATGATAGCTGCTTTTTTCATGAGATGTTGCAAAAATAATTATTTGGTTATTGACCGCACGTGCAGTTTTCACATGTACAATCTTCGCATGTGCAATTAGGATTGCCACAACCGGGTGCACTATTGATAATTATATTCATAAAATATTTTTATAAAATAATTGAAGCTTTGCTGCAGCGTATTATATAATTCCCGAAAAGATTTATAAAATTTTGGTGCTTCCTTATAATTTTAGAATTCGGTAAGCACCCAATCCTACCAGCGCAAATGCAATTGTTCCAATAATTAAATCGGGTAAGCTGGAAGATGTAAAATAAACTAAAGCGCCTGCTACAATTACACCCACATTTACAATCACATCACTTGACGTGCATATCGTGCTTGCTTTAATATGCGCTTCTTTATTGCCTGCTTTTTGAAGCAGGTACAAAGATGTTGCATTACCAGCCAGCGCAAGAACAGAGATAATAATCATCGTTTGAAAAGCAGGAATTTGTTCATGCCCAAAAAACCTTCTTGCCACTTCAATAAAACCCAGTATGGTAAGACCCAATTGAAAATATCCCATTAAATGTGCGACGGACTTTTTCTTACTCAGGGAACTTCCAACTGCAAATAATGCCAATGCATAAATAATACTGTCTGCAAGCATATCCAAACTGTCTGCAATCAAGCCCATTGAACCCGCAACAATTCCTGTGATAAATTCAAGCAAAAAGAAGAAAAAGTTTATGGCAAGAACCTGCTTGAGCAATTTCTTTTCCTGTTGTGTGGTGTCTGCCAGCATCAGCTCTTCATCACTTATCTCCTCTGAATTTATAAGCGTGGAATTGAAATTTAAATTATCAATAGCGATGGTAATTGATTGCGCATTCCCTTCATGTATTACATCAAGATTTCGGTTGGCAATGTCAAACTGCAATGCTTTAATGTTTGGCATTCCTTCAAGTTTCATGCGCACAACATTTTCTTCCGCTGCACAATCCATCTTCGCTATTTTGTATGTGGTTTTTTGCATGGCTTTATGCAAGTTAATTATGAATAAATATTATTTCTCTAACTATAATCAACTTGATATTGCTTGTTTTGGCTTATACTTTTGGCTTAGGAATTTTCTTTTTTATATCGCAGTTATTACGTAGCTTACATAAGCAAGCCAAAGGCTTTGGTTGAGTGTTTAAAATTACTGCTTTTTATTTCATTCCCCCAATCTTTACAGTAACCTTATAGCAACCTTATAGTAAGATTATAGTAACCTTATAGCAATGTTTCTTTATGTTTACTTCTTATAAACGCCGTACCAACTAGCTGTTAATAGGTGGAATTAATGCTATCGCATAATAGTATATAATATTATAGTCTTACTCCGCTCTTAATGCCTTCACCGGTTTTGCAACAGCAGCACGAACGGTATGAAAAATTACCGTAAGCAATGTTAGCGCTAACACAACCAATGCTGAAAGTATGAATGGTGTTATTTTAAGCCCTGTATTGTAGGGGAATATTTCAAGCCATTTACTCATAAAATACCACGCAACAGGAAATGCAATCAAACAAGACAATCCAACAAGCGCAACAAAATTTCTTGTTACCAATGGAATGATTTGCGAAACCTTTGCGCCCATTACTTTTCGTATGCTGATTTCTTTTTGCCGTTGTTGTGTTGTAAATGCAATTAAACCTAATAAGCCCAAACATGTGATGATGATTGTTAGGATAGAAAATGCAGTAAATATTTTACCGCGCTTTTGATCTGCCGCATATTGTGAATTAAAATCCTGGTCTAAAAAAGTATAAGCAAATGGCAAATCAGTAAAATATTTTTTCCATGATTGTTCAACCGATGCAATAGTTGTATTGATATTTTTTGCATCAAGCTTTAGTTCTATCATGTTGCTGTTTGGTCTGTAAAAAAGAATTAACGGTGTAATTGGATTGTATAAAGATTTCTGGTTAAAATCTTTTACTACACCAACTACCTCCAGATAGAATTTAGATGTATCTCCCGGGAATCTTACTCTTTTACCAATCGCATTATTTCCCCATCCATATTCCTTCACCATATTTTCATTTACAATAATGCTGCGCAATGTATCAGACAATCCTGAAAAAGCTCTGCCCTGTACTATCTTCATTCCAAGTGTTTTAAAATAATCTTCATCTACACCATAACAATCCACACCTTTATCTGTATGACCATTTTTTGTTTCAATCGTAAATAAATTAAAAGAGATGCCGCTTCCCGGTACACCTTGTGAAGTGCTTACTGCAAGCACATGCGGATTATCTCTTACATCATTTTTAAAAGCACGGATATTACTGCTTACATCTTTATCTGAATTTGCAGTGATAGTTAGTACCTGTTCTTTATTAAAGCCAAGGTCTTTACTGCGCACATATTTTAATTGTGCATACACCACCCATGTGCAAATAAGCATAATCATCGAAATAGAAAATTGAACTACTACCAGCGCACGACGCAATGTAACATTGCTTGAACCTTTGGAGAGATTTCCTTTTAAAACATTTACAGGATTGAATTTTGAAAGATAGAAAGCAGGATAACTGCCGCCAACAAATCCAACAAAAACAATAATGGCTAATAATGTTAATAATGTTGATGGTTGAAACAGAGTGGCAAATGCAATTGACTTACCGGAAATTGAGTTGAAGGTTGGCAACAACAATGCAATAAAACCAATGCTCAACAGCAATGCAATAACTGCTGTTAATGTTGATTCAACAAGAAACTGCAACACTAATTGAGATTTTGTTGAACCTGTTACTTTACGTATGCCGATTTCTTTCGCTCTTCTTGCGGAGCGTGCTGTTGTAAGATTCATGTAATTGATGCATGCAATGAGCAACATAAAAAATGCAACTGCAGAAAAGATGTAGATGTAAGACATGCTGCCGAGATCTTCAGGTTCGTTTGTTGCGTCTGAATGCAAATGAATAGAAGTAATTGGCTGCAAACCAAATCTCATTTTTATATTGAACTGCGCAAAAATAGGAGCGAGGTATTTATCGTACACAGGTGCGAGTTTTTTTTGAAATGCTGCCGCATTTACATGCGGCTTCAGTAAAACATAAGTATAAAAACCAAAGCCTCCCCAATTATTTGCAAAGTCTGCCGGCAAAGAACTTCTTGAAATAAGCGCGTTAAAAATGATGTGCGAATTTTTGGGAACATCTTTAATTACAGCAGTTACCTTATATATATCACCGTTTGCATTTTCAAGTGTTCTGCCTATATAGCTTGTATGCCCACCAAAATATTTTTCTGCCAGCGATTGCGTTAACACAAGTGCATTAGGTGCTGTTAAAGCATTGCGTGCATTGCCTTGAATAAAATTATATGTGAACACGCGAAACAGGTTACTGTCTGCATACATTACTTTATCTTCATAAAAACGCAATGCACCATTTTTAAACATGGTTTTATTACCCGGGTTTCCCCATAGTCTTGTTGCTTCTTCTACTTCAGGATAATCTTTACT
>JBEHXR010000162.1:0-8342 GCA_048498595.1 Bacteroidota bacterium
GCAATGAATTAATTTTTCACGCTTGCTAAATTTTAATTCGCTGCTGAAATGTTTGAATTGTTCGATCAATAATTCTATGGAATGTTTTTCATTACCATGTAAAATATCTGCAGGCACACCCTGGATGATAAAACTGTTCTTTCCAAACAATTCAATTTTGTAACCTAACAATTGCAAGTCGGGTAAAAGTTCATGCAACAGGGCTGCATCCTGCGGCGAAAGTTCTAATGTAGAGGGAAATAATATTTGTTGTGTTACCGCTTGTTTGGCTTGAATGGCATCGCTGTATCGCTCGAACAAAATTCTTTCGTGCGCATGCTGTTGATGAATCAATAAAAAACTATTGTTGACAGATGCAATAATGTATGTGTTTAAAAGTTGACAATTAACATTTGGCTTTACAGTATTTAATGATTCAAAGTTTAAAGCAGAAGGCAAAACGTTCGTTTCATAATTTACATTTTGCATTTCATCATTCGAACTTTCATAAAAATCTTTCCAGTGTTTTAATTCGTTCTTCTGCGTAGGTTCAATAAAGTGCGCCTGGTTTTTCTGAGAGAACTTTTTATATAATTCAGAAGCAGTGATGGTTTCTTTTTTTTCTTCTGTGAAAGGTTGCGTAACCGCTTCTGTTTGCATGATGTCTGCATTCAAACTAAAATCTAAAGAAGGAGAAATGCTAAACTGCGCCAGCGCATGTTTAATAGCAGCCTGCACAAATGCATACACAATTTTCTCGTCTTCAAATTTTATTTCCTGTTTTGTTGGATGCACATTTATATCAACCTGCGAAGGATTTAAATCAATATATAAAGCATATAAAGGATAACTATCTTTCGGCAACAGTGCATCGAACGCACTTGTAACCGCATGATTTAAGTAAGCGCTTTTTATAAAGCGGTTGTTCACAAAAAAATATTGATCGCCGCGTGTTTTTTTTGCAGCATCGGGCTTACCGACAAAACCATTTATTTCAAGATAATCTGTCGTTTCTTTTACCGGTACTAATTTGGTTTGATATTGATTGCCGAGCAACTGCAAAAACCTCTGTTTATAATTTCCTGCTTCCAGGTAAAAAACCTGCTGACCATTGCTCGTGAGCGAAAAAAATATGTTTGGAAATGCAAGCGCCACATGAATGAACTCATCAACAATATGCCGCATTTCTGCAGCATTGCTTTTTAGAAAATTTCTGCGCGCAGGCACATTAAAAAAAAGATTTTTCATGCAGATGTTTGTACCAACGGCACACGAACATGGCTCCTGCTTGCGCACAATGCTGTTATCAATTTCTATAAATGTTCCCAGTTCATCTTCCGCACGGCGCGTTTTTAATTCAACTTGTGCAACAGCCGCAATGGAAGCAAGCGCTTCGCCGCGAAAACCCATCGTACGAATGTGAAAAAGATCTTCAATGCTTTTTATCTTACTCGTAGCATGCCGTTCAAAACTCATACGCGCATCGGTTTCGCTCATGCCTTTACCGTTATCAATAACCTGTATCAATGTTTTGCCGGCATCTGTTATATAAAGTTGAATAGAAGTTGCGCCTGCATCAACCGCATTCTCCAGCAATTCCTTTACTGCACTTGCGGGGCGCTGAATTACTTCTCCTGCCGCTATCTGGTTAGCAATATTATCAGGCAACAAATTAATAATATCAATCACAATGGCTCTCCTTCATTTGGCATAAAAATAGAAATATTGCGGCAAAGCAATTTTATTCTTTACGTTCAGGTGTACAAATAATTTTAGCGCTAATTATTACCGTTTTGAAAAAAAACCCGATTAATAAGGCACACGATTTAATACTTATTTATATGCTATTTGAAAACATGCAGCCTCAGGATGAGAAAAAGGAAATACTTACGACAAATTTATCAGCTATTCAGGATGATCCAACAGTTATTTTTCCCGATCAGGAAACAATAGAAAAAGAACTGGAACGCTATAGACTGTATTTAATTTCAAAATATCTGCCAGATCATTGCGTACAGCTCATTTATCTCAGTTAATACTACAATTTTTTTATATTGTGCAATAGTTGCACAACATGAAAAAAGCATTTTGCATTCTTCTTATATGCTTTGCATCCTGCAAAAATTTGTTAGATAAAAAAGTAGAAGACGCCATGCAACAATATGATAATTATATTTTGCATGTTGATGCAAAAGGTATTGCCAGCATGTTTACGCCGGACGGAGAACTTACAGAACCCGGCGGCATGAGCGTAATCGGCAGAGACAGCATTGAAAAATTTCTTTCGCAGTTCAGCAGTATTAAAGTAGAAAAACAAAAAAGCACAACGGATTCTATTCGCAGGTTTGGTGATACTGCTTTTCAATATGGAAAATATTACCAGCGTGCATTTGTTAATAACACAGAAGCCGAAGTAAATGGCGGTTTCCAGGCAAACTGGCTTATTGAGCCCGATGGCAAACTAATGTTGAAACGAATGAGTGCATGGCCGGTAAGTAATAAATAAAACTTCTTCCATAAGCTTATGTTTGTTTATTTCGTGCGATGCTTAAATTAGCGCATGAAAAAAATCTTCCTTGCTGGCTGTTTAATAATATTCGGGTTTTTTGTTTCAGCACAAAACATTCCTTCGCCAAAAGAATTTTTAGGTTATGAATTAGGCGAACATTTTACTCCGCAATATAAAGTAGTTGCCTATTTCAATGCTGTTGCACAAGCTGCACCATCAATGGTAAAAGTGCAAAAGTTTGGCGAAACAACAGAAGGCAGAGATATGATCGCCGCATTTATTTCATCTCCGCAAAACATTCAAAATTTAGAAAATATACGTGAGAATAATTTGCGTTTGGCAAGTATGCTTACTGATAAAGCAGGTGATACAAATGCACCTGCAATTGTTTGGCTGAGTTATAACATTCACGGCAATGAACCATCGAGCACGGAAGCAGCAATGAAAGTTTTGTATGCGTTGGTTGATCCGAATAATGCGCAGACCAAACAATGGTTGCAAAATGTTGTGGTAGTGATTGATCCTTGTCAAAACCCCGATGGTCGCGACCGTTACGTGAATTGGTATAACAACGCAGTTGGAAAAAACTTTAATGCAGATCCGCAAAGCCGGGAGCATGATGAACCTTGGCCATATGGCAGAACCAATCATTACAATTTTGATATGAACCGCGACTGGGCTTGGCAAACGCAAAAAGAAATGCAGCAAAAATTAAAATTGTATAACGATTGGTTGCCGCAGGTGCATGTTGATTTGCATGAACAGGAATATGATGCACCTTATTATTTTGCGCCGGCTGCACAGCCTTATCATGAAGTGATCACAAAATGGCAACGCGATTTTCAAACACAGATTGGTAAGAACAATGCAAAATATTTTGATGCAAATGGATGGTTATATTATACAAAACAGATTTATGATTTGTTTTATCCTTCGTATGGCGATACATACCCAACATACAGCGGAGCAATTGGAATGACGTATGAACAAGGTGGAATTGATGCAGGACTTGGTATAAAAACAAGCGTTGGTGATACGCTTACCCTTGCAGACAGAGTGCTGCATCATTACACAGCAAGCATGTCAACTATAGAAATAAGCGCAGCGAATTATCAAAAGCTGGTGAGTGAATTCAAAACATATTTTGATAATAATATGAAAGGTGTGGACATGGAATATAAAACCTATGTGCTCACATCTTCAGACCAAAATAAAATTGAAGCAGTAAAAAATTTACTTGATAAAAACAAGATCACTTACGGCATTCCATCAAGCACCAACTTCAGCGGCTATAATTATTATACAAATAAAACAAGTGGATTTACTTCTGAAGGCTATGATATTGCCATTACAACCATGCAACCAAAAGGAAGACTGGTGAAAGTTTTATTCGAGCAGCAAAGTAAATTGGTTGATTCTGCAACATATGATATAACTGCGTGGAGTATTCCATATTCTTATGGCGTAAATGCATGGGCAGTAAAAGAAAGTTTACAATTGTCTGCATACAATAATCCCAAACCAATTAATGAAACGCAAAGTAATTATGGATTGCTTATTCCTTATACTTCTTTGAATGCTGCAAAAGTGCTGGCGAATCTTTTAGAAAATAATGTGCATGTTCGTTTCTCAACAAATCCGTTTACATATAATGGCAAAACTTTCGAACGCGGAACTTTGATTGTTTTAAAAGGAAACAATATTGCTAACTGGAGTGATGTTGTAAATAAAGCATGCAGCACATACAATGTGCAACCTTATGTTGTGCAAACCGGTTTTATGGATGCAGGTGCAGACTTCGGTTCCGCAGATGTACATTTCATTAAAGCGCCAAGAGTAGCATTGCTTACTGGTCAGAATGTTTCGCATACAGCGGCAGGTGAAGTGTGGTGTTTTTTTGATACGGAATTAAATTATCCTGTTTCACAATTAATAACCGAACATCTTGGTTACATGAATCTTTCAAATTATGATGTGCTGATAATGCCTGACGGAAATTATAATGCGTTGGATGAGAACAAAGATCTTGCAGATAAATTAGAAGCATTTGTAAAAGACGGTGGAAAAATTATTGCAACAGAAGGCGGCGCTGCAAAACTTGCGTCAATGGATTGGACAGGAATTAAACTGGAAAAGGATTCTACACAAAATTCTGACAGCATTGTACAAAAAAATTATGCGGATGCAGAAAGACAAAGCCTAACAACATTTACACCGGGAGCTATTTATAAAATTCAGTTGGATAACACGCATCCATTGGGTTATGGTTATCCTGATTATTATTTTACATTAAAGCAGGATGCGAGAACTTATACCAATTTTAAAGATGGATGGAATGTGGGCATATTGCCTTCAAACGCTTATGTGGCGGGCTTTGTAGGCAGCAAAGTAAAACCGGAAATGAAGCAAGGTGTTTTAATTGGTGACAAGCGTTATGGTAACGGGCATATAATTATTATGAATGAAGATCCGCTGTTTCGTTTGTTCTGGCAAAATGGAAAACTCATGTTTGCCAATGCCGTTTTTATGGCAGGAAATTAAAAACATTCAGGTGCTTTCAAAGCGTTACATTAAATTGATGTAGTAATCAAAATCGAAATGAAGTTTAAGAATTGTAGTTTGATTTTTGTTTTTGCTTTTATAACAATGCAATGGCCGGGATATTTTTATGCATTGTCACTAACAGATTATACAGGCAAAAAAATAACTTTAAATAATAAGAACTACACCTTTTCAATCATTAAATCTAAAGGAGATGTTATACTAAAAACATTGATGTGTGATGATGATTCAACTATTCGCTTTTACGTTGGCGGTTATCATGGGCTTAATGATATGCATGAGCTCGATATAAATAATAATTCCACCAAAGAAAAAATGATTTTAAAATTCCCTTCGTCAATGTCTGGCGGAAAAGAAAATTATTATCGCAATCTTTTTGCAGGCAACCTTCATTTTAAAAAAGGAATATATCAAATTAAATTACCGCAAACAGACAGTGCCTGGGATAATTTGCACGAAAAACATTTCTGTGCGGATTATGGTGGCAATGATACATACTCAGATATCAGCAATCTTCAGCAACAATAATTATTTCTCTTCATACTGAAGTTGTTCAATTTTCTTATCAGGTATAAACCACATTATCGCTACTACCACAAATAATAAAATTGAAATGTAAGTGTTCACATAAGCCAGCGGTATAGCAGAAGTATATATAATGAGCGAAATAATTCCTTTTTTCTTTTGATGTTTCATGATCTGCTTTAACTGCGGCTGATCTTTATGACATGCTTCAATCATCTTTTGCAGAATCGTATATGCTAAACCACATAAGTCTAACAGCAAAGCATAAAATGCAACGGGAAAAGGTTGTGTATGATTTTCGCCCATCCACGCTGTATCAAATGGTATAAGTGATAGCCAGAACAACAAATTAAGATTCGCCCACATAATACCGCCGCTTATATGTTTTACTACATGTAATAAATGATGATGATTATTCCAGTAAATGCCGATATAAACAAAGCTCAAAACATAAGTGAAAAGAACCGGGCTCACAGATCTTAAAGCATTCAAATCTGCGCCGTTCGGTATTTTTAATTCTAATACCATTATGGTTATGATGATGGCGAGAACACCATCGCTAAATGCTTCGAGCCTGGTTTTTCCCATGCAATTATTTTAAGCTTGCATACACAAGTTGTTCAAACTGTGATGACAATTGATAATAAGTATTTGGTGTTTGCTGCGTCATGATCAAACAAATCAAATGTTCTTTTGGATCTGCCCAATAGGTAGTACCGAAATATCCGCCCCAATCGAAAGTACCTGCATTGCGGCTTTCATCCCCGCTGCCTTTATCGGTAACGATTTCAAAGCCCAGTCCAAAATTATTTTTACCATTGAAAAGAAAATCAAGTTGCGGATGTAGCATCATTTCAGTTGTACGTTTGGAAAGAATGGTTTTGCCATTGTATGTTCCGCCATTCATTATCATCTGTAAAAAAACTGCATAATCAAAAGCAGTTGATGATAAGCCTGCACCACCTGAAAAATAATGATGCGTGATTTTTGGATAATCAGGATCGATATTTAAATGCGTTTTACTCCATGGAATAATATGATGCAATGAATCTTCAGTATAAACAGTAGTAAGACGATCATATTCATTTTGCGGTAAGTTGAACCAGGTATCTTTCATACCAAGCGGCTCAAAAATTTTTGCACGAAGAAAATCTTCCAAACTTTCGCCGGTGATAACTTCAATGACTGCACCCAACACATCAATGCTTAAACCATATCGCCATTGTTCGCCGGGCTGAAATGCAAGCGGTAATTTTCCAAGCTTTTTCATCTCATCAACCAAATTATCATTGATAACACCAAGCCCTGCACGCAAGCCTGCTTTGGCATAAATAGCTTGCATTTTATCGGTTCCGATTTCAGGATAATCAATACCCGAAGTATGCGTTAGTAAATCTTTTATTGTGATGTCTCTCTTTGCAGGAACGGTTGTATAAGTCGTATCGCTCATGTGAAAACTATCGAGCACCGTTTCATGTGCAAACTCAGGAATATATTTTGAAACAGGATCGTACAAAGCGAGTTTTCCTTCATCGTATAAAATTAAAATGCCTGTGCTTACAATTGCTTTTGTTTGCGATGCAATGCGGAAAATACTATTCGGCTGCATTGGTTTTTTTGTTTCGGCATCGCTGTAACCATAAGCTTTGTTTTGAACAACCTGCCCGTCTTTTACAACAATTGTCACGACGCCTTTTATCCAGTCGCGGTTTACATAACCGTTGATGAGTGTGTCAATATTTGCAAGACGTTTATAATCTACTGAAGCAAGTTGTGCGCCCGATGTTTTTATAGTTTGAGCTTCTGTACAGGAAAAGAAAAATGGTAATGCAATAATTACTAAAATTTTGATGGAGATCTTCATGCTGAACTTTTTAATGAATATTAATTCATTTATATCTAACTAATTTTTACTGGCTAATCTTTATGATCAGATGCTTAACTTGTTTCAAGACTTTTACGTGTTGCAGGTATTTCTGAATTGAAATCTTTCGGCAAAGCATTGGCAGGTGAGTTATTATTCATAACAATAATTTCAGCCAAATTTAAAGATGACAGATTTATTATTAGAACAATATTGACTACAGAAAATGATAAACAATAAAACAACGGCTTACTTAAAAACTTTTCAAAAAGTTTAAATGTTAGTTCTGTTTACAGAAAGCAGCAAAGAAGTTACATCTATTACTTCCAGGTAAGGCTGAAGTTTTGTTATTGACATAAATGACGATACTTCTCTTCTTTCATTAAACGCTGTGTGCCATTTTTCTTCAATATAAAAATCATCGATCTGGTAAAGTTTGTAAGTGTATTTTTCCTCTTTGCGTTCTCCAATAAAAGCAGCCTTTGATTTGATTGCGTCAGCTTGTTCGTTGGTGTTTAACAAATTGAATTCATACAATTTCATTTGCTGAAATTAATTGCTTTCCTAACATTAATTTGGGTGCGTGAATATTATGTTGATAAGATAGATTTTAATAACAATTTTGTATTCATGTAAAGAATGGAGCATTTTGACTGCCGGGATTTATATGATTTGTTGAGTATGGTTGAAGAAGATTATTGGTTAGAATATTTAATTTCACTCTTTTTAAAAATCATGAAAGATTGGCTTGCAAATAAAAGGCTCGTTATTATTGGCGGAACTGCAGGTATGGGTCTGTCTGCTGCGATTGCCTGTATTGATGAAGGCGCAAAAGTTATTGCTGTAGGTAGAAATGCTGAGCATGTTAATGAAGCCAATAAAAAATTTAATAGTAATGGTTTT
>JBEHXR010000163.1:0-8224 GCA_048498595.1 Bacteroidota bacterium
ATTATAAATTTTTGCAACATACCTGCTGCCATGATCATGAAAAATACAAACCACTAAATCGTCTTTTTTCAACTTGTCTTTTAATTGCATCAATCCCTGCAAACAACTGCCGGCGCTATAACCAATAAAAATGCCTTCTTCTTTTGCAATACGGCGCGCCATCACAGCACCATCTTTATCGGTAACCTGCTCAAATAAATCAATCACACTCATGTCATAATTCGCAGGCACAAAATCTTCACCAAAACCTTCGCTTATGTATGGATGCACTTCATTCATATCCACTTCGCCCGTTTTGAAATATTTTGTAAGCAGCGAACCATACACATCAATTGCCCACACTTGTATGTTTGGATTTTTTTCTTTTAGAAACATTGCAGTACCTGTAATTGTTCCGCCTGTTCCTGCAGTGCAAACAAGATGCGTAATTTTTCCTTCTGTTTGTTCCCAAATTTCAGGTCCTGTAGTTTCATAATGCGCTAAACGGTTAGCAAGATTATCATACTGATTAAAAAAATAAGAGTTCGGAATTTCTTTTGCTAATCTGCGTGCAACGGAATAGTAACTGCGCGGATCATCCGGCTCAACATTGGTTGGGCAAACAATCACCTCCGCACCAACAGCTTTTAAAATATCACTTTTTTCTTTGCTCTGTTTATCTGTTGTAGTGAAAATACATTTGTAACCTTTCACACATGCAGTCAATGCCAAACCCATTCCTGTATTGCCGCTGGTACATTCAATAATAGTTCCTCCGGGTTTTAGCTTGCCTTCTTTCTCTGCAACTTCAACCATTTTCAACGCCATTCTATCTTTTATTGAATTACCCGGATTAAAATAATCCACTTTTGCAAGCACCGTGCACGGCAAATCTTTCGTTATTTTATTTAGCTTGATTAAAGGCGTATTTCCTATCGTTTCTAAAATATTATTCTTCCACATAAATCACAATGTTTGCGCGAAATTACATTTTTAAACCCGATAGCTTTTACCTTCGCAGCTCTCTGTTTTATTCTGAAAGTTTTTTAAAATGAGAATTTATTTTGATAACGCTGCAACTACGCCACTCGATGCAGAAGTGCTTGATGCAATGATGCCTTATTTAACAACGCATTTTGGCAACCCTTCATCTATTTATAGTTATGGAAGAGAAACAAGATTAGCTGTTGAAAATGCGCGTAAAACAGTTGCAAAAATTTTAGGTGCAAATCCCGGTGAAATATTCTTTACAAGCGGCGGAACAGAAAGCACCAACATGGCAATTTGTGCTGCTATTAATGATTTAGGTTGTGAAAGAATTATTACTTCTCCGTTGGAGCATCATGCAACATTACATACAGTTGAACATTTGCATCATCATAAAAATATTGAGCTTGAATTTGTAAAAGTTTTGCAAAACGGTCACATCGATATAAATGATCTGGAAAGATTGCTTTCATCATCCAACAAAAAAACATTGGTAACATTAATGCATGCTAATAATGAAATTGGAAATATTACCGATATAAATACTGTTGGTGAATTATGCAAAAAGTATAACGCAGTTTTTAATTGCGATACTGTGCAGACTGTTGGACATTTTCCTTTCAATTTGCACGCAACACCAGTTGATTTTGTAAACGGAGCAGGACATAAATTTCACGGACCAAAAGGGGTTGGCATTATTTACATCAGCGAAAAAAATAAAATTCATCCTTTTATACAAGGTGGTTCGCAGGAAAGAAATATGCGTGCCGGCACAGAAAATATTTATGGTATTGTTGGCTTTGCAAAAGCATTGGAACTTGCAACAAAAAATCATGAAGCAGATAAAGCATACATCAGCGAACTAAAAAATTACATGTTTGAAAAATTGAAAGAAAACATTCAGGATGTAAGTTTTAACGGTGATGTAAAAGGTTGTAGTTTATATACTGTTCTCAGTGCAAACTTTCCAAAGACAGAAAAAAGCGAATTGATTTTATTTAATCTTGATATCAATAATATCTGTGCAAGCGGCGGCAGCGCATGTACCAGCGGTGCAAATGTTGGCAGTCATGTAATCAATGCAATCAATCCTAACAGTGATTGCGTGACCGTTCGTTTTTCGTTTAGCAAAAACAATACAAAAGAAGAAGTGGATACAGTTGTTGAAAAATTAAAAGAGATAATTTAAAGGCTTTACCCAAATCCTTTCAAAGAAAAAGACATTGTTCGTTTATCATTTATCAGGTAATACTTTATCGAGTTGGTTCTTGATCTTCTCATTTGGAAAAGGGTTGGGATGAGGTCTGTTATTATTTTTCAGCACTATTCATTTTACTCAGCCAGTAAGCCGCCGTAAAATCTCCTTCTAAAGTTGCTTCAGTTAAAAGCTGCGCACCCTTATAAGCATTTTTTGCAAAGCTGCAACGAACAAAATAGTTGTGTTCCTTCATCAAATTATCATCATCGGCAAACGCATATAAAAAGCCTAACGTTGTTTTAGCCGGGAGATAATCTTTGTCGCTTGCCAGTGTGAGTAAATTAAATGCCTGGGCGCAATCGAGGTTACTGTTTTTATTTTGCAATGCAAGATTTGCATACTGAAACATTGCCTGTGGAATATTTTGTTGCGATAACTGCGCATAAATTGTCAGCGCTTCATCTTTCTTATTTTCAGCGAGTAAATTTTTCGCATTCTGTAATTGGTTGTTGATGTCTGTCTGAGCTTGTTGTGTTATTGCATTTATTGTATCAGCAATAATTTTTGTTGTGTGTTGATTAGAAGCAATCTTTTTCTGTGCCGAAAAATTCATAATAGCATAACCAAAAACTGCTAGTACAAAAACGCCCAACAAAATCCAGAAAAAAGTTTTAATGGCTGAGAATTTCTTTTTGGGTTGAACAACAGTTTCACCATTCGTATTTAAATCTGTAAAAACAGTTTGTGCGTTCGCATTTTTTCTGTTCGATTTTTTAAACTGCGCTAATTCATTTTGCAAATCACGGTTCTGTTGCAGCAATCTTTGGTTTTCTTCCTGCAATAATTTTAGTTGTTCAGGACTTGAAGTTTTTGCTGTCGTCCACAAACTGTTGCGTGAAATAAATTCATTCAACGCCATGCCGCTGGCAAAACGCGCTTCCGGTTTTTTTTCAAGACAACGATAAATCATGGTGAACATCCACTCCGGAATTTGCATTTCCGTTTCTTTCATTTCATCGGTCCAGGTTTCCGGCAATGCTTTACCACGCAACGTAAAAATATTTGGCGGCGGCGTTTCCATATGTGCCAGCATTACTTCATTGCGCGCCGTTTCACCTTTATCAAGCAATGGAAACGGAACAGTGCCCGCAAGCAATTCAAACAGCACCACACCAAAACTGTACACATCCGTTTCAAAATACATTCTCCCTTCGTTTTGTTCCGGCGCCATAAATTCAATTGCACCTGCATGCCGCAAACTTGTGCGCCGTTCTTCATCACTCATTATCGCCAAACCAAAATCGAGCAACACATAATTGCCGGTGTTTACATTAAATTTTACGTTATTACTTTTTATATCGCCGTGCTTTACGTTTACTTTGTGGCAATGTGCTAATGCGCTCGATAATTGTTCTGCAACCTTTACTGTTTCTTTTATGGTGAAGATGGATGGATGCGGCGGCTTCAGCAATTCTTCCAAATCAGGACCTTCAATAAATTCCATTTCAATGAACGGAAAGTTGCCTGTTTCTGTAATGCCTGAGTTAAGAATTTTTACAACATTCGGACTATGCTCTTCATTTACTTTTTTTAATTTCTCAACCTCACTTTGAAAGCGCGTAAAATTTTTATCTTCTGCCGATTCGCTATAAATAGGAGTAGGCATTAATTTAATTGCAGTAATAATTTCACCAACACGCCTGCCTTTATACACTGAACCTTGTCCGCCTGTTTTTAAGGCGCCCATATTTTCCAAGCCTGATGTTATTGTAAAAATTTTACTCATTGTTCGTTATCGGTCTTACGCTTTTGATGCGTCTGACCGTTTCAAAATTATTATTCTGTATAATTAAATTCAAGTAGTGCAGATTCCCCTAAAATTATCTGGTCGCCATTTAATAAATGATGACCAATTTCTGTTGTGAGCAATCTTTTCTCTTCACCGTTTTTGCTTTTCACTTTTATTTTGTTTGAAGGCGGAACGCCACCTACATCAGCATATAAAAAAAATGCAGAGGCATCTTCGTCCCATTCGATGTGCGCATGCTGACGGCTGATTGATTTATTGCTTTTGTTTGAACTGTTGTCAGGAAATGCGATAGTGTTTTCGCGATAAAATCCATCCGCTGTATTTACTTTACTTTCTCTTCCAATATTTATTCTTTTATCTTTTGAATTGATGTTGTATGATGATTGTTCTGCTTCACCATGCAACACTTTTATAATTGCATTTTTCTCTTTATGAATTGCTTTTCTTCTTTGCGTTGAAACGAATAATGCTACATCAACATCTTTTGCTTTGATGGTTTCAACCGGCGGATTTTCATCAAACAAAATTTCCATCGTCCAGTCGTGTGGCAAATTAATGTCAAAATCATCCGCAATTTTTTGCACTTCTTCCTCTTTAAAACGTGCAGGCTCGTTTACGAACAGCGCAGATTCGTACAAATATTTATCAACTGCATCGCACATCACGAATAATTGTATGCCGCGAATATTTGCACCTTCACCACCTTCTGTTTTTTTCAACTGGTCTTTTATAAAATCGAGAATGCTGCTGCGAATGAGCTTTACATCTTTTGGTTTTTGTTTTAAGAAATCAAGCATAAAATTTCGTTGTTACGTTTTGAGAAATTGCTTTGGCTAAAGCCAGTTAAAGCTCGCATTGTTTGTAACCCAAAGCCTTAAGGCTTGGGTTAATAAAAGCATCTTCACTACATGGCTTTAGCCAAAGTTGTATATTCATTTTTATTCTGTTCCATTATTATTATTCATCGAACCATTTTTCAAATTCGCCATATTTTGTTCAATCACTTTTTGAATATTTTTTTTATCATCAAAACTTTTTATGTAACCCATCTGCAATAAAACCGGCACAATACATTTTCCCGCTGTTTCTACTGCAAAACTTGAGCCTTTACAATTTTCAACGCGAATGCAGGTAACAATATGTCCTTGCCCATTTGCTTTTGGCGCAAAGAAAACATACCATCCGTCATTAATTCTTTCGCTCTTCACAATGCGTTCTGGTGTTCCTGTTTTTCCTGCAACTGCAATTCCCAACCTGTACACTTTCGGTGCGCTTTCCTCAATCATATATTGCGTCATCAGTTTCGTATCAGCAGAATCGTTTACAAGCGCAACGCCTTTATTAATTGGTGTTGGATTGCCACTTACATTTTCAACATAGCGGTTTGGAATCATGATTCCATTATTCGCAATGCCTGATGCGATGCGTGCAACTGCAGCAGGTGTTGCAATCAACTGACCTTGTCCCCAAGCCATTCCTGAAACACCAATACCACGCGTACGTTTAATGTTGTTAGGGTCGTAATGCTTCACACTCGCAAATTCTGTTTTGCGCCACAAATCGCGCCATTCATTTTGTTGTTGAACATTGTTCGCATCATAATTATAATAGTATCCGCCAACACCATGCAAAAACATTCCCGCCTGCAAATACAATGTGCCCATGTATTCCTGCAATTGCTCTTCGTTTGCAAGACGAATAAAGAAAGAATTGTTTGAACGCACAAGTCCTCTTTCAATTGTTATGTAACCGGCTTCATCGGGTTCATTACCTTTTGTGCGAATTAAATCCTGCGGTAAAACATGAATCACTTTTTTAGCGGCAGCAATTCCCAATTTATTAAATGCCGCTAATGATGTAACAAGCTTTGCAGTGGAACCAGGCTGCGATGCAACCGTAAATCCAAGGTCATTATCTGTTATCCAGTAAGACAAATCATTTTGTTCTGATGGTGTAAGTGTGAGCATATCGTAATCATTCACCGGCGGCAAAGGATAACTTGCAGATGCCAACACATCGCCTGTATTATCTTCCATCACCACAACAGAAACTCTTTTGTTTATTAGTGAATCATCTGCCTGCAATGCATTTTGAATGCGCGTTTGCAAAGCCGCATCAACAGTGAGTTGCACATCACGATTTCTTTGTTTGAAAGAATCAACTGCATTGCTGTTTATACCTGCTATCAGCAACGGTGCAAGTGCAGTATAATCTCTTTTCTCCACCATCATTTGAATAGATGTTTGCGGAAGAAATCTGTCTTCTTTAAACCTATTTGCACTTACAGTAAAACTGGTTGAAGGAATTGGAAAGCCACGCATCTCAGGCGCTTCTTCATACTCTGCAAAATATCCGTTGTATGAACCGTTAAAAACATTTGTGTTTGCATCGCCTGTCCAAAAAAACATTTGTTGTGCAAGCGGGTAATACCTGTCCGAACGTTTGTATAAAATTGAATCGAGTGTTTGTTGTGTAACACCTAAATTCTTTAAAGAATCAAGTTGCGCATTGATTTGTTCAGGATGACTTGTTGCTAAAATCAAACCTTTTCTATCTAATAAATTTCCTGCCTGCAAACGGTTCATCAAAATGCTGATGCGCGGATTATAACTAAACATACGTCCGCCACTTCTGTCTGCAACCAATGCAGGTTGCACTACCCATTTTTCATTTTTAAAAAGATAAGATGAAACTGTGATGCCTAACAACACAATTCCCATGCATGCGCCCAACAAAGCAGGAATTAAATTTTTATCCTGTTGCGCAGAAATAAATTTCATTTGCGCAGGTGAACCTTCAATGTGGGATGCTGATAATAAGAATCCTGCGGCAATCATATTTATAATTAATGATGAGCCGCCATAACTCATGAATGGCAACGCAACACCCGAGAGTGGTAACGCACCTGTTGACCCTCCTGCAATCAAAACAAATTGTACAAACGTTGCAATGCCGATGCCCGAGCAGATATAAAATAATAACGGTCGTCCCGTATGCCGACCAATAACAATGGAACGATGCAGGTAAACAAAAAATAAAATGAACACGGCAATAATTCCTGCCCAGCCATATTCTTCACCCATTGCCGGAAGAATCATATCGGTGTGCGCTTCGGGAATTGTTTTTGCAAAACCTTCACCTGCGCCCTGGCCAGTTACGCCGCCGCTGCTCATCGCCCAAATTCC
This sequence comes from Bacteroidota bacterium, assembly GCA_048498595.1. Taxonomy (GTDB): domain Bacteria; phylum Bacteroidota; class Bacteroidia; order Chitinophagales; family Chitinophagaceae; genus Parafilimonas. The sequence continues at coordinate 7,160 of JBEHXR010000163.1, forward strand.
GTTTGCCACCTGGTCGCCGCCATACACTTCATTATTCCACGGGTCTTGCCAGATTGCTTTGCGGTCAATTAATCTTTGCATGGGTCCGGGAAAATATTTTGATAGAATCGGAATTTGGTCGAGCAATAAAAATGCGGCAATAACAACCAGCGCCATCACGGTTGATTCGCTCAGTCTTTTTTTACCAATCAATGCAAGCAAAATAAGAATGCCTGCAACAATGCCGGTGGCGAGCCACACATTTTTTAAACTCCAAACAGCAATCACGTATAAAATAATGGACGCTGCCATCTGCACAAAATCACCACGCGAAAAAGAAAATAAAATGATGAATGTAAAACAGCAAACCATTGCCGGACCTAAATCACCCAAAATCAAAAAGAGAAAAATGGTGACAAGAATTGCTGCAAGCGCAAAGAGAAAAAACTCGCTGCGCTTCGTCCATGAATGATAAGTTGAAATAAATTTTTCGTTCGTCGCAAAAAACCCGGCAAGAAAAATTACGATAACAAATTTTACAATTTCACTTGGCTGAAATCCGAAGAGATTTACTTTAACGCCACTGCCTTCTGGTCCGTTGCCAAAAAGAATTAATAAGATTAATAAACCAATTGCAACCAAACTCCATTGCCATCCGTTCGCTGCTGACTTTACATTTTTAAAAATGAATAAGCGATACAAAAAAGAATCTGTTGTAAATAATTTTAGATTGAATAATAAAACAAGAATGATGCATGCGATTCCTGCGCCGAAATAATACAAAGTGTCTTGCGCTAAAAACCTGTCGCGCAACGGGTCTTGCAACGATAATAATGTGAGAAATGATAAGCCGGTTAATATCATTACAACTGGCAGAATTAACTGGTCTGCTTTTTTAAAATGAATACTGAGAAAAATATGAATAAGAAAAAATCCTGCGAAGAATCCGCCAACAATTATCCAAAACCATTTTTCAAATTCTTCCGGCGTTCTTACGATAAGTGATTTTTCTTTTTTGAGAATAGTAAAATCTCTTGTTGAAAAAAGTTTTAATGAATGTGGTGATTGATAAAACGTAAAAGAAGC
>JBEHXR010000164.1:0-8220 GCA_048498595.1 Bacteroidota bacterium
TTTTTGACAACGAGGTTGCGTGCTAAAGTATGTATTTAAATTTTTTTAGCGACAATAAATGCAAATGATTTTATTGCAGAGATGCCTCCGCAAAAAATTGTTTTACATGAAAAGGTTTAAGATAAGGCGGCGAAGGAAATTACGCCAGTGCAAAATCATTTTTTATTTGTGCTACACATGCATTAATTATATCTGCAACATAATTTACATCCTGCTTCAACGTGTTTGAATCAGTAGCAGCTTTCGCTTGTTTTTCTAACTTTCTTATAACATCAGTTAAAGATTCAATTGAAAACAAGTCAATACTCGCTTTCATTTTGTGTGCATAGAAGTAAAGATTGTTCCAATCTTTTTTTGCAGATGCTTTTTGCAGTTCTGTACTCATTTCAGGCAGGTGTTCTATAAATAATTCTGCCATACTTTTTACAAAATCCTGGTCGCCGTAGTGCGTTTTTAAAATCGCTTCTGTGTTGTACAACTTTTTCATGGATATATATTGGATTATAGATTAAGCGTCAATTTTTCTCTTTGAAACCTTAAGCTGCTGGCTGTTGATCATCCTGTAAATAGTTGACTTGCCTACATCAAGCTTTCCTGCAACCTTTAAAACATCGTAATCATACTCGTCGAGATATTGCTGTATCAATTTTCTCATGTACTCTCTCAGCGTGTAATTACCATTGCCGTACGTAAGCGATTTTACAGGCGTTAAATATATCTGTAAATGCTCTTCATTGATCTCTTCTTCTTCGCTCATTACGCAAGCCAGTTCAACCAACGATTTTAATTCGCGAATATTGCCCGGGAACGAATAAGATATCAACTTATGTTTAGCCTCAAGAGACAAATGCTTTTTTCCAAGCTTATTTTCTTTACAGAATTGATCAATAAAATATTTTGCAATAAGCAGTATATCGTTTTCTCTGTCGCGCAACGGTGGTAAAGCAATCGGTAATCCAAGCAAGCGATAATATAAGTCTTCACGGAAATTACCTTTCGCAATTTCTTCCTGCAGGTTTCTGTGGGTGGCAACAATAATGCGCACATTTACCTTTACAATTTCATTGCTGCCGATGCGTGTAATTTCTTTTTCCTGTAACGCACGCAAAAGCTTTGCCTGCATGCTTAGGTCCATTTCGCCAATCTCATCCAGGAATAAAGTACCATTATGTGCTTCTTCAAATTTTCCTATGCGGCGATTAGCTGCTCCGGTAAAGGCTCCTTTTTCATGACCAAACAATTCACTCTCTAATAAATCTCTGGGAATGGCGGCAACGTTCACCGGAACAAATGCATGTTTTTTTCTTTCTGAATTAAAGTGAACTGATTTTGCTACCAGCTCTTTACCCGTTCCCGTTTCGCCGGTTATAGAAACAGTGATGTTGGTTGAGATTGCTTTCTCCATCAAAGCAAAAATTTTCTTGATGGCAGTACTGTTACCAATAATACTATGCTGAAAATCGTATTTCTTTTCAACTTCTTTTTTTAGTGACTCAACTTCTTTTTTAAGTTCAATTGTTTCGCGCAGGTTTTGAATTGCCATCCATAAACGCTGCTGTGTATCTGCATCTTTTTGAATGTAATCGTGTGCACCTTTTTTAAAAAGATCAATGGCAACTTTTATATCTTCCTGCCCCGAGATAATAATAACTTTTGTCTCGGGACTTTCCTGCATAATAAGACCGAGCAGATCTTCACCTTTTGTATCGGGCATCGAGTAATCTAAAGTAATAATGTCCGGGTTTTCGTGCAGGCTTGCTTTTAGATCTTTTGCAGAATAAAACGTTCTAACCTTGTAATCTGGATTAAGCGATAAATAATGCGCTAACGCCGAGCAATAGAGCACGTCATCATCAACCACATATATGCATACGGTTTCTCTTAGCATAAGACGGATTTTACAACGTGCAAGATAATATTTTTAACACAGCTAAGCATTTTATTTTCTATATATGCCTGTAGCGGATAAAGTTTAAACCGAAAATTTACCGCTTTTACATTTTTAAGACCACGCTCGCTTGCTTAAGTTATTTTTGTTAAACGAAATGAGAGATAATATTTTCGGGCAACTTTGCAGTAATTACAACAGCAATTATAATAAATCATCGGCAATTAAAAAATATACAGATGAAAATTACGGATGAAGTTATAAATCATCTCGCAGATCTGGCAAGACTTAGTTTTTCAGCAGAAGAAAAGACAGAATTAAAGCAAGACCTGGAGAAAATGATTGGCTTTGTTGAAAAGCTGAAAGAAGTAGATACAACCGGTGTTGAGCCTTTAATTCACATCACCGATGCTGAAAATATTTTGCGGGATGATGAAGTGCAACAAACGATTTCAAGGCAAGAGGCGTTATTAAATGCGCCGCAAACAGATGGCAATTTTTTTATTGTACCAAAAGTTATTAAAAAGGAAAATTCAAACTAATACTTACACTTTCTATGCAGCCAATTATTGAATTAATAGAAATACGCAAAACATATTTTATGGGCTCCAATTCCCTCGAAGTTTTAAAAGGCATTACATTAAGCATTTTTAAAAATGAATACGTAGCGCTGATGGGACCGAGCGGTAGCGGAAAAAGTACGCTGATGAATATTTTGGGTTGTCTTGACACACCAACAAGTGGAAAATATATTTTGAATGAAACCGATGTTAGTAAAATGCCCGATGATGCGCTTGCAGAAGTGCGTAATACAGAAATTGGTTTCGTGTTTCAGCAATTTAATTTGTTACCAAGATTATCTGCCGCAGAAAATGTTGCGTTGCCATTAATATATGCAGGCACGGGAAAAAAAGAAAGAATGGAACGTGCAATGGAAGCCCTGAAAAAAGTTGCGCTTGAAGATCGCAGTCATCATAAACCAAATGAATTAAGTGGTGGACAAATTCAGCGCGTTGCCATTGCCAGGGCATTAGTAAATAATCCGTCTATTTTATTGGCAGATGAACCAACAGGTAATCTTGATTCAAAAACATCGATGGAAGTAATGGATATTTTTAGTTCGATACAAGCGGCAGGTAATACCGTTGTTTTAGTAACGCATGAAGAAGATATTGCTGCTTATGCAAAGCGCGTTGTAAGATTGCGTGATGGTTTAATAGAAACCGATTCGCTGCGCGAACTTGTATCCGCTGCTCAATAATATTTATTTCTATGTTTTAACCATGTGATAAACTTGCTCCGCAATTGCCTTTTTAAATTTTTACTTTTGGTTTTGATAAGTAATAATAATGGCAATTAAAATTTATACAAAAACAGGAGACAGCGGCACAACTTCATTAATAGGTGGTACAAAAGTTTTTAAAAACAATATTCGCATAGAAACTTACGGCACGGTTGATGAATTGAATTCGAATCTTGGTCTTGTTGCAGATTATACACCAAACGAACATCAGCGTGACATTTTAAAGCAGGTTCAAAACAGGTTGTTTGTTATTGGTTCTTCGCTTGCTTGTGACCCCGATAAAAAAACAGGCATGCACATCCCTGATTTGAAAGAAGATGATGTTTCAATTCTTGAAGCCGAAATTGATAACATGAATGAAGCTTTGCCTGTAATGAAAAATTTTATTTTACCCGGCGGAACTACAGCTGTTTCATTCACACATATTGCGCGTTGTGTGTGCAGGCGGGCAGAAAGGCTTTGCGTAAACATGCAGCAAAACAATGTTTTTATAGAACCCATCATTATAAAATACCTTAATCGCCTGAGCGATTATCTTTTTGTGCTGGCACGCTTTACTGCACAGGAGCTGCATATAAACGAAGTAATTTGGAAAGGAAGATGAGAAATCGTATTCCTGCATTTGGCATGATTCTTTAAGTATTAATAATTAAAAATAATAATCATGAGTAAACTTTCTTTTCTGCTTTTAACCGGTGCCGCCGCATTTGCAGCGTATAAATATTCCAAATTAAGTGAAGACGAAAAAAGAGAATTGCTGAATAAAATAAAAGATAAAGGCAAGAAAATTTACGATCAGTTTTCAACGGATAATATGAAAGATGCATTTAAGAAGTTTAGTTAATAAAATTTTATGACAGATGCAACACCTTTCACTATTAAAGTAAATGAGCTTTCATATATAGTAAAGCCTCAGCAAAATTTTGATTCAACTTTGTACGAAGTTTTTACAAACTGCGAAAAGTTGTTTACACTTAGAAGGTGCGAAGATGGCAATTGGGTTACAAATGAAGATGATATTATTCCGTTGTATGAAACGCTTGTTGAAGATATTGGCGAAGCATTAAACCAATATGAATTTCAGTATAAATAATTACTGCTTTAAGTGAAAAAAATCATTGAACTAAAGTTGCCTGGCTTGCTATAATTTTCCAAACGCCTTTTGTTTTTAAAAGAACATCTGTAAACCGCATTTTATTTTCATAAGCACCATTATCGTTTCTTCCTGTTTCATTTTCCACACCGGTAACAATGGCTGTATAACCCTCAATGCGCACCTGCAGATCTGAAAGTGTAACACTATTTATATTTTGTACAGATTGCATTATTTGTTGTTTGTTTAAAACACTGCCGTTCGCACTGATAACATTTGCATCATCAGCAAAAGCAGCATTAAGTGCTACTACATCGTGCTTGGTAAACGCATTCGCTGTGTTTCTTTCAACAGCAAGCACATTTGCTTTATCATCATTTTGGCTAAATGCAGATACACTGCAAACAAAAACTGAAATAGTAATTAATATTTTTTTCATAAGATCAAATATAAACGCTAATTCATACAGCATATTTTAAACCAATCTTAAAATGCGTTTATATTTTTTAAAGAATAAAATTTTAAATACTTAATTTTTATTTTAATTGATATGTTGTTTACTTAGCAATTCTCAAGCTTTATTATCAAAATTTATTTATGAAAAAAATACTGGTATTGTTTTCCGTTTTGATTGCACTTTTTACAAACGCTCAAACCCAACAACCTTTTTCTGTAATTGCTTATTATGATGGGGATGCTTCACATATTGATGCATATCACATCGAGGGGCTCACGCACATCATTTATAGCTTTTGCCATTTAAAAAATAATGAACTGCATGTTGATAATATGAAGGACACATTAACTATTCAGCATCTTGTTGAATTAAAAAAAAGAAATCCTTCATTAAAAATTATTTTATCCATAGGAGGGTGGGGTGGATGTGCTCCCTGCTCACAGGCTTTTTCAACCGATGAAGGCAGAAAAACATTTGCGCATTCTGTAAAAGAAGTGAGCGAATATTTTCATACAAACGGAATCGATATCGACTGGGAATATCCAACCATCGAAGGTTTTCCCGGTCATCAATACATGCCGCAAGACAAACCGGATTTTACTGCACTCATGCAAACCTTGCGCGATACATTGGGTAATAATTATGAGATAAGCTTTGCAGCCGGCGGCTTTCAAAAATTTTTAAATGAATCTGTCGATTGGAATGCGATTGCGCCGCTGGTTGATAAAGTAAATTTAATGTCGTATGATTTGGTGAATGGCAACAGCACAGTTACGGGTCATCACACACCGTTATATTCTACGCCTGAACAAATTGAATCTGTAGATAATGCAATTCGTTTTTTTGATTCAATTCATTTTCCAATAAATAAAGTTGTGATTGGCGCAGCCATGTATGGAAGGGTCTTCAACGTAAATGTTGATGCACACAATGGATTGTATCAGCCGGGAAGTTTCGATCATGGAATTTCATTTAGAAATCTCAATCTCGATTCAATGCAAAAACTTGGCTATGTTTATTATTGGGATGATACAGCTAAAGCGCCGTACATGTATAACAAGTCTTTAAAAAAACTTTTTAGTTACGATAACGAACGCTCCATGGCTTTAAAAACAAAATATGCAATGGATAAAGGTTTAAACGGAATTATGTTTTGGCAATTGGGCGATGATAAAACGGATCATGGTTTGCTTGATGCAATTGACAGCACATTACATAAGCAATAATGCGGCTTTATAATTCGAAAAATTATAACGATGAATAGAAATAATCAACCATATACAACATTGAACAATGGCACGCAAATGCCATTGCTTGGCTTAGGTGCATGGGATATGTATGGAAAAGAAGCAGAGCAGGCTGTGTTGGATGCGTTGGAAATTGGTTATCGCTTAATAGATACAGCAACTTTATATCAAAATGAAAAAGAAATTGGAAACGCTGTAAGAAAAAGCGGCATACCAAGAAATGAAATTTTTGTTACGACAAAAGTTGCGAATACAAAACAAGGTTATGATGCAACGATGAAAGCTTTTGATGAAAGCATGAAGATTTTGAACATTGATTATATCGATCTTTATCTTGTTCATTGGCCCATTAAAGGAAAAAGAAAAGATACCTGGAAAGCTTTGGAATATTTATATAACAATAAACAGGTAAAAGCAATTGGTGTGGCAAATTATTTATTGCCGTTTTTAAAAGAGCTTAAAACCTATTCTTCGATCATTCCGGTTGTAAATCAAATGGAGTTTAGCCCATGGTTGTATTTGAAAGATGAGTTGCAATATTGCAGGCAACATAATGTTCAACTACAATCTTATTCACCATTAACACGCAGAAAGAAATTTAATGATGAACGTTTGCAGCAACTTTGTAAAAAATACGATAAAACACCGGCGCAAATTATTTTAAGATGGAATATTGAACACAGCATTTCAACCATTCCAAAATCATCTAACAAAAAAAGATTGCAGGAAAATTTTGACATCTTTGATTTTTCAATTTCAAAAGAAGACATTGAATTGATGGATAGTTTTAATGAAAACTTTCGCGTAGTAGAAAATCCGATGGAAATGTTATAGCGGTTATGATTAACCCGCCTGTAATTTTTTTTATAACACATAAACGAATGCCTGCATGAAAAAACTCTGTCTTATTATCTTGTTGTTTTTAAGTTTAAATGCCGCATCAGCTCAAACAAAAAATATTTATCACAAAGGCTGGATAGATTTTAATAAGAACGGCAAGAAAGATGTATATGAAGATCCATCACAACCTATAGATAAAAGAGCCGATGATTTATTAAGGCAAATGAATGTGAATGAAAAAACTTGTCAGCTTGCAACGTTGTATGGTTATGGCGCTGTATTGAAAGATCATTTGCCAATGCCGGGATGGAAAGACAGTATTTGGAAAGATGGAATTGCAAATATTGATGAGCAATTAACAGGCTTGCGAAAAGATACTTTGTACGCTTATCCGTATTCATCGCATGCGGGTGCTATTAATACCATTCAAAAATTTTTTGTTGAAGAAACGCGGTTGGGAATTCCGGTTGATTTTACAACAGAAGGTATTCGCGGATTGAACCACATGAAGGCAACTTATTTTCCTGCACAAATTGCACAAGCTTGTTCATTCGATACAACACTCATTCGTGCAATTGGTGATGTAACCGGCAAAGAAGCAAAGGCACTTGGTTATACAAATGTGTATTCGCCTATTCTTGATATAGCTTCTGATCCGCGTTGGGGAAGAATTGAAGAGAGCTATGGTTGCGATCCATTTCTTGTTGGCGAATTAGGCAAGCAACAGGTTTTAGGAATTCAAAATTATCACGTCGTTTCAACATGCAAACATTTTGCGGTGTATAGCATCCCGGTTGGCGGGAGAGATGGTGAAGCAAGAACAGATCCGCAAGTGCCGCAACGTGAAATGGAAGAAATTTACTTGCATGCTTTTAAAGAAGCATTTACAAAAGCACATGCAATGGGCACAATGGCTTCTTACAATGATTACGATGGCGTTCCGGTTATTGCAAGCAAACATTTTCTTACAGATATTTTACGCAACCAATTTGGGTTTAAAGGATATGTTGTAAGCGATAGCAGAGCCGTTGAATTTTTATACAGCAAACATCATGTTGCAGAAGATGAAACCGATGCTGCACGGCAAGTGTTGGAAGCAGGCATGAATGTGCGTACCGATTTTACAAATCCGTCAGATTTTATTTTGGCTGTTAGAAAAGGAATTGATAACGGAACTATCCCAATGTCTGTTATTGATGAAAGAGTGAAAGAAGTATTACGTGTAAAATTCTGGATTGGTTTGTTTGATGAACCGTATGTAAAAGATACTGCAGCAGCAGATACAATTGTACATAATAATGCTTCAGCACAACTTGCTTTAAAAGCTGCGCATGAAAGCATTGTGTTGTTGAAAAATCAGGATCATTTATTGCCGCTTGATAAAAATAAAAT
>JBEHXR010000165.1:0-8166 GCA_048498595.1 Bacteroidota bacterium
GGAATTGTATAAAAGTCATCAAAGCAAGGAATCAAATGCCTGCGTTGCTGGTCATATTTTTCAGACACAGCATCAAAACTTTTTTTAATTGCAACAGAAGCCCCAACTATGCCCCCATCCCCTAAAGGGAAGCTTTGTAACAGCGATTTATTTTTTATATCAACATTCATGTTTAAAATTTAATTCAATCACTTTGAAGAAAGCCAACCAATATCAGTTACAAGAACTTAAAAACTTCCTTTAGGGTTGGGGCATTAATTCTCTTACATCACAAACTTCTCCTGTAATCGCCGCCGCTGCAGCTGTCAGCGGACTTGCTAAAAACGTTCTTGCATTCGGTCCTTGCCTGCCTTCAAAATTTCTATTGCTTGTGCTGATACAATATTTGCCTGCGGGAATTTTATCTTCATTCATACCCAAACATGCAGAGCAACCCGGCTGACGTAACACAAAACCCGCATTTTCAAAAATCTTGTTGATGCCTTCTTCAATGGCTTGCTTTTCTACCTGCTTGCTGCCCGGCACAACCCACACTTCAACATCTTTTGCTTTGTGTTTGCCTTTCACAAAATTGGCTACCATTCTCAAGTCTTCAATGCGTGCATTGGTGCAACTGCCAATGAAAACATAGTCTACTTTTTTGCCTTTCATTTTTGCACCGGGTTCAATGCCCATGTAATGCAAACTTTTTTCATAAGAAGGTTTGTCTTCTGCGCTCACTTCTTTTAAATCGGGCACATGACCTGTAACACCAATGCCCATTCCCGGATTCGTTCCGTATGTGATCATTGGTTCTATATCTTCCGCTTTGATGTTAAGTTCTGTATCAAACTTTGCATTAGCATCACTGTATAGAGTTTTCCAGTAAGCCAAAGCTTCATCCCACGCTTCGCCTTGCGGCGCAAATTTTCTTCCTTTCATATAGTTGAAAGTAGTTTCATCGGGAGCGATCATGCCGCAACGTGCACCCATTTCAATGCTCATGTTGCAGATGGTCATGCGTGCTTCCATGCTTAAATTTCTGATAGCGCTTCCTGCATATTCAACTGCATAACCTGTTGCTCCGCTTGCAGAAATTTTTGAGATGATATATAGAATGATATCTTTTGAAACAACGCCTTTATTTAATTCGCCATCAACATTAATGCGCATCAGTTTTGGTTTGCTTTGCATTAAACATTGCGTTGCCAAAACCATTTCAACTTCACTTGTGCCGATGCCAAATGCAATCGTTCCGAATGCGCCGTGTGTTGATGTATGCGAATCGCCGCAAACGATCGTCATACCTGGTTGTGTAACGCCCAATTCCGGACCGATGATGTGAACAATGCCTTGATATGGATGACCTAATCCATATAACTCGATGCCGAATTTTTTGCAGTTCTCTGTTAATGTTTGAACCTGTATGCGTGAAAGTTCTTCGGTGATGGGCAAGTGTTGATTTAATGTAGGCACATTATGGTCTGCAGTTGCAACAACCTGTTGCGGACGAAACACTTTCAAGCCTCTTTTTTCCAAACCTTTGAAAGCCTGTGGACTTGTTACTTCATGAATAAAATGTTTGTCAATATATAAAACAGAAGGACCGCCTTCAATTTGTTTTACAACGTGTTTTTCCCAAATTTTTTCGAATAACGTTTTGCCCATTTGTTATTTGTTTGAACCACTAAGTCACAAAGACACCAAGATTATTTTTTGCTTTGTGCTTTCGTGTCTTTGTGGTTTATTGCTGATTGAAATTTTAAAAGCACAAGTGAGTGACACAACCGTGATGCCATGAAAAACATCAGCTCGTCACCAAAAAAATTATACTACTTCTGCCTGATGATAAGCTTTTGCCAAATCATGCAAGTCTTCATCTTTTACTTCTTTCTTTTTGTCGGCGACGACTAAAAATTGCTGATATAAAATATCGACATCATTACGTGTGAAGTTGTATCCGATTTTCTGAAAGCGATGTGCTAATGCACTTCTTCCGCTTCTTGCAGTTAAAACAATTTTACTTCCATCTGCACCAACATCTTCGGGCTTTATGATTTCATATGTTGAATTATCTTTTAAGAAACCATCCTGGTGAATACCGCTTGAATGTGCAAATGCATTGCTGCCAACAATTGCTTTGTTTGGCTGAACAGGCATGCGCATTGTTTCACTAACTAACTTACTCATTGGATTAAGTAACTCTGTTTTGATGTTGGTATAAAAACCAAGATATGCATGTTGCTTCATCACCATCACCACTTCTTCTAATGAAGTATTACCTGCACGTTCACCAAGTCCATTAATAGTACATTCAATTTGACCAGCGCCTGCAATTACACCTGCAATTGAATTCGCAGTTGCCAAACCAAGATCGTTATGACAATGACAAGAGATTGTAGCTTTATCAATATTGGGAACATTGTTCACTAAGTAAGCAATCTTTTCTCCGTATTGATGCGGCAAACAATAACCTGTTGTATCAGGAATATTTACAACTGTTGCGCCTGCTTTAATAACGGCTTCAATAACTCTTGCGAGATAATCATTATCTGTGCGACCTGCATCTTCAGCATAAAACTCAACATCATCAACCCAACTCTTTGCCCATTTTACCGCCTGCACAGCACGCTCTAAAATTTCTTCGCGTGTTGCTTTAAATTTTGCTTTGATGTGTGAATCGCTTGTGCCTATACCTGTATGTATGCGGGGTCGTTTTGCATATTTTAGTGCTTCACCTGCGGCCTGAATGTCTTTTTCAACCGCACGGCTCAATCCGCATACAGTAGCATTCTTAATAACTTTTGCAATTTGTTGAACTGAAGAAAAATCGCCGGGACTTGAAATTGGAAATCCTGCTTCAATAATATCAACACCTAAATCTTCAAGCGCTAAAGCTAATTGTATCTTTTCTCTTGTGTTAAGCTTACAACCCGGCACCTGCTCACCATCTCTAAGCGTGGTATCAAAAATGTTAATTTTTTTATGTTGCGCAGACATACTTGAAAGACTGTGTAGTTTTAATTTGTATTGCTAAACAGCATATGGCTTTACACAGTCGTTAAAGTTACTAAAACAACTATAAGCTTCAAATCATTTTATATAGTTTTTTACGGTTGAAAGATTAGCTTATTTTTGTTAAAAGCATTAACTGGCAAGCCTTTCAGCTAATTTTAATTACGATGCCTAACCGCAATTCAGACGAGTTATTTCAGTTGATACATTCATTGAATAAGACAGAAAAACGCTTATTTAAACTGTATGTAAAACGTATTTCAGGTAATGAAAATTTGAAGATCATTAAGCTGTTTGATGCGCTTGAGGGAATGCAGGAATATGATGAAGAAAAATTGCTGCGTAAAAATCGTTCTATACAAAAGCAGCAGCTTTCAAATATGAAGGCGCATTTGTATAAGCAAATACTTACAAGCGTTTCGCATCTTTCTACCGATATAGAAATACAATTAAGCGAGCAATTAATATTTGCACGAATGCTTTATAACAAAGGTTTGTATATGCAGGCGCTGAAAATTTTGGATAAAGTAAAATCATCTGCAAAAATTAATAATCAAAATACTTATCGTTTGCAGGCTTTGATTTTTGAAAAAAAGATTGAAGCCATGCATATAACAAGAAGTATTGAAGGGCGCTCAGGCAATTTATCGCATGAATCAAATGAAGTGAACAGGCATTTGTTTTTGCTCGGAAATCTTTCTGGTTTTGCATTGCAATTGTATGGCTGGTATATTCAGAATGGTCATGCAAGAGATGAGAAAGATGAAAAAGCAATCAATGATTTTTTCTACAAAAACCTGCCTGTGTGTGATGAAAATAAAATGGATTTTTATGAGCGGCTTTATTATTACCAGGCATATTGCTGGTACACATTTATTTTACAAGATTTGTTAGGTTATTATCGTAATTCACAAAAGTGGGTTGATCTTTTTGAAGAAAATCCTTCAATGAAAAGTTTTGAATCCATTCAATATGTAAAAGGATTACATAATCTTCTTTCTGCGCATTTTGTTTTATTAAATTACCGGGGATTTGAAGAAGCACTTCAACAGTTTCGCAAGTTTGCTGCATCTGAGGAAGGACATAAAGATATTAATACAGAAATTCAAACTTTCATGTACCTGCAACTGGCAAAGCTGGATCTGCATTTTATGCAGGGAACGTTTACAAAAGGTTTGTCGATGATAAGTTATGTGGAAGAAAAATTACAGGAATACAAATTGCACATCGATACACATCGGTTTCTTATTTTTTATTACAAGTTTGCCTGTTTATATTTTGGAAGTGGCGATAATGAAAAAGCAATTGAGTATTTAAATCTTATCATTAATCGCAAACCAGATCTCAGGATAGATTTACATTGTTATGCACGATTGCTGCATTTAATAGCACATTATGAAATGGGGAATTATAATCTTGTTGAATATTTAATAAAGTCGGTGTATAGGTTTATGGCAAAAATGAAGAACCTGAATATTGTTGAAGAAGAAATATTTTCTTTTTTGAAAAAATCATTTTCATTATCTCAACCTCAAATTATTCCAGCCTTTAAATCTTTAAAGAATAAACTGGAAACTTTAAAAGGTAATCCGCTTGCAACACGTTCATTTATGTATTTGGATATTATCGGGTGGCTTGAAAGCAAAATTTATAACGTACCTGTTCAAAAAGTTATACACGATAAATATCTTATATCTAAAAAGAACAGGATGCCATTAAATCAACAGTTAGTTTAGACTAACAATAAAACTGTTGTTTTTTTGAACACCTTCATCAAATATATGTCGCAACCTGCTGCTGGCATTTACGGTACGATGTTTTTCAAGGTCGAATATTTCATTACATGTTGTAAACGTTTCAAAAGATTCAAGATAAGGGAACAACTCTTTTAAACATTCAATTTCACGCGTAATTCTTTTATCATCGTAATTGTTCTTTCTAACTGTGATTATTAATTCTCTTTCCATAAAATGTTTTTTGTTGATCTGGTATTATTAAGGCAAGAATAATTCCGTTTTTATAAAGTGATAGTTTAAACGAAGTTTTTGTTTAAATTAAGATTTATCGCCGCACTTTGGGAAATAAAAGTTACAAACCTGTAATAATAAACTCGGTTCTTCTGTTTAATGCTCTGCCTTCTTCTGTTGAGTTGTCGGCAATAGGCTGCGCTTCGCCAAATCCTTTCCAGGTCATACGTTTCGCATCAATGCCTTTGCTGATTAAAAAATCAACAACTGCTTTAGAACGGCTTTCGGATAGCTTAATATTATCTGCATCAGTTCCAACATTATCAGTGTAACCATTAATTTGAATTTTTATCGAAGGATTGTCATTCATTAGTTGGATTAATTTATTCAGCTCAATCATACTAACAGGTTCAAGTTGAAAAGAGTTGCTTGCAAACTGAATGTTTTTCATGCGAACCGTTGCATTTAACTCAACAGGTTGCAACGCAATATTTTTTTCATAAGTACGGTCTGAAGCTTTATCTGCAAGATTGAAAACATCGCTATAAAATAAATAGCCTTTCCTGTTTACGGTGAAAGTGTAATTCTTGCCAACAGGCAATGTAATAAAATAAAAACCTGTTTCATCTGTTTGCACGTTGCTTAAAACCTGCTGACTTGAATCGATACTTAACTCAACCGAACAAGGCAAACCTTTTTGTGTTTTTGCATCGGTTACATAACCTTTTACATACAATGTTTTTATAGGACGAACATCAGGTTTTAAAGTGAATTTATACAAATCAAGGTAACCTTTTGTGTCTGTACGATCGCTGGCATAATAAGCCGTAACACCATCTGCGGCTACAAATAAACTTCCTTCATTTTCTATTGTGTTGATTGGGTAACCTAAGTTCTCCGGCTTGCTCCATGTTTTAGGTCCGGTTTTTTTAATCATATAAATATCTGTTCCTCCATAACCCGGTAACCCATTGGATGTATAATATAATGTTTGATTATCTGCATGAATAAAGGGTGCAAGTTCATCGCCTGCAGTATTTATTTCAGGTCCCATATTTTCTGCGGGCATCCATTTGCCGTTAATGCGATAACTAACGTACAAATCTTTTCCACCATAACCACCAGGACGATCGCTGCTGAAGTACAGAGCGTTTTTATCAGGACTTAACGATGGCGAACTTTCCCAAAATTCTGTGTTGATGTTTGCACCTAAATTTATTGGTTCGCTCCATCCGGTTGGCGTGTTGTATGAAATGTATAAATCAAAATTTCCAAAACCCTGACCGGAAAAATTGCCTGCAAACAAAAGCCAGTCGCCATCCTGCGAAATATTAATAGCGCCTTTTGATGGTTCATTATTTATATCACCATTAATTAGTTCTGCTTTTGAATAACCGTTGGGTGTAAGTGTGCTTTTATAAAAATCTTCTCTTATGTCTCCTGCATTTCTTCTTGTAAAAACAAATAAACTATCATCAATTGTAAAGGATGGATAATATTCCAATGCAGCTGAATTAATACTATCACCAAGATTTATTGGCGCAAATTGATAATTCGCATTTGTATGTGAAGCTGCATATTGAATTGCAAATTCATAACAGCTTTTCCAGTGCATAGCATTGCTGATACTTTTATCGCTTAATTTTTCAATTGTAAGAAATTTGTTTACTGCATTAATTGCGTCAGAAAATCTTCCTAATCCTGCAAGGTTTTGAGCATAATACACCAAATAATATTTTGTATAAATGCTATCCATACTAATTGCTTTTTCATAATTAGCAACACTGTTTGCATAATCTTTTAAATCTCCATACACACCACCAAGAGAAAGATAAGCATCAACAAAATTTGCATCATAGCTAATTGCTTTTTCTAACACAGGAATTACTTCACTGCGTTCACCATCTTGCAAAAGATTTAATGCTTTTGTATAGGTTTCCGAAGCTTTTTTATTTACTGCTTCCGGGTTATAAGTTTGCGATTGCAATTGGCAAAATAGCATCAGACTAAAAAATAACAGCAAATACTTCATCCAGTAAAATTGCAGATAAGAAATTTAAGTTATAACGTACAAAAGTTAAAATGCTTATGTGAAACAAAATGCAGTAGGTATTGTTCAATTCTTTTAAAATTGAAGCTTTACTACACCAAATGGATTTTTTGTTATTGCATCCTGATAGAACTGATTGGTGATTAGAGAATCTTCACCCGCGTTTAAATCAGTTACACGTAATAAAATAAATGGGTTTTCTGTTTTATTAGATACTGCTATAAGTTTTGCCCTGTTGAAACCATATTTTTTTCTACTCAAGCCAGTAATTGTCCAGCCGGCATACTTTGCTGTATCTGCATCCACTAATAGATTGGTTCCTTTATAAACATCTGAAAAACTATAAACAAAATCTGTATTGCTTTTTTTAGAAATGCCCGGGGTAGTATCTTTTGAATTAAAGGTGATAACAATATTGCTGTCTGCATTGCTGCTAAAATCCATTTCCAAAGTACCTGGTTGAGAAAAATCTGCTGCAGTAGCAATCATGTTCTTATTTGTAATTATCGTGGCTTCAGAAACTGCAAAGACTTTAGTTGAGTCACGTTCATTTTTGGTTTTAAAAGTTATTATATTTCCATATCCTGTTCCTACGCTATTGGTTGCGTAAGCGCGAACATAATAAGTGGTGTTGGCGATTAATCCTTTAATTGTGCTGGTAAAATTACCGGAGCCGGTTCCATCGCTTGTAAAATTGTTTGAAATTGTAGGGTTAGTTGTTGTATCCCAGCAAACGCCTTTTGCAGTTATTGCAGCTCCTTCATCAGAAATAATAATCCCTCCGGATTTTGCAGAAGTATCCGTTAATCCTGTAATGTCACTCGTTGTTAGTTGGGGCGCTGTAGCAACGGTAGGTTTAGTGATAAACGAAATTTCATTTCCATATGCTGTTCCCTCGCTATTGGTTGCATAAGCTCTTATGTAATAAACTGTATTTTCGGTTAAGCCGGTTAAATTGCTTATAAAGCCACCTGCTCCTGTACTGTCTGTTGTTTTATTATTCGTTATTGTGGGATGATGTGATGTGCTCCAGCATACTCCCCGTGCAGTAATAGATGAATTGCCATCGGAGGAAATATAGCCACCACTTTCGGCGCTTGTAGCTGTTATATTGGTTAAACTGTCTGTTGTTAATGCAGGTAAAGTAATTGTGAT
>JBEHXR010000166.1:0-8156 GCA_048498595.1 Bacteroidota bacterium
GATGGGATTATAACAACGGCTGCTGCCGGATTAAATTACCGCGATCAATGGGGAAAAAATACAAATGTTTATGGAAGTTATTTTTATAACAACTTACTTACTTCTAAAGATCAGAAAATACAACAAGAAAATTTTGTCCCGAATAATACGAAGCTCAATAATAACAGCAACCAGGATCAAACATCAGGAAACAGAATCGTTAATCAACGAATAAATCTAAATATAGAAACACAAATTGATTCGAATAATTCTTTTATTATTCGCCCGAATTTTAGTTATCAGCAGACAACCAATACTTCACAAGCAATAACAAATACGGTATATGCAAGTGGAGACACTGCAAATAAAGCCAATGCAATTGCAAATAGTTATAATGAAGGCTATAATGGAAATATAGATGCATTATTCAGACATAGATTTCAAAAACAGGGAAGAACATTTTCTTTAGATGTAAATGGAAGTGGCAGCTCCAACAAAGGACACGGAGATAATTTTTCTGTTACTGATTATTTTAACAACGGACTTGATTCTGCATATACTATCAATCAGCATTATTTATCTGATACAAAAGGTACGGGCATAAGTACTACCGCAGCTTATACAGAGCCAGTTGGTAAACATTCACAATTAGAACTTGATTATAATTACAATTACAATAAAACAACCTCTAACAGGTTAACGTACGATTACGATAGCTCAACACAAAAATTTACTACCGTTGATTCTTTATTAACCAACGACTATGAAAATACTTATTCGTCCAATCGTGTTACGCTTAACTATCGCATACAAAGTAAAAATCTAAATTTAAGTTTTGGCAATGGCGTTCAGTTTGGAAATCTTACAAGTATTAACAGTTCTAAAAATATTCAGCTTACACAACATTATACAAACATGTATCCAACCGCCAACCTTCGCTACGTTTTTAGCAGAACATCAAACTTGCGGTTTAATTATTCAGGAAGAACTTCACAGCCAAGTGTAACGCAGTTGCAACCTGTAATTGATAACAGCGATCCTTTAAATGTTCAAATTGGTAATCCTGATTTGAAGCAATCTTTTACGCATTCATTCAGGTTGCTGTACACTTCATTTGATAATGTTCACTTCAGAAATATTTTCGCAACAGTAAATGCAAGTTTTATTCATAATCAAATTGTAAGTAACGTTACAACAAACACCAATTTAGTTGATACCATTCGTTACACAAATCTTAATGGCACGTACAATATTTCTGCTTTTTTTAATTATGGTTTCCAATTAAAGAAACCAAAATCAAATTTAAATTTCACAACCAACTTTACAGATAGCCGCAGTGTTTCAGTTATAAATAATGTTATTAATGCTACGCAGAATTATACAATTGGCGAGACATTTAAGTTCACTACCAATCTCAAAAATAATTTTGATATGAACTTTTCTGCAACGCCAACTTATAACATCGCACACTATTCTATCAAGCCAGATTCTAATCAAAATTATTTTTCACAGTTATTAAATACAGAAGCTACTTACTATACAAAGTCCGGTTGGGAATTGGAAGCTAATTTTGATTTTACAGCATACTCAGGCCGTGCTGCCGGTTACAACACAACAGTACCTTTATTAAATGCATTTATCGCAAAACAATTTCTAAAAAAGAAACAGGCGGAACTAAAGTTTAGTGTTTTTGACTTGCTGAATCAGAATGTAAGTATTACGCGCACAGCAAGTGAAAATTATATTCAGGATGTGCAAACAAAAGTGCTTACAAGATATTTTCTTGTTACGTTTACATACAACCTGAAGAATTTTAATAAACCGCAAAGGCAAATGCCTACTTTTTTTGAACACGGAAGAGGTGATCGCAATATGCCATGAACCATCCGCTATCAAATAATCCTCTAACCCATGAACGCCACAATAAAATTGAAATGTTTTCTATTTATTTTTTCTATCTTTAAACTATAGTAAGTTTAATAATGCTGTTTGCTGAGAAATTCTAACGATTAATATTTATTGCTTCACCCCAGTTTTGTTATCACCTTGTCTCGTCATTAACTAATTAAAACCTTTTTTATGAATTATGAATATGCGCAAACTGATTTTTCACGCGGTATTTTAAGCGGTTTATTTGCAGGGCTTATTGCTGCTGTTGCCAACACTATTTTTATGATTGTTTACAGAAGCATCGTATCCTTTTATGAATTTAATGGCTTGGATGTAACCGTAATTGTGTTTGGTTCCATTCTGCAATTAATTACCTGCGGATGGATATTTTATCTCTTTGTTCATTATTTAAAGAAAGGAATTCTTTCTTATCGTATAGCTGTTATACTAATAACCATAGCCATTTTTTTTCTGGGTATTATAATTCGTCGCTCAATAATTGGCGAAGTGCCAGATGATTTCAAAGCACTTGTTGTAGGAACACAAGTTATTATTGGTTGTCTCGCTGCTTTTTTTATTCCATATCTTTTCAAACATGATAAAATTATTAGCTGAAGAATTATCAGCTAATAATTTATTTGAGCTTACAATTTTAATTCTCCCCAACCTTGCCTATATTCTCTTTTTACAAATTGATTGGCAGGTTCGAAGTTGGTGATGCGCATATTTTCGCCATCCCATTTATAAGCGAAATATCTGCCCGGTGTTTCAACTTCGGTTTGTTCGCCATAAACCGGATCTTTTACTTTAACTGTTTTGCGAAGATTAAAGCTGCGCAATAATAAATTACCCATTAATACTGTTTCTGTAAGCGGTCCGGCATATCCTTCAAAAGGAGAATCCACTTCCATATTTCCATACCCTGCAATACATGCATCAACCCATTGCCACCAATGCCCATCCATTCCACCTTGAACACGCGGATATTTTTGCGGAATGTTTACATCTTTATTTAATGAAAGCGGTAACAATCTTGGATGACTTCCGCCCCAGCCACACGAAACTTTTCCTTTTGTTCCAATAAATAAACTGCCACCTTCAAAATCATTTTCTTCAGGAATATCGGCTAATGCTTCATTCATGTTTACATCTTCATCCAATTCATCAGGACGATCAGGAACAATGCCTCCATCCATCCAGTATAATTTTAAATCGCGTCCATCTTTTAATTTGAATTTATAACGAAGAACGCTTGATGGCGGAATGCTTTCAGGATAATCTGCTTCTTTAAAAATGCCCGAATAAACAGTTGTTGCACTGCAGGTAACTTCATAAGGATAACCAAGCTGCAATAATTTAAATGAAGGACCAATAATATGACAAGCCATATCACCCAACGCACCAGTTCCAAACCGCCACCAGCCGCGCCAGTTAAATGGAACAAGATTATCTATGTAATCAACATACTCAGCAGTGCCTAACCACAAATCCCATTTCAATTCGTTTGGCACAGGCGGTTTTGCAGAAGGCCATGGAATACCTTGCGGCCACACTGGACGGTTTGTCCAATTATATACATGTGTAATATCACCAATCAATCCTGCTTCAAACCATTCGCGTAAAGTACGCATGCCATCACACGATGCACCCTGGTCGCCCATTTGTGTTACCACTTTATATTTGGCTGCAGCCTGTGTAAGAATACGCGCTTCGTATATATCATGCGTTAATGGTTTTTGTAAATAAAGATGTTTGTTCATCTTCATTGCACTTAATCCAACAATTGCATGATTGTGATCGGGAATTGCAACGGTTACCGCATCAAAATTTTTATTTTCCTTGTCAAACATTTCACGCCAGTCGTTGTAATATTTTGCCTGCGGAAATTCTTTGCGGCGCGGTGCGCCTTGCCTGTCATCAACATCACACAAAAAAGCAATTACTGCATTCTTTTTTGGTGCCGTTGCAAAATGATGAATATCATTTTCTGCTTCGCCACCACAACCAACTGCAGCTATGTAAAGTTTATCGCTTGGTGGCACATAACCTTTACCCAAAACATGGCGTGGCACAATATAAAATCCCGCTGTGGCTAATGCCGTATTCTTTAAAAAATCTTTACGTGTAATTTGTTTTTCTGAAGATGCATTGTTATCATTTTCCATGACGCGAAGTTTTAATAATGATGAGTTATAAATTGAGAAGCGATTAGATATTTAAAAAGACTCAGAGCGATTTAATTTTTACATTTCTAAACCAGATCTTTCCGTTTTCTGTTCCCTGCAATGCAATATGCCCTTTATGAAATGTACCGAAGCCAGGCATGTCTTTAAACTTAACTGCAGCAATTAAATCTTTCCAATGTTGATTCCAGATCTGTACATCAACAACTTTATGCCCGTCTTCAAAAAACTGTACATGCCCATGATCTGCTTTTATTTCATACTGATACCAGTGACCTGATGGACCAACATATTCTGAATCGACAGGATATAAATCATACATTGTTCCCATGCGGTTCATTTTAGAAAGATGATCGGGCCCACACACAACGTCGTCAATTTGCATTTCAGGTCCGGTTTCCCAGGTGTTTTGATATTTAGGATCTTCATGCACATAAAACATAACACCACTATTTGCACAGGTGTCTGTTTTAAATTCTAATTTCAAATCAAAATTTTCGAATTCTTCATCAGTAATAAGATCAGTATTATCTACACTTTTATCGTCTTCATTTATAAAAATAGCTCCATCCTTAACCAGCCATCCTTTGGCAGGCGCTTTTTCCAAATAAGAATGCCAGCCGGTTAAGTTTTTCCCATCGAACAATAATTTCCAACCATCTTTTTTCTCTTGTGCGGTTAATGTATTGTTTTGCGCAGAGATAATGTTTAAGCTTAAGCAGCAAAGAATAGTAAATAGTGAAGTGATTATTTTATTCATGTGGAAACAATTTTTAATAGGTACGCGACTAAGTTAGTAAATGATTTGAATGCACTTTATTAAAAAGAATTTTTTATTGCATTTCTATCCTGTAACTGTAAGTATACCGTTATCACTTTATTCTTATTCGATCACTATCTTACGTATTGCATGGTTTGAATGATCGGAAACATAAATTGTACCATCCGGTGCGGTTAACATGTATATGGGTTGATTGAATAAAGCTTTCTCTCCACTTCCGTCTAAAAACCCTTCCTGGTCAGAACCCGCGATTGTTGTAACATCTCCCTGAACAGATATTTTTCGAACCGCATCGTCTTCACCACATACATAAACATTACCTTTTTTATCAACAGTAATTCCTGTAGGAAATTTGAATTCGGCATTAAAAAATCTACCATCTACATAACCATAGTTTCCATTGCCTGCATAAGTGAAAACATCGCCGGCAGCGTTTAATGTACGCACCCGAAAGTTACCTGCATCAGCTACATACATAACAGCATTTGCCGAGTCAAAAATTATAGCACCTGGAAAATTAAATAATGCATTTATTCCATTACCATCAGCAAACCCCTGAACACTACCTGCTAATGTTGAAACATGTGCTGACTTAGAAATTTTCCGGACATTATTATTTACAACATCCGTTGCATATAAATTTCCAATATTGTCTGTTGTAATACTGTAAGGAAGACCAAACGTTGCATTAATTCCATCACCGTCTGTATTGCCGGAATTAGCATTACCTGCTACAGTTGTGATTACATTTAAGTTAGGCGACCATTTTCGAATACGCGTCGCATCAGCTATATATAAATTTCCATCATGTCCAAATGCAAGTCCATTTAACGCGGCGAAAGATGCATTCGCAGCCGGTCCATCCGCATAACCCTTTTTCCTGTTACCGGCAATGGTAGTTACATTTCCATCAACGGAAATTTTACGAATGCAGTTATTACCAAAATCCGCAACAAAAATGTTCCCTTGTGCATCCATTGCTATTCCGCGTGGAAAATTAAATAAGGCATCGGCAGTTTTGCCATCAACATACCCAGGAAAACCTTTGCCAACAAGTGTAGTGACTGTGATTGTATTAATATATTGAAAAGGCGGGCCACTTATTTTTTCATTTCCCTTCACGAGGCTTATATATCCTGACTCAGCGTTTTTGGGAACTGTTACAATTATTGTGTTATCCTTAATCTGTGCAATAACAGCCTGAACGCTTCCAAAAAAAACCTGTACTTCAGCAATATTATTTCCGAAGCCAATGCCGTTTAAAGTATCTGCAATACCGTAGCTTCCGTTGGTTGGCGAAATAGATGTGATGCGAACGTCGGGCAGTGTTGAATTGTTATTCTTCTTGCACGCCGTATTTAAAAAAATTAACCCTGCTATAAAAACAAAATAATTTCCTCTTATAAAAACATTTCGCTTCACACACTAAAGTTATCATAAACCAAAGAATTTGTTACATGAATTATGATAGCTAAACTACAACTTAGGAACTGCTTAAAAGTTTGCGCGCTTCCTAAAGTAAATTAACTTAAAAAAGCTTTTTTATAATTAATGTTTTTAACGAGCAGGGTTTTACCTGATATTGCAAAGTCCCGGCATCATTTTGTCTAACTTTAAAGGAATTAGTTTTTAATTACATCACCTTTTAAAGTTCAACATATGCTGCATCTAACAGAATTGCGAATCAATGATCTTTTCGAATTTCAAACATCATCAGAAGAAGAAAGGAGCAAGATAGGATCAATAAAAAAAATTGGACAAAGACAAGTTTTAATTGAAGGCAAATGGTTAAGTATCGATCGTCTTATACCTATTTCTGTTACCAAAGATACTTTATTGCACGCCGGCTTTAAACAGTTTGACTGGCTGAGAGATTCCTCCGTTTTTGAATGCAATTATTTTAAATGCACCGTTGATGATAACGGCATGAATTTATTTTGTGATACCTTAAAAAACCTGAAGCCTGTAAAATACCTGCATCAACTGCAGAATATATACTTTGATTTAACGGGCGAAGAGCTTGAAGTAAATGTTCGTTATTTTAAGTTGGTAAATGCAGAAATGTTATAGCCGAAATTTACTCTGTTCAATTTATTATTCATCCATTTTAATTAGCAACAAATTAAACAGCTTGCATTTTATTTTTTGTTTGATTGCATTGCCTTTTTAAAATATTCGCCACTGCCCGTCAAATCAAAATTCCACGACTTAATTAATTGCGGCCACCACTCCGGATCATACACCCAAGCAAGCCAGCTTATGCCATTGTTTTCGAGATATTGCGTGATGCGTTGCCCATAATGATCCTTACCATCTTCCGGTTCACCTTGCTGAGCTACAAAACCAATTTCTGTTGCAATAACAGGATACTGTTGCGCAGCAAAACCAAAATCTTCTTCCCACTTTGGCTCCCATGGCTGCGATCTTTTATTTGGATAAGGATGCGTTACATAACCAATGTTTTTTGCATTGATTGGTTCTTCGCGCAAAGGTGTAAGATCATAAGCCCAATCGAAGCCTGCAACAAGCGGAATGGTTTCAGTATCGTAAGATCTTATTAATGCAATAATATTTTCATTAATTTTTTTCCATTCCGTCCAGCTTATATTTCCTAATTGCCCGCGATAGGTTGTTGGCTCATTAAACAATTCATAAAAAGCAATTGTGTTGTTACCGCTGAAATGGTTTGCTATCGTTCTCCAAAACTCATACGTTTCTTTAAGCGTGGTGTTATACATTGGGTCTTGAAATAATTCCATTTCAAGATTGCCGATAGAGTGCCAGTCAATATCAATATATAAACCAAGCGAAGTGCACCAGCTCGTTGCAGAATCAAGCAGCACAAGATAATTATTGGGTGTACGTTCACGCCAGGCAACCGGATGCACAGGAATGCGTACCAGCATTGCACCCATATTTTTTACATTTTCAAACAGTGATTTATTCCAGTGCCCTTCATGTTCAATTTTATCAGGATCTGCAATTGATACACCGCGAAATAAAATAACATCACCATTTGCATTTACGAAACGGTTTCCTTTTACTGATATCAATGAAAGCAATTTTGCATTTGGATCTTTTGAATGATATGATGGATACTCACCTTGCCACCATGCATGATAATTTGTTTGCGGGTTACTTTGCGCATCACAAAAGTGGATGACAAATAAAAGTGCAGTAATTAGCGTTTGTTTAATGGAAAGCATGTTAGTGACTTTAATAAAATTATTTCGAAAATAGCGCTTATATAAATTGAATGCAACGATAAAAAATTATTCCTGCTGTTTTATCATTGATACCAAAAAAAATATCGCTGCTCCAAA
>JBEHXR010000167.1:0-8144 GCA_048498595.1 Bacteroidota bacterium
ATGACCATGTGTTAAATAAATTTCAAATGAACGGTCGTTGATTTTCGTTGTGAGAATACAACCTTCATAAATTGGAATCTTTTCGCCGTAAATACTTTCCAATTGTATAAATGCAGTTGGATCATTCGCCCAATACAAATCGTGATTGCCGAAAATTTTTATAAAGCGTTTTTGTTGCTGAAATAATTTCTCTTTACTAAATGAAAGCTGGTTGTGTTTTTTTACCTGGAAAATATTATTTTCCCAAAGCTCTTCGCCGTCACCAAGATTGATGAAAGAAAATCCTGCATCAAAATAATATTGCAATGCAGTTACATAACTATTTTCACAAACGGCAAAATCATCTGCATGATTTTTTCTGCCTTTATGCTCATCAGAAAGAATAATGAATTTGTCTTTTGCACAATCGAACGGAATGATCAAACCTTTCTTCTCATTGCCTTCAACAATTTTTTTATTCAGTTCAGTTAGCGAATCAAATACGCGCTGCTTATCGGGTCTTGAAGAAAATTTATCAGTTAACTTAATAACGGGCTGCCTTAATAATTTTTGTAAAAAGTTCATCTTAAAATTCAAATTAAATATTGTTATTCAGGCAGCAAATTTTAATTGCAAATAGTTAGTTATGCAACTAAATTTGTTTCACATTATTTTTTATGAAACGTTCAATTAAAAAAGTTGCCGTGTTGGGCAGTGGTGTGATGGGTTCAAGAATTGCCTGTCATTTTGCAGGTATTGGTGTACAGGTTTTGTTGTTAGATATTGCAGCCCCCTCCAACTCCCCCGGTGGGGGAGAGTTCAAGACGCAAGGCTCATTTATTTCATCAAATAATAATGCATCTAAGCAAGGCGAGGCAAGCGCGATGATGGCTTCTCCTGCCGGGGGAAGTCGGATGGGGGCTAATAAAATTGTGAATGATGCATTGCAGGCTGCTATCAAATCAAATCCATCGCCTGTTTATACAAAAGATGTTATTAAGAAAATAACAACGGGCAATTTTGACGATAACTTAAAAGATATTTCAAGTTGTGATTGGGTGATTGAAGTAGTTGTTGAACGACTCGACATCAAACAACAATTATATGAAAAAGTTGAACAGTTTCGGAAACCCGGAACGTTAATAACGACCAACACTTCGGGAATTCCAATTCATCTTTTATCAGAAGGCAGGAGTGATGATTTTAAAAAGCATTTTTGCGGAACGCACTTTTTTAATCCGCCGCGTTACCTGCGCTTGCTTGAAATAATTCCTGCACCGGAAACTGATAAAGATGTAGTAGATTTTTTAATGCATTATGGCGATTTGTTTTTGGGCAAGACAACAGTGCTTGCAAAAGATACGCCTGCATTTATTGCAAACAGAATTGGCGTGTTTGGGATTATGGCGGTGTTTAAAACAATGGAAAAATTAGGTTTAGGTATTGATGAAGTGGATGCATTAACAGGACCAATAATCGGTCGGCCAAAATCTGCAACATTCAGAACGGCTGATGTTGTAGGCATTGATACGTTGGTAAAGGTTGCAAAAGGTGTTGCAGAAAATTGTTCGGATGATGAAGCGAAAGATTATTTTAAAATTCCTGCATGGTTAGAAAAAATAGTTGCGAATAATTGGCTGGGTGATAAAACAGGGCAAGGATTTTTTAAGAAAATAAAATTGCCTGTAACAGAAGGCAGTCCTGAAGAAAGAAAAACTGATAAGGAAATTCATACGCTCAATTTAACAACGCTGGAATATGAGCCACGCAAAAAAGCATCATTTGCATCAGTAAAATCGGCGCAGTTAATTGATGATGCAAATGCAAAACTGAAAAGTTTGTTTTATGCGCAGGATAAAGCCGGTGAGTTTTATCGCGATATGTTTTTCGCTTTGTTCTCTTATGTATCGCATCGCATTCCTGAAATTAGTGATGAGCTGTATAGAATTGATGATGCAATGAAGGCCGGCTTTGGCTGGGAAACAGGCGCATTTGAAAGCTGGGATATTGTTGGTGTTGCAAAAACAACTGAGGCAATGAAGGCAGCCGGTTACAAAGTTGCTTCATGGGTGGATGAAATGATTGCAAACGGCAATACATCATTTTATAAAACAGAAAACAATAAGAAATTATATTATGATGTTGCAAGCAAAACATACAAGCCAATTCCATCAGCAGATAATTTCATCATCTTAGAAAATTATAAAAACAATATTGTCTGGAAGAACAATAACGCATGGCTGTATGATATTGGTGATGATGTGGTGGCTTTGCAGTGGAATACGAAAATGAATACGATTGGCAGTGAAGTTTTACAGGCATTAAATAAGAGTATTGAAATTGCTGAATCAAAATATAAAGGGTTAGTTATTGCTAACAGCAGCGCCAATTTTAGTGCGGGTGCAAATGTTGGAATGATCTTCATGTATGCGATTGAACAGGAATATGATGAACTTGATATGGCGATTCGCTTGTTTCAAAATTCTATGATGCGTGTGCGTTATTCATCTGTTCCGGTTGTTGTGGCGCCGCATGGTTTAACATTGGGCGGCGGTTGCGAAATGAATTTGCATGCTGATAAAGTTTTTGCTGCTGCTGAAACATATATTGGTTTGGTTGAATTAGGCGTTGGCGTTATTCCCGGCGGTGGCGGCACAAAAGAATTTGTGTTGCGTGCAGCAGATGAAATGCATGAAGATGAACCGGAAACCATCACATTAAAAAATCGTTTCTTAACAATTGCAACAGCAAAAGTTGCAACCTCTGCGTTTGAAGGTTATGAACTTGGCATTTTGCGTAAAGGTCATGATGAAGTGGTGATGAATATGGACAGAAGAATCGGCGAAGCAAAAAATGCTGTTGTTGAAATGTATGACCAGGGTTACGTGCAACCTGTTCAAAGAAAAGATATAAAAGTGTTGGGACGTTCAGCATTGGGTTCAATGTATGCAGGCATCAACGGCATGTGGCGTGCAGGTTATGCAACTGATCATGATGTGACTGTCGCAAAAAAATTAGCCTATGTTATGTGCGGTGGTGATTTAAGCGAACAAAGTTTCGTTAGCGAACAATACTTACTCGATCTTGAACGCGAAGCATTTTTAAGTTTATGCGGAGAAAGAAAAACATTGGAAAGATTAGAAAGCGTTATTAAAAAAGGAAAGCCGGTAAGAAATTAACGTTGTTAAAGCCAGCTTGATACTGTTTTTTAAATTCATCTTCTTTAAAACCTTCCTTTAATATTTTGTTGATAACACAATTATTATTTATTTGTTTAATTTAAAAAGTATATCTTCTCTGATTATTTCAAAATAACAAAACAACTTTTTATGAGACAACTTTTATGTGCCGCAATTATTTTGTGTGCACTTGTTGCATGTAACACTGCAAGCACTTCATCAAATACAAATGATTCAACTAAAGCTACTGACACAACGGCTATGAATTCAAATGTTACATATGCTTACCCTGTTGAGTATTCAAGCGATTTTTCAATTGGCGATTCAAAATATGCACAAATGGTTCTTGACCTTTGGAAGGATTATGACAACAATACTTTTGATAACCACAAAGATTATTTTGCTGATTCTGTGAGCATGGATTTAGCGGGTGGCAATTCTTTAATAAATGTTTCAAGAGATTCAGCATTAAACACTGTGAAAAAATATCGCAGCAGTTTAAAAAATGCAGTGAGTTCAGTAGAAGTGCTCACTTCATTAAAGCCTAAAGGCAAGGATGAAAACTGGGCTTGCGTTTGGGGAAAGGAAGTTGATACATATAATAATGGTAAAATGGATTCTGTTTATTTAAATGAAAACTGGGAGTTTAATAAAGATGGAAAAGTTATTTATATGGCGCAATACCAGGCAACACCGTCAAAGCCGAAAAAATAGATTTTGGCACTGCTTTAAGTTTTTGAATTCTTAACGCAAACTGGCATGATTCTTTAATTATCTATTGCATTGTATAACTTTTAAAACATTGTTTTATGCCATACGATAGAAAAGATTCAAACGAATATTCAACTTTAAGTAACGATATTCAAAATGACCTTTCTGCAAAAGAAGGACCATCAGTACCTTTAGGAAATGCAGATAACGATCATCCGATTTCTCAACCTTATAATGAGGATATTCAAACGCAGTTAGCGGCGAAGAGCACACAGAAAAAAAATAAAAACGATAAGAATAGTAACAGTACCAAATCGGGTATGTAAAAATTATGGGTCAATACTAACATAGGGAGAAGTATAAACTTTTTACCTAAGTTTATCCATCCGGTTAGCAATGTAATGCTAACCGGTTTTTTTTATCCCTGTTGCTTTGTAAAGTGATATACTAAATATTCACCGGGCTGAAAACTAAAAGTTTCTCTCCTGGTTAATTTTTTTGCTTCACCGGAAAACAGGTCAACATAATTTCCGGTAATGGCAGGATGATCAATATGAAACATGGCGGCATCTTTTCCAAGATTCATAAGCACTAAAATTTTATGATTTTGTCTTCTGCATAAATAAGCCAAAACATTTTCACAATCTGTTTTCAACATAAGTACGGATGCACTTTCCTGCAGCGCTTTATTTTTTTTGCGGATCGTTAAAAGCGTTTTATAAAAATCGTGCAGCTCAACATTTCCTTCCCAGTCAATAAAATCTTTTTCAAAAAATTCAAGTCGTTTCTTATTTGGCTTTTCCTGCCCAGAATAAATTAAGGGAATGCCCGGCCACGTACAACTAAATACTGCCATTGCCTTTGCGCATTCGCCATACTTTTCATATTCAGTGCCGTGATAAGTATTTTCATCGTGATTAGATGTAAACAATAATTTTCTTGAACCGATTGGATATTGCGAATAATTCTGCAGCAGCGGTTTTACTTCATCCATCTTTATTTCATCTTTAAAATATTTATCAAATGCGCGCATTACTTCCCATCCATAAGTGAGATCAAATGCTTCGTGATAATTTAATATTTCGCATTCTGCTAACCAGAATAAACATTTTACTGCATCGCATTCTCCGCGTGCTTCCACCCAAAAATCAATCGGCACTGTTCGCGCCATATCGCAGCGAAAACCATCAATATCAAAATTCTGCACCCAATGTTTCATCGCATCTATCATGCCTTTACGCAAGGCGGGAATTTCATAATTCAAATCAATTACATCAACCCAACCATACAACTCTGTAAAATTTCCCGCTTCATCTTTTCGGTACCAGTCTGCGTGTTCTTTTGTCCACTGGTGATCGTAACCCGTATGATTTGCCACCCAGTCGATGATCACTT
This sequence comes from Bacteroidota bacterium, assembly GCA_048498595.1. GTDB lineage: Bacteria > Bacteroidota > Bacteroidia > Chitinophagales > Chitinophagaceae > Parafilimonas. The sequence continues at coordinate 5,265 of JBEHXR010000167.1, forward strand.
TCATGTCAAAAAAATGCGCTGTCTTTATTAATTCTTTAAAATCATCTTCAGTGCCGTAAGCAGGATCAATATTCGTGTAAGAACTTGCAGCATAATAACTGCCCCAGGTGCCTTGTCTTTTTTCTATGCTGACGGGCGTTATTGGCATCAGCCATAAAATATCAACACCCATATTTTTTAAACGGGGAATATGTTCTATAAATGCTTTAAAAGTTCCTTCGTGTGTGTATTGCCTAACATTAACTTCATAAATATTTGTACCATTGCCCCAATCAATTATTGGAAAAGCTGTAGCCATGTAATTTTTTTACTACACATTAAAAACAAGATTTATACCAACGCAGGTTTAAGTAATTTTTATGGAGCGATGGATAATAGCAACTTGATTGAGCATAAAAACAAAAGCCTTTGAAAAAATCAAAGGCTTTTTGCTGAACGATAATTTATTTATCGCTGCACCACATCTCCTTCCACACTCGATGCAACTTGTGCCACTCTTGTTGTTAGATAATCCGGTAAATTATTTTTTCCTGCAGCAACGCCAAGATCATTAATAAACTCACCAAAATCTGCGGCATCAACTTTTTCACTAATGCGTGAATTGGTTGCGGGGTCATGTGCATCCTTCATACTTAAACCTGTATAAGTATAATCTTTTGCACCGGTTGCCACGCAAAAGAAATCGGTAAGGTTTTTACTTAGTTCCTGGAAGCCGCTCAAGTCACCGGCAGTAACCTCTGCTAATAAAACATTGAAATAATTATTGATTGAATCATCAGCAGCAATTACAAAGATGGCGCTGTCAACAACAGAACGAATACCAAGTCTTCCTGCTTCAATCATAGTTCCTGCAGAAGCGGTTGGGTCCTGCACCATTGCAGTGCCGCCTAAAGAATCGTAAAGCGTTAAAGTAGTTGGGTTACTATCATTGTTTTTATCACAAGATGAAATAACAATTAATACACTTGCGCATGCGGCAAATAAAAATAACAGTGGTGTTTTTTTCATAACTATTGATTGATTTAATTTAAAGCTTGTTTATAAAATTGTACATTTTGTAAAAAAAAGATGAGCCCATAACAGGACAACTTTTTGCCATATCTTCCTGCGAAGGCACATAACGAACAGCGCTATAATGAAGCGATGATGCTAAATGATTCACCAATGCATTTGCATTCGCTTTTACCGGGTAATAGGAGAAGACTGCTATACGTGTTTTTTGATTGCATAAAACATGCTGCACACCTTGCTGACTATACAGCCATGATGAAATTTTATCTGCATCTGCCTGGTTGATGTTTTGTTTAAAATCAATTCTTGCCATTGCAATGGTTTTGCTATCGGCAGGTCGCGGCTTCATCATTATATAAACATGCACACACAGCACTATAAATAAAAAAAGCAGCGAGGAAAAAGAGATAAGAATAATTTTTTTGATTTTTTTCTTTCGCATGAATAACACGTTTAAGTCTTTGAAAAATTTTATTGCAGATAGCGGAACCATATAAATAACGGAAATAATGGTGCCATGGATTTTTAGCAGCGTAATAAAAGCACTTATTATTCTCTGTGATTATAAACTTGATGTAATTATAGATGACACGAATTATTTTTTAAGCGCATTCAAACAAAATAAAACCGGTAAAAAAATTTATGCAGTTGTTTTGTAGAATTAATGCACACGAATTGAATTTTAAATTCAACAAATAAAGAAGTCGCTTAAAATTTTATGTTGAAGAAGATGATATAAAAAGCCCGTGTAACCACACAAACAGCGGTATAAAAAATTCTTTTCTTTCCCGTTTTTAAAAGATTTTTTATCTTTCATATACGATTGCTTTTTTCGACGCTTTACTTAACCTGTAAAACATATGAAGCCCTTTAACTGCTTACTTTCTGTTCGGCCAAACTATAATGCCTGTTTATGTGCATACGGTTTCGAAAAATGCACTATCAAAAACCATTTCGCATATATGAAAAATGGTTTTGCAGGTATGAAAAACCATTTCTCCGGCATGCAAAATAGTTTTTCAGGTATGAAAAATTATTTCCCCGGCATGCAAAATGGTTTTGCTGGTATGCAAAATCGCTTCGCTGGTATGCAAAAACATTTTGCCTGTATGAAAAAGCATTTCTCCGGTATAAGAGATCCTTTTTCCGCTATCAGAATGTATGGCTGTGTTGCCGGAAATTGCTTATTTAGAAGTGAATTGCTCCTCGCCGTACTCTTTTTACCCTTTGTTTCATTCTTAATTCTATTTTATAACTTAAAAAACCTGTTTTATGACAGCAAAAGTTCTCACAGGATTTTCTCACCTCGACGATGGCGAGCTGGATATTGAAGCCGCCAATGCAGTTACCGGTCTTACGGGTAACAGCAATTTTACTTTTACCGGCAGCACACTTACCGATTTTGCCACTGCCGAAACCGCCTACCACAATGCCTTAGGCGCATTAAGTACCGGCGGCAAAACGGCTACCATTCAAAAGAATGAAGCCCGTGCTGCCCTGTTGCCGCTGTTTACCGCGGTAGCCATTATTGTAAACCAGCAGGCGGCGGGCAATTTAACCATGTTGCAAAGCAGCGGTATAAAACTGGCATCAACCAACAGGAACCATTACCAGCAACCCATGCCGGTAAACCTGCAGGTAAACAACGGACCTAATGCTACTATAATTGCCAGCGTGGAGCACAGCCCGGTTGGCGATCATGGAACCGTGTTTGCCTATACGCCGGCAACCAATGCTTCCACCGATCCAAACACGTGGACGCAGAAAACGGTTAATGGTCACAAGGCAACTATTACCGGGCTTACGCCGGCTATGGCTTATAATTTTACCGCCGCTTATAAAGGCGCCGACGATGAAGCGCTTGTTTGG
>JBEHXR010000168.1:0-8103 GCA_048498595.1 Bacteroidota bacterium
ATAACCAAGCCTGCAACCTTACCCTGAATTTGCTGAACCGGGTTTGTTACATTTCCCTGGTTAAAGTTTTTGGCAGTAACCACAGCTACAGCACCAGTTAAATCTTTTTTGTGGGCAGTACCGTATCCCACAACCACTATATCGCTAAGATTAGAATTGGTAGGTTGCAGTGAAATAGAAACATCACTTGATTGTGTGGTGACATCAAGGTCCTGCGACGCGTAACCAATGTAACTAATAGTTACAGCAGTTGTAGCAGCAGGCGCTGTAAGAGAAAAATGCCCAGTAGCATCAGTGGTAGTGCCTGACTTTCCGCCCTTAACCACTATTGACGCCCCTACAATCGGATTACCTTTTTCGTCTAAAATTTTCCCGGTAATTGTTTTAGTCTGTGCCTGCGAAGCTATAGCTAAAAATAGCAAGATAGGGCACAACATGAGTGCTTTCAGCAATCGGTTTGAGATCATAATAAGAGTAGTTTTTAAGTTAATACAAGCAATAATTCGATAAGAAATAAGCAATTAACACCGTAAATATAAAGACTAAGTGTATTCGATACACAATTTCTTTAATATTTTTTTAAACAATCATTAACTATTTATTATGACAACTGGTTTTCCTGCAATGCTGCTCAAAAAAACAAAAGAAAAAAAATTAAACTGCAAAACTTTCTCCGCAACCGCAGGTACGGGATGCATTAGGATTTTTAAAAACAAATCCTTTTCCATTTAATCCGTCGGAGTAATCTAATTCTGTATTTATAAGATAAAGGAGACTTTTAATATCGGTAACAAGTTTCACTTGCTCCATTTCAAAAACCTGGTCTTCGGGTTTTAATTCATTATCAAAATCCAGTTTATAACTTAAGCCGGAGCATCCGCCACCTACAACAGAGACTCTTAAAAAATAGGATGCATCAATATTTGCCTGCTGCATTAACTCAAGTATTTTCTGTTGTGCTCTTTGAGATGCACTAATATTTTCTGCTACTGCTTCCATAAAAAATTTATTACAATTATTTAATCAAAATTCACACCTTATATTTTTCGTGCCGTAATGGCTCAACAATATCTTTTATATAAGAAGATGCAAAGTTAATATCTTCCCGCGATGTATACCTGCCAATACTAATCCGTATGGCAGAAGATGCTAAATCTTCACTCAATCCCATTGCACTTAACACATGACTTGGTTGTGGCTTAGCGGAAGTACATGCAGAACCAGTTGATATGGCAATTTTTTTTGTTAAGGCAGATAGCAGACCATTTTTATCAACACCTCTAAAAATAATATTGGTTGTATTTGGTAGCCTTAAGGCATCAAATCCATTAATAAAGCTACCCGTAATTGTCAGCAAGTTTTTTTCTAACTGATCATGCAATTTTTTTATTTCATCGTTTACACCAAATTCATCTCTACAAATTTCACAGGCTTTACCAAAACCTACAATGCCTGGCACATTTAATGTTCCGCTTCGCAAATTATTTTCATGACCTCCCCCATGGATTAAAGGTTCTAATTGTATACGCGGCGATTTTGATTTTACATATAAAGCACCTATTCCTTTCGGTCCATAAATTTTATGTGCACTTATACACAACATATCAATACCATCATTTAAAACATCTACTCCAATTTTTCCGGCAGCTTGTGTGGCGTCGCTAAAAAAAAGAACGTTTTTTTCTTTTGCTAAAGCAGCAATTTTTTTTATTGGATGAATAACGCCTGTTTCATTGTTTGCATACATTACTGCTATTAAAATCGTAGAAGGTGTAATAGCTTCTTCTAAAAACTGCAGATTGATCTCACCGTTGTCATGAACAGGAATATAACTTACCCGTGCTCCTTCTTTTTCGAGATACCTGCATGTATCTAAAACAGCATTGTGTTCTGTTGTGCAGGTTATAATGTGATTACCTTTTTTTCGATATGCTTTGTAAATTCCTTTTATAGCAAGATTAATAGCTTCTGTTGCACCCGATGTAAAAACAATTTCTTTATGATTTGCATTTATTAATGATGCTACCTGTTCTCTTGCGATCTGCACTGCCTCTGCTGCCTGCCATCCGTAGAAATGGTTATTGCTTGCCGCGTTTCCAAATACATCTGTAAAAAAAGGAAGCATACCATCCACCACACGTTTATCAACAGGTGTTGTGGCATTGTAATCTAAGTAGATGGGAAATTTCATTCTTATGTTTGCAAAATTAGTTTTAAACAAACTGAAATTTTTATTAAAGATTTTTATGAAAAATGCAGAGCATATCGGCATCGCCGTAAGCGATTTGAACATATCAATTCCGCTGTTTGAAAAATTATTGAATACTGCATGTTATAAAAAAGAATTTGTTGAAAGTGAAAAAGTGATGACCGCGTTTTTCAAAACAGGTGAAACAAAAATTGAATTATTGCAAAGTGTTGATGAAGATGGAGTGATAAAAAGATTTATTGCAAAAAAAGGAGAAGGGCTTCATCATATCGCTTTTGAAGTTGATGATATCTGCGCAGAAATAAAACGGTTAAAAGAAGAAGGTTTTATTTTTCTAAATGAAGAGCCAAAACAGGGTGCAGATAATAAATTAATTTGTTTTATTCATCCAAAGTCTGCAAATGGCATTTTAATTGAATTATGCGAAACGGTTAAATAATTTGTAGCAAAGTTCTCTGATCACCATTGAAGAAACCGTATATTTATAAATTACTTTCCCGCATAAATTTTTTCTCAAAAAAGTATCACAAAGACGTTCCATGAACGAAGGATGATCGAAAGATGAACGGCAGATCCATGGATTTGACTGCCTTCAGGTATGGCTTAGGTATTAAGTAAACAGCAATTTGCTTCCTGGTTCCATAGCAATGGGTTCAAACTAAACATGATGAATTGCGACCGGCAGCCATAAGCGAGAAGTTGTTTAAGCCATACAATAATCTTTTAATAAATTTTTCTGATTGCATTACCGATTTGACGATGCACAACTACATTTGTTACAAAGTAAATCACAGGTTATGCGTACTGCAAAAGATATTCTTCAGCAAAAGGGCACTCAATTCAATTTTATAAAATTTGATAAAACAGTTTTGGAAGCAATCGGATTAATGAAAACAGAAAATATCAGTTACTTAATTGTGCTTGATAAAAATGATAAATACATGGGTGTTTTTTCTGAAAGAGATTATGCGCATAAAGTTATCCTGGAAGGAAAGCAATCAAACAATACAAATGTGAGTGATATAATGACCACGAATCTTGCCAATGCATCACTTGACGACTCTACAAGTAAATTAATGTTGCTGATTAATAATTCAAAGGCAAGGTACATTCCTGTGTTTGACGGTACAACCTTCAAAGGCATTATTACTATTCACGATTTAATGCGTGAAGCAATGGCTGATTATGAGAAAGGAAGTTTGGATGAACGCTCTAAAGAACTCGAATTTCTTAAAAGAATATATTAATTTATTTATCGCTCTCAAAACCCGCCATCATGTATTCATGATTTAAGCGACCAATATTAGTAACTAAAATTTCTTTCGGGCAAGCCGCTTCACATGCATTTATATTTGTACAAGCACCAAAACCTTCTTTATCCATTTGATTGATCATTGCCACCACACGTGTTTTACGTTCAGGATCGCCTTGCGGTAACAAAGCAAGATGCGCAACTTTTGCAGAAACAAACAACATCGCCGAACTGTTTTTGCAAGCGGCCACACAAGCACCGCAACCAATACAAGCTGCAGCAGCAAAAGATTTATCTGCATTTTCTTTTTCAATAGGAATTGCGTTTGCATCAACAGCGTTACCTGTATTTACAGAAATAAATCCACCGGCTTGTATAATTCTGTCGAATGCAGAGCGATCAACAATTAAATCTTTTATAACAGGAAATGCTTTTGCGCGCCATGGTTCAACAACAATTGTATCGCCATCTTTAAAAGCACGCATGTGTAATTGACAAACTGTATTTGCTTTCCATGGTCCATGCGGTTTGCCGTTGATATACATTGAACACATACCGCAAATACCTTCACGGCAATCATGGTCGAATGCGATTGGGTCTTTACCTTCTGTAATCAGCTTTTCATTTAAAACATCAAACATTTCCAGGAAAGACATTTCGGAAGAAATGTTTTCTACTTTATAGGTTTCAAATCTGCCTTTCTCTTTACTGTTTCTTTGACGCCAAACTTTCAGCGTTAAATTCATATTGTAATGTTCCATAATGTCTAATGTGCTAATTTGAAAATTTGAAAATTTGAAAATGAAAAAAGCAACATCCAAACAAATCCAGGGATTTTTCCTTTTGCTGAAGAAATAATTTCAGATAAAATTTTAATAATGTCGTTCAAATCATTTTTAAATTTAATATCGCATTTATAGCTTTCGCTTTTTTCACATAGAATCAACCAATATAAAGTTTCGCTTGCTTCTTTTGCTGCGATTTTCATTTTATGAATAAAGTCTGCCTTGCTTTCTGCGTTTTGTGCTTCAAAAACATTCGCACCTATTGATGTAGCTGAACGCAAAAGCTGCTTTGCTATAACAAATTTTTTATTCTGTTCAAGAACTTCGCAATAATTAATTATTGCCAATGAAAATTCAATTGTTTTAACGACAATAACATTGTCTTTATCATTTCTCATAATTTAAAAATTTGGTTTAGAATGTGGTTTTAATTTTCAAATTACCACATTTTCAAATTTTCAAATTATTTGTATGAACGTTGCGTTGGATGTACTTCCTCATATACCAGATCTTCTTTATGCAACTCCCAGTTATCTTCACCTTTCATTTCCCACGCTGATACATACATATACTCATCATCATTACGCAATGCTTCGCCTTCCGGTGTTTGATATTCTTCACGGAAATGCCCGCCGCAACTTTCATTGCGTTGCAATGCATCAATACAAATCAATTCACCCAACTCAATAAAATCTGCAACGCGACCAGCCTTGTCTAACTCAGGATTAAGTTCATCAATGCTGCCCGGAATTTTTACATTGCTCCAAAACTCTTTTTTTAATGCACGAATTTCTTCTATCGCTTCTTTTAAGCCTTGTGCATTGCGCGCCATCCCGCATTTGTCCCACATAATTTTTCCCAAACGCTTATGCAAACTTTCAACCGTTTCAGAACCTTTGATGCTCATCAATTTTTCTATTCTTTCTTTCACATTTTTTTCTGCTTCTTCAAATGCAGGATGCGTTGTTGGAATGACAGGTGTTCTTATTTCATCAGCCAAATAATTTCCAATAGTATATGGAATAACAAAATATCCATCAGCCAAACCCTGCATCAATGCACTTGCGCCCAAACGGTTTGCGCCATGGTCGCTGAAATTACATTCACCCAACGCATATAAACCAGGCACCGTTGTCTGCAATTCATAATCAACCCAAAGACCACCCATTGTATAATGCACTGCAGGATAAATGCGCATCGGAACTTCGTAAGGATTTTCGCCGGTAATTTTTTCATACATGTCGAAAAGATTACCATATTTTTCTTTCACCACATCATCACCCATTTGTTTTATTTGTTCGGGTGATGGATCTTCTATTCCGTGTTTGCTTGCCTCTGCTTTACCGTAACGCTGAATTGCGGAAGCGTAATCAAGATATACCGCTTGTTTAGATGAGCCAACACCATAACCTGCATCACATCTTTCCTTTGCAGCACGGCTTGCAACATCTCGTGGCACTAAATTTCCATATGCAGGATAACGTCTTTCTAAATAATAGTCTCTTTCTTCTTCCGGAATTTCGTTTGGCCTGCGTGTATCATTTTGTTTTTTTGGAACCCAGATGCGTCCGTCATTACGCAGACTTTCACTCATTAATGTAAGTTTGCTTTGATAATCGCCACTCACCGGAATACATGTTGGATGTATTTGCGTGAAGCAAGGATTTGCAAAGTATGCACCTTTCTTATGCGCTTTCCATGCGGCTGTAACATTACAACCCATTGCGTTTGTTGAAAGATAGAATACGTTGCCATAACCACCGGTGCACAACACAACAGAATGACCAAAAAATCTTTCTAATTTTCCTGTTATCAAATTGCGGCAAATGATGCCACGTGCCTTTCCATCAATAATGACCACGTCAAGCATTTCATGACGTGTGTACATTTTTACGTTGCCTAATGCTACTTGTCTTTCCAAAGCCTGATAAGCGCCAATCAATAATTGCTGACCAGTTTGTCCGGCAGCATAAAATGTGCGCTGAACTTGTACACCACCAAAACTTCTGTTGCTTAATAAGCCACCGTATTCACGTGCAAACGGAACACCTTGCGCTACGCATTGGTCAATAATATTTACGCTTACTTCTGCAAGGCGATGTACATTACCTTCACGGCTTCTATAATCGCCACCTTTTATCGTATCATAAAATAAACGGTAAACACTATCACCATCATTCTGATAATTCTTTGCTGCATTAATGCCACCTTGTGCTGCAATACTGTGTGCACGACGCGGAGAATCCTGGAAACAAAATGCTTTTACTTTATAACCCAATTCACCTAACGATGCGGCAGCAGATGCACCCGCTAAACCTGTTCCAACAACAATGATCTCAAGCTTGCGCTTGTTGGCAGGATTTACCAGCTTGCAATGACCTTTATAATCTTTCCACTTATCTTCTAACTTTCCTTTTGGAATTTTTGCATCAAGCATAAATCGAGTTTTCAGTTTGTAGTTTGCAGTTGAAATTATTTACCACTATCAAAACTATCATTAGCAAATTTGCTAATTAGCACATTAGCTAATTATTTCACCCATCCCAAATAAAAACTTATGGGCATCATAGCAAATGCTAATGGAACAATAATAGCAAACACATACCCGCACCATCTTATTAAAATCAAATATCTTTTGTTATAAACACCCAATGTTTTAAACGCACTATAAAAGCCATGCATTAAATGATAGGCTAATGAAATGCATCCGATCACATAAATAATTACAATCCATAATTCTTTAAACCGAATCTGCATTAATGAATAAAGGTTGTGTACTTGTTTGCCACCTGTTAATTCTACTTCAGGCATTTTTGTGAAACGTGAGGGTATCCAAAAATCAATTAAATGAATAATTAAAAACAATAAAATTAAAGTGCCCAATAAACCCATGCTGCGGCTATACCATCTGCTTCCGCGGTTACCATAATTAATTGCATACCCAACATTGCGTTTTGTTCTGTTAGCTGCTTCCAACATATAACCCTGAACAATATGCAGAATAAAAAACAAAAACAACCCGATTTCTAAAATACGTGGCACAACATTTTCACCAAGGAAATTTGCTGCACGATTAAATACTTCTCCGCCATCGTTAAACCATATACAGGCATTAACGCCAACATGTACTATTAAAAAAAGAATGAGAAAAATTCCGGTTAAAGACATTGTTATTTTTTGACCAATCGAAGAAGTGAAGACTTGTTTCCACGTCATAATATGTGCAAGATTAGTTGAGAAAATCCGCCGCAAAATTACAGTACGATTGTCAGAATTGGTTTATAAAAATATTTTTTTCAGGTGGATGTTATTGATATAACATTTAAAAGTGCCTGATTATACTATTGTTTCCGTTTATCTAAAATTTGTCTGTAAACAAAATGAGTTTTATACTTTTGATGTATGCGCAGATTGCTGAATATACTTTGGAACAGTTTTAAAATGTCACTCGGCGAATTAAAGAACAACAAGCTTCGCAGCGCACTTTCTTTAACCGGTGTTGCGTTTGGAATTTTTTGTATCATCAGTGTTTTAGCAACTGTAAACAGTTTAGAATCTAAAATTCAAACCGATATAGCCTCACTCGGTACCAATACAATTTATGTTGATAAATGGGAATACACAAATGATGTAGATTATCCATGGTGGAAATTTGTAAACAGACCTGAACCAACTTACAAAGACGTAAAACCGATTGAAGAACGCAGCACATTGGCAGACAACGTTGCTTTCTTCACGCAGGAAAATGCATCTTTAGATTATGGCAACTCAGAGATGCAGAACGTTAATATATATGGTGTAAGTGAAGAATATAACAAGATCCAGGATATAGATATTGCAACAGGAAGATATTTTAC
>JBEHXR010000169.1:0-8101 GCA_048498595.1 Bacteroidota bacterium
TGCGCTTTTGCTGCGCGCAAATTATCAGTATAAAAATTTCCATTCTTATCTAATACTTCTGCATGCGAAACAGTTATTGTATCACCCGCATTACCTTTTACTTTTACTGTTATCCAGCCAACTAAATTCTGACCGAAATCAATCACCTTCTCTCCTTTGGGTGTTCTGAAAATATGCACCGGCTTAAATGTTTCGTGTTTGCGCACCGGTTCATTTTGCGTAGCCAATAAATTATCAAAAGAAAAATTTGCAACCTTCACCTCATTCCAATCTTTATCATTATAACCCGGCATTAACCAACCAGTTTTTTCCATGCGTGCATCATCCGTTTCACCGTTATAAATTTCTTCGTAACGAATTTCTCCGGTTGATGATTTCCAGCTATCATTCGAATACACGAAATCCTTTGAGCCATCACTGTAAGTAATATTGATTTGCAGTAACAGCGCAATATCTTTTCCATACACATTTATATTATCACCAAAACCAATAATGCCGCGATACCAGCCATTGCCTAATGTAACACCAACTGCATTGATACCATTTTTAATAAAATTTGTTACATCATAAGTTTGATATTGCAAACGATGATGATAAGAAGTCCAGCCCGGCGTGAGATACGCGTCACCAATTCTTTTGCCATTGATGTACGCTTCGTACATGCCATGTGCCGTTATAAATGCAGTTGCAGAAACAATTTTTTTATTGGTTGAAAATTCTTTTCTAAAAATTGGGCTTGGTCGCATTACGCTGTCTTCTTCAAAACCCGGCTCAATCCATTTTGCTTTCCAATCCGAAGTATTAAACAATGCTGTTTGAAAAAATGCAGGTTCACTCCAATTACTTGCATCATTATAATTATCCCATACACGTACCTGCCATGTATATTTTGTGTTGCTTTGAAGCGGCGAACCTTTATACACCACATGCACAGATGAATCATCATTCACTTTTCCGCTGCTCCAAATTGTTTGTTTGCCGGAGGTAATTTTGATTTCATATGCAGTTTGCATCGTGTTTCGTTTATCGCTGTTCAGTTGCCAGCTAAAACGTGGTTGTGTTGCATCAATACCAATTGGATTGATGCGATTCTCTGTAACCAGGTTTGTAATAGTTAACTGCGAAAAAATTGTTGTAGTAAAAAATAAAGAACAAAAAATTAATGCGAGGTTTTTTCTCATGGCAAATTCATTTCAATACTTAATAATAAACGGTGAATTTATTGAAATAAATTTTAGATAATGTGCCGGGCTTAACTGGCTTTATTAAAAATATTTATTCAACCTTACATTAATGGCGTGTTCATTTTTGGAAATACCATAGGTAACATCAATCAATGCTTTGTTGAAAGGTGCGACAGTTATGCCACCGCCAAAATCTGTGTGCCATGTGTTTGAATTTTCGCCGGGCATCCAAACTCTTCCATTATCAAAAAAAGTAATTAGACCGGCTTTACCGTTAAAGAAATTTGTTTTTACATTACTGATGAAACGCAGATCATGCGTATTCCAAAAAACCGTTTTGCCCCAAAACCTGTCGCGCTTAAAACCACGCATATTTGGTGCACCGCCGATAGATGCGTATTGATAAAATTCAGGCTTACCTGTAACGGTTGCCGCACCTGTTCTAAACACATAAGAAAATTTATTTCCCAATGGAACATACACCTGTGCATTTGCAGAATACTTCACAAAATTGCGATTACTTTGCTTTATGTTTTGTGCGCCTAAAATATCTGCATTAAACATAAAACCTTTTGTTGGCACAACAGAATCGTTCAATAATTCAACATCATAATTTAATTCCGCACCTGCAAACGTTTGCCATTTAAAAACATTACTGTTAGAAACAAAATTTTTACCAACAAAGCGGTCTGTATCGTTACGCACTCTTACACCTTGTATAAATGGTGAAAAAGTAATTTTATTTAATCCAAAATTTCTGATGATACCAGGTTTGAAAATCCATTGCTCGCTGCGCCCTGTAAAATAATTTACATCATTCGGTTCAAACTTCGTATCGTTTCCCAAACCCCAAAAACGAATCCATCTTATGATATCATAATTCGCTAACAACGATAAATCTGCTTTGCCAATTACATGTTTAAATAATGCAGAATAAGTATAGCTCGCGGCTTGCTCGGATAACGAATAATGAAAAGCAAAAAGTTGTTTTGAAGCAAACGGTTCTTTGCGCCATGCATTGTGCAAAATTTGATAACCTAAGCCAACATACACCCTGTCTTCATAACTATAAAAAGCTTCGGGAACAATTCCGGATTTATCATATTTGAACCATGCGTAATCAAACTTGTGAATATTTGTATCACTTGAAGCATGAAGTTTTACAGAAGAATTTTTGTTGATAAAATTATTTCCATCATCATACAAACAAATTTTTTCTGTGCTTTGATTGATTACAGAATCCTGCTTATCGCCACCAATAATTTTTATATTGATATTGTTTGATGAACCATTAATGCGATAAACATCATTACCATTAACTCCAAACAATCTTATTTCTTTAGTTTCATTTGCATTGAATGTTCGTGAATAAAAAGCAGAATCATTTTTATTGACAGCATCTTTTGCAAAAACTTTTACAGTGGTTTCATCATCTGCGTTATTCACTTCAAAAACTTCATCTTGTTTTGAACCCGGTACCTGCACTTCTTTGCTGATGAAATTATAATACGCTGTTGCCCATTCAACCAAATGCGTTCTGCGTGTTTTTAGTTTTGCTGCTATATTGTTTCCATTAATAGAATAAATCTCCGGCGGCAGTTGTTTTACAGCCTCATCAATTACCGCATCGGTCAATAGTTGTTGTAAATCTTGTGCAATGGTTTGCCAATCATTCAACGTCATTTCATTTGTAAAAAACCTGTCGAGATTTCGTTCTTCGTATGCAAATGTTTTTATGTTTTTTATGTTGTCATCAAACGACTGCATATAATTTAATCCCGCAGCGCCTAATGCAACATTCAGCAACACACCATTATGCCTAAAAAAAGCCTGGTCGCGGTCTTGCGGCACGGGAATAAACACAATCTTATCTCCCGTTTTTCTTTCGCCCCACCCCCACTGGTCTTCATGCCGGTCCCAGTCATTAATAAACCAGTCAAAAATTCTGCATCTTATAAATGTTTTTTGATCAACTGAATAATGATTATCACTCAATAATTTTTCAATCACATCTTCTGTATCAAAAAATGCAGAAAAGTTACCAAGGTTATCAGCATTGCTCCAATCGCCGTCCGGCCTTTGTTCAAACAAATAAAAGTTGTTAGCGTAACTTTTATTAAAAGTATCAAGTAAAGGCTGGGCAGGTAAATACACATAAGTTGGATTGGTGTGATAGATTTTTGCTACTTCGGCAAGTGCGGGTACAATGGCCGCTCCATATGGATTTGACATGGACACTTCATCATTCACCTGCTTTTCTATAAAAGTGCCTTTAAAATCTTCTGGTAAAACAGCGCCTAAAGTTTTATTTACAGAACGCAACGCATATTCTTTTTCATTTTTATCTTTTAAATGAATAGACCTTGTTTGGTGACCACCGCCTTCTTTTACTGGTGTTAATCCCCCCGCAGCAGTATCTAACATAAAAACGGGAACAGTAACGGGCGTTGACCAAACCGTTCTATAATTATGACCCCACCAGAAGTCATGCCACCCGGATTTTTTGTATTGCGTACCTGCCGCAACTGTTTTAGTTGTTTTATTTTGCTGAAGCGAATCGGGCAATTGAGCTTTGGTTTTAAAAGCCACCACGATTAACAATAAAAAAAAGAAAGTTTTATTTTTCACATGCATGTGTTCACAAACACTTATTAAAAATCCTGCCAAATTCCCATTGTCTACATTCGCTAAAAATAATAAATTATAATTCTTCTAACGATTAAAGCAAAATACAAAACAAGTTATTCGTTTAATTTACGTTTTAATGGAATAATGTTTGAACGTACACTTGCATACATGATGCGCTTAAATATTCTCGCTGTTTTTTTCTTTGGCTTGATGGCATGCAATGACACAGCCGGTACAAAAAAATTTGAATTTTATTATTATCCTGCAAGAAATGTTTATTACGACGTTGCTAATACACAATTTGTATATTCTGTTAATGGTGGAAAAACCTGGCAATTTTTTAAAAAAGAATTGGGGAAAGATCCGGCAACGCTGGGCAGCAGGGAAGTTATTTATTCCACCACACAACATCCATGGTATACCAACGCAGACGATATACAAAAATATGGCGGTAAGATTTTTAGCATCGCTGATGAAGATACCACAGCGCAGGCTGAAGCGGTAGCAGAAAAAAAAATAGTTAAGAAAACAAGTTCCTCAACAACTAATACAACCAATAATAAAAAAGAAAAAAAACCCGGATTCTTTAAAAGACTCTTTGGAGGCAAAAAAAATAATTAATGAAAACAAAAACTTCTTTTTGGCAACGCATGGGTTTTCACGAATGGTTTTTAAAACGTGAAGCAGATTTCACCACAACGGCGCTGCCCGCATTAACGCCTGATGAAATTTATCATTACATCATTCAGAAATTTTCCGACTCGATTAAAGAGCTTTCGTTTGGCAACCGCGTTGTATTTTACCACGAGTATATTATTTGTTTTAATGAAGAAGATTATCGCCAGTTCACACAAAATAAAAAAGGCATTTTTGGTTTGATCATACAGGAAACATCTAAAGAGTTTTACAATATTCTAAATCAATATAAACAAGATGGAAAAACAGTTGCACCCGCAAGTAATAAATGGGTTTTCCGTTTTGTTTCACATCCTGAATATTTGCCCGGCGATAAAAGTTTAATTGGAAAACTAATGCCGGATACGCATCATTCAAAAACAGAAAATGTGCGTATTACCTTTATTCCGCGGCAAACAGGCATTGCAGAAACTTTTGATGTAAATCCTGAAATTTTAGATGGATTTAATTTTTACAGTGAAGGTTATTATGAAGTTCCTTTTAATGAAAGATTGTTGATGACCATTCCAACATCAACACATATACAACATACCAATCCTACCGTTGCAAACGATTTGCTCGCAAGATTTGAAACTATCATTCCCGATAAAGAATATGCAGGAAAAAAGATTGAATACTTTATGCGCGATAAAGAAATTTTGGTTTCGGGAAAAGATGAAACGAAAGATAAACCAAACATTTTTCGCATACCTTCAGAATGGGTGAATTCGCCACATTTAAAAATAAGGCTTGATGAAAACGATAATAAATTTTACCTCGCATCATTCGGCGAAAAAACGGTGGTAAATGAAAATGAAGTTGCGCCAAGTGAAATAAATAATCCAACCTGGGTGGAGTTGCCCATCAACTCAAGAATTGTTTTAAATGGCATTGTTGGCGTGAACATTTTTAAATCGTAAGCATGCAAAATCCTGAGAACATTATTTTATCGGTTTCAATTTTGGTTATCTGCGTTTTGATGCTGGCAGCGAATTTCAGAGACGTAAAAAAAACGCACAAAAATGAGCCATAAAATTTCCGAAGTAATTTAATATAATCAACGAAGAAAATTTTATGGAGAATTCAATTTGGCGATTAAAAAAAATAAAATGCACAAATTAAATGGCAGATAATTTTTTTGGAATTACTGACCAGGGAAAAATGCGTGATAACAACGAAGACCGTTTTATTGCCCAAACCCTGCCCGTCCGGCAGGCGGGTATTTTGCATAAACGTTATGTGCTTGCTTGTGTAATTGATGGTGTGGGTGGTTATGAAGGCGGCGAAATTGCTTCGGGATTAGCGCATGATGCGATTCTTGATTGTTTGCAAAAACCATTCACTGAAATTATTCCTGCATTAAAAAAAGCACTCGCTGTTGCTAATGAGAAAATTTATAAACGCAAGCTGAATGAAAAAGATATAAATGAAATGGCTTGTGTGCTTACGCTGGCGCTGGCAGACATTGAGGAAAATAAATTTTATTACGCACATGTTGGTGACACACGTTTGTATTTGCTGCGCGATAATTCTTTGATTAAGGTTACGAAAGACCATTCGTTTGTTGGTTTTTTGGAAGACAGTGGAAGATTGAGTGAAGCTGATGCGATGAATCACCCAAAGCGCAATGAAATAAATAAAGCGATTGGTTTTGATGAGCAACAATTTTTAGAACCAGATTATATTGAAACCGGCGAATCACCTTTTTTGCCAGCGGATATTTTATTGTTATGCAGCGATGGTTTAAGTGATTTGGTTGATAACAAAACAATGACTTCAATTTTGTTGTCGCAGAAAACGCTAAAAGAAAAAGGCAAAGCATTAATTAAAGCAGCAAATGAAGCCGGCGGGAAGGATAATATAACCGTTGTGTTAGTGAAGAACGATAAAGCACAATTGGTTCATGAAGCGACCAAACCTGTTTCAATAAAAAAAAACGAAGAGCCACAACCGGATGAAGAACCAATAATTGAAAACGAAAAAACAATTGAACAACCAGTCGAACAAATTCCTGTTGTTGAGAAAACTAAACCTAAAAGATATTCAGGCATTCTTTGGTTTTTAATAGTGATTTTACTCGCGGTTGTTGCATGGTTCGTTTATAAAGATTATTTCAATCAGCCGCCAAAACCAAAAGCAGTAATGCCTGCGCCTGCGAAGAAAACAAGTGCAGATGAACAAAAACTTGCGGACAGCATCAACAACAAAAAAGAAATTTCACTCAATAAAATTTTTACAAGCAATCAGTCAATCAATTTTACAGATTCAATTGTTGTTGATAAAGACTCGCTGATAATTCACGGCAACAATGAAAGCATTGTTGCAGATTCATCTTTTAAAAATGCTGCATTTATTTTTTCTGCGAATTGCAAATACATTTTAATAGACAGTTTAACGCTGGAAAATTTTAAAGTTGGTATCATCACAAAAAACAAAGCATTGCATCTGAAAGATGTTCAGTTTAAAAATTGTGATGTTGCTGTACAGCATGAAATTTTATCAAACGAAAAAACGGTAAGCGGAAAAATAACGGATAGTTTATCATCCATAAAAAAAGATACAGTTAAAACGAAACATAAATGATTCGAACTCCGGCGCGCTGTGTCTTAGTGCCCTCGTGGTTCATTATTAAATAATAGAATCAAACCACAAAGACACAAAGGCATTAAGGAACACAAAGAAGATTAATGGCAAATAGCTCAAAACATATTAACCGAAACACAGAAAGAATTTTCCTGTTGCTCATTACGATTGTAATGGCTGTTTTGTTTTATAAACTGAATACTGTTGTAAGTAAAAATTTTGCAGAAGTTCCTTCACGGCTTGCAAAAGGAACAATGATAAACATCAACAGCAGCAAACCCGGCGAAGCCATGAAAACCTTGCTTCAAAACGGTAGATATTTTCGCGATGAAAAAGATATTGACTTAATCAGTTCCACTTTTCAAAGAGCAAGAACGCTTGATACTTCAGCGATTGATAACATCGGTGACCTGAACAAAAAAGAATACAACATTCACGCGGATGTTGCATTAGCACAAGGCGGAGAATCTTTCAGCAAGCGGGTAATGGCTGAAAGAATTTATTTAGGTTTTACAGATAATGATGCACCCGTTCTTCAACTGCAACAAAACAACCCTTCTGCAATTTCTTCAACGAATAACGTTGGGATGGGAACGCATAACATTAGTGGTGTTGTAAAAAATAATTCCGGCGGAATTAAAAATGTAATTGTTCGTGTGCGGATGATTTTGCCCCAAGACAGTGTGTACAGCAACAAAGTGGAAGAAGTTGCAAAAATGGTGAATGAAAATACAGCGACGATTAAAAAAAAGTTTGCGGTTGATTCACTCAACAATAAACAATTGCAATCTTTAATTGCGTATGCACAAACAGATGCAAACGGAAATTTTTCTTTTAATGGTTTGCCGGATAATAAAGCATATGCAGTTCTGCCTTTACAACCGAATTATAGTTTTGGTCGTTCGCAAGGTGTTTCGCAGTTGGATGAAAATGCTTCTTTTACGTTTTATCAATCACCACATTCATTAAAACTTTTTTCAACAAGAGATTTTACTATTCTCAAAAAAGAAAAATCACTTATCGTAAGAACG
>JBEHXR010000170.1:0-8085 GCA_048498595.1 Bacteroidota bacterium
AAATAAATATGACTCCGTAGCTCAGTTGGTAGAGCATCCCGATATTAATCGGGAGGGTTCAGGGTTCGGAGAAAAAATAAATATGACTCCGTAGCTCAGATGGAGAGCATCCCGATATTAATCGGGAGGGTTCAGGGTTCGGAGAAAAAATAAATATGACTCCGTAGCTCAGTTGGTAGAGCAGCTGACTCTTAATCAGCGGGTCCAGAGTTCGAGTCTCTGCGGGGTCACATTAAAACAAAATCGACTGACTGGTTGAGCAACCATAAGCGTATGCTAAACCAGAATGAAAGTCAGGTTGCAAAAAAAATAGATTTGCATTTTTTCTAATCAACCTCTACATCTGCCTGACACCTTTTCCCATCATTATCGCCATAAAAGACGTTCCATGAACGAAGGATGATCGAAAGATGAACGACCAATCCAGGAATTTGACTGCCTTCAGGTATAGCTTAGGTATTAAGCAAAGGTGAAGTTGCTTTCTTTATTTTATGAAAGAATCCTGAACGGTATAACTAAAAATTTTAAACTTAATCTTTCGTAATTATTATGTTTTCGTTAAGGGCAAAAAATTCACAATTACTTCATCATTTGTTAATGCCAGTTTAAATAGCAGGGATAAGCGTACAGATACTTTTGCGGCTTCAGAAACAAAACTGATGTTATGAAGCAAGCACTACTTATTTACAGCAAATTTTTTATTTGTTTATTTTTTTTATTCGGCGCTTTTCAATTAAGCGCACAAACAGTACAACTACATGGCAAGGTGGTTGACTCTGCCACGCAACAACCGGTAGTTGGTGCAACTATTTCTTCGGCAAACCAAACAGTTGCCTCTGATATTGGAGGAAATTTTACATTGAATGCAGACAAAGGCAAAAATGTAACGGTGAGTTTCATCGGGTATGGTATGCAAACTGTTGTGGTGGGCGATGATAATTTTCTTACTATTAAACTTTCATCAAGTTCATCGCAATTAAGTGATGTAGTCGTAACTGCGCTGGGTGTAAGAAAAGAAGTTAAGCGCGTTGGTTATGCAGTACAACAGGTGCAGGGCGAAGATCTCGTTAAAGCAAGAGATGCAAATCCTGTAACAGGATTGCAGGGAAAAATTGCAGGCTTATCTGTTGGACCTTCAGCAGAATTATTGCGAAAACCAACTGTGTTATTACGAGGAAACGAAATCACTTTGTACGTTGTAGATGGTGTTCCTGTCAGTTCGGATACATGGAATATTAGCCCTGATGACATTGAAAGCTTCACTGTATTAAAGGGACCTACTGCTGCAGCATTGTATGGAAGCCGTGCACAATACGGCGCTATTCTCATTACAACAAAAAAAGGATTAAAGCATAAAGGTTTTTCTGTAGAATTGAATTCAACCAATTCAATGGATAAAGGCTTTCTTGTTTTCCCACGATTGCAAAATGAATATGGTCCTGGTGAAAATGAATTGTATGCTTTCGGTGATGGAAAAGGCGGTGGCTTGAATGATAACGATTATGATATTTGGGGACCAAAATTTGACGGACAACTTATTCCGCAATGGGATGGTACATATGATCCGAATCAAACTTTTACAACAACATATCCCGGAGGTTATGTTTATACCGGGCATATTCAACCAACTCCGTATATAGCACGCGGTGCAAATAATCTTCAAAATTTTTTAAGAGCAGGATTTCAAACTACTGATAACATTGCTTTGAATGCGACAGGCGACAATTACACACTTCGTTTTTCTCTTTCGCAATCTTATCAGCAAAGTATTATTCCAAATACAGAGTTGAATATTACCAATTTTAACATGTACGGTTCTTATAAAATAAATGATCGGTTAAAGATTGATGCAAATATTAATTTCAACCGTCAATACACACCAAATTTTCCGGATGTTGATTATGGACCAAACAGTTTAATTTATAACATAGCTGTATGGACCGGCGCAGATTGGGACGTAAACTCCCCTTTAATAAAAGGTATATGGCAACCGGGTAAAGTGGGAACACAATCAATCTTTGCGGAATATCAGCGTTATCACAATCCATGGTTTACCGTGTATGACTGGCTGCGCGGACATTATAAAACAGATATCAACGGATATGTATCGGCAAACTATAAGATCGATAACCATCTTAATGTAACACCGCGTACACAAATCACAACTTATAATTTATTGCGCACTGAAAAGATGCCTTACTCAGCGCACCCTTACGGCAGAGAAGGTAATATGGGTGATTATCGCGAAGACAGAAGAGAGTTATTTGAAAGCAACTCAGATTTACAATTAAACTATAATTATGATGTAGCTGGCTTTGTAAATTTATCAGGATTGATTGGCGGAAGCGCAAGAATTTTCCGTTACAATTCAAGCTGGACATCTACTGACTATTTAACCATTCCTGAGTTATATACATTCAGTAATTCATTAAACCCGATACAGGCAAGCAGTTTTAATGCGGATATGCGTGTGTTCAGTGCGTATTATTCTTTGGATGCAACTTTCGGAAAATATGCAACAATTTCCGCTACGGGACGCGTTGATAAATCTTCTGCATTGCCTCCTGATCACGACAGTTATTTTTATCCAAGTGTTTCAGTAGCATTGCCGCTTTCAGATTATGTAAGACTTCCTGCCGTAATTTCTTTTTTGAAATTAAGAGGCTCTTACGCTACTGTTCACGGGGATGCAACATCTGCTACAATTGGTACGGCACCATTTAATACAATTACCGCTTTTGGTACAAGTGCTTCCGGTACATCATTGTTTGATTATCCTTTAGATTATGGCAATAATTATGAGTCACCTTACGGCGGTCCGGATTATTCTCTTTCATCTGTGTATTCAACAAGTAAACCATATAATAATCAAACGGCTGCTTATTATACGAGCAATCTTTACGATCCGAATATCAAAACATTTAATCGTGTAAATTATGAAGAAGGATTTGATATTAATTTTCTTCAAAACAGGTTGGGTTTAAGTGCAACTGCATTTCAATATATAGATGGACCGCAAATATTGCAAAACCCTATTTCAACAGCTTCAGGATTTGGTTACTATTATATCAACGCATTAAAAACCAAGAAAACCGGCTACGAACTTTCATTAACCGGTACGCCAATTAAATCAAAAGATATTAAATGGGATATATTGGTTAACTGGAGCACATTTAAAGATGTATATGATGAATTGCCTCCGGGTCAAACAACCTATGCATCTTACATTAACGGCTCTCTTGCAAACCCCAATGCCAAAGTTGGCGACAGGATTGATGCGTATTATGGAACTGCATTTGTAAAAACAACCGATGGGCAAATCGTGCATGATGCATCCGGGTTGCCCTTGTACAATCCTGTTCCGCAATTTTTAGGTTATTTAAATGCGAAGTATCAATGGAGCATTTACAATAAAGTAAGCTATAAACAATTTACACTCGGTTTTCAGTTTGATGGTAGTGTTGGTGGCGTAACTACCGATTATATGCACTTAAAAACAATGCGTGGCGGAAGAAATATAGAAACAGTCGAAGGCGCCTTTGGTGTTGCAAGAGAACAGGATAATGCACACGCAGGAGATCCGAACTGGCCGGGTGCTTATGTTGGCCAGGGTGTGGTAGTAACGAATAATGTTCCTATAAATTTTGATTCACAAACGGGCGCTATTTTAAATTATGGTGATCTCAAGTTTGGGCCTAATACGCAGGTTACGCAAGTGCAACAGTATGTGAGTGATTATTACAATACCAACGAATCTAACTTAATGAGCAAAACATTTGCCTCACTGCGTGAAGTAACATTGGGTTATGAAATACCTCAATCTGTTTTAAAGAATAGTTTTATTAGCAAGATTGATATTACACTTGTTGCGCGCAACCTGATTTATTTCTATAAAGATCCGCGCTTTAAAGATGTTGACCTTGATCAATACAACTATGCAACAACATCAACTGTGTTGCAAACGCCAACCACACACAGGTATGGAATTAATTTAAACATTGTATTCTAAAAACAAAATATTCATCACTATGAAAAGTGTACTAAAAATATTTATACTCTTCTCGTTTATTGCAATCATATCAGCAAGCTGTAAAAAAAGTTTTGATAGTTTATCGGTAAACGAAAACAAGCCCGTAAATGTTCCATCATCATTATTATTAAATGGAGTTGAAAATGATATGTATGAAGCACCGTATTCGATGAAGGAAAGATGGGGACAATATTACTGCTGTAATTACGACTACTACGGTAATAACCGTTATGATTTTGGCCCCGGTGACGATTGGTATCACACATTAACCAACGTTGTAAAAATGGATGAAGAAGCAACAGCGGTTGGTTTGCCTGCCGGAAATGTTTATAATGCACTGGCATATTTCTTCAAGGCATATTTGTTTAGTAAAATGAGTTTGGAAATGGGTGATATTCCAATGATGCAGGCACTGCAGGGAACGGGTAATCTCACACCAAACTATGATGCTCAAAAAGAAGTTTTTCAGCAGGCTTTTGTTTGGCTGGATAGCGCAAATACAGAATTAAATGCTTTGATTTCTGAAAAGGATAACACACTAAAAGCAGATATTTATTTTAATAACGATCTTACTAAATGGCAAAAAGTTGTAAACACATACAGGTTGCGTTTGCTGATTGAGTTAAGCAAACAAGCGGATGATGCAGACCTTAATGTTAAGTCACAGTTTGCAACTATCGTAAATAATCCGGATAAATACCCGGTAATGGAAAGCGCCGATGATAATCTTCAGTATATTTTTATTTACCCCTCAAATGAATATCCCATGAACCCAGGTAATTTTGGGTTCGATGCATTGCGCTATAACACTTCAGCTACTTATGTTGGCTTATTAACGCAGTTAAAAGATCCAAGAGTGTATGTAACTACCGAGCCGGCAACAGCGTTGGTAAAAGGTAACGATTCCCTCAACTTCAGCAATTTTCTTGGTGCAAACCCGGGCGAAGATTTAGGTACTATGTATCAAAAAGCAAATGCAGGTCAGTATTCTTTAATCAACCGGCATCGCTATTATGAAACTTACACAGGCGAACCAAGCATACAAATTGGTTATGCTGAAATGTGCTTCAACATTGCAGAAGCAATTAATCGTGGCTGGCTTGCTGCTGGTCCTTTAGGCAATGCTGAAGCTTATTATGTTGCAGGCATAAAAGCTTCAATGGCTTTTTATGGCATACCTCAAACAGGTTCATTTACTGCGTATTTTTTAAAGTCAGGAAGCCCCGGTTCAACGGCAGCATATTCAACAGAAACAGTAAATGTAGATTTTGATAATGTCTATTATAAACAATCATCAGTAAAATATGCAGGTAATAATGCAACCGGTCTTACACAAATTTTGCAACAAAAATATTTAGCTCTGTTTCGTCATTCAGGTTTAGAAGGCTATTATCAAAACAGAAGAACAGGCATTCCTGCATTTACAACAGGAGCTGGTACAGGAAACAGTGGAAGAATTCCTTTAAGATTTCAATATCCGTCAAACGAAAAAACATCAAACACTAAAAATTATAATGATGCATTGCAGGCACAGTATAGCGGCAATGATGATATAAACGGAACAATGTGGTTGTTAAAATAATTTCCTTAATTAATAATTGATAGAGAACAAGCAAAGCGTTGCTTTTCCAGGTGGCGCTTCTTTAAAACGCAGTCGAAATTTTAATTAAGATTGTTGGTTGGTAATTATGCATCCAGGTCTTAAAACATAAACATATGAATTTAGAAAGAACCTACAAGCAAACAGCAAATGAAATAATGGAGTTGTATGAAAAGTATGGCGATGAAGATTATGATGGCGAACCGGTGTCGCAAACATCACACATGATTCAATGTGCAATGGAAGCAATGGCGCAAGGTGAAGATGAAGAGTTAGTGCTTGGTTCTTTTTTGCATGATGTTGGTCATTTGCTGAAACACGTTGAGGCAACTGATGAGATGGGCAATTTTGGTGTGGTGAATCATGAAGGATTGGGCGCGCAATATTTAAAAGACAAAGGATTTTCGGAACGTGTTTGCGCGATGGTAGAAAACCATGTGAATGCAAAAAGATATTTGGTAGCAACTGATGCAACATACCAATCAAAACTTTCCGAAGCAAGCCTGCAAACATTGCAATGGCAGGGCGGACCAATGCATCAATCTGAAATTATTTTGTTTGAACAACATCCTTTTTTTGGAGACATCATTAAAGTGCGCTTGTGGGATGAGAAAGCAAAAAAACCTGACGCCGTTTTAATTCCAATATCACATTTCAAAACTTTAATCATAAACTATTTAAAAGATAAAACTGATGCAACATTCTATTGAGTTAGCAGTGTTTGATATTTCGGGAACCACGGTAAAAGATAAAGGAGAAATTACAGAAGCGTTTGAAAAAACATTTCAGCAAAAAGGATATAACATTCCGAAAGAAAAAATTGCTGCGGTGATGGGTTATAAAAAAACAGATGCCATACAAACACTGCTCGAAGAATTTGCAGAAGATAAATCCGTCATCAACACAGATTACATCAATGCAATGCATGATTTTTTTATAAAGAACATGATTGAATATTATTCAACAACCAATCAACTCGAGCCGTTGCCTTATGTGTTAAACACCTTTCAATTTTTAAAAGAGAATAATGTAAAGATTGGTTTGGATACAGGCTTTTTCAGCGATATCACCAATGTTGTTATTGATCGTTTGGGCTGGCTGAAAAATAATGTTGTTGATTTCGTTATCAGCAGTAATGAAGCAAAAGAAGGCAGACCGCAGCCTTACATGATACAGGAATTAATGAAGCGGGCTAATGTTACAGATCCAAAAAAAGTGATTAAGGTTGGCGACACAGAAGTAGATGTGCGGGAAGGAATAAATGCAAACTGTCTGTTTTCAATTGCAGTTACAACCGGCGCTTATACAAGAGAACAACTGGCTTTGCATAATCCTGATTTTATTATTGACAGTTTACAAGAACTGCCTGCATTGTTATAAGCACGATGTGAAATGTACGGGGCAATCATTATTAATTATTCATTGTTCATTATTAAATGTTCGTTTCAAAAACCTGGAAAAATAAATTAGAAAAGGCACCTGCATGGTTCGTAAGTATTTATGCAGCCGTTTGTTCTTTTTGTGTTTACTTCTGCATGTATGCATTTCGAAAACCCTTTACTGCCGCAGGTTTCAACGATTTGTATTTTTTAAAAATTGATTACAAGGTATGGCTTGTATCCGCTCAGCTCGTTGGGTATATGCTGAGTAAATTTTATGGGATAAAATTTATTGCAGGCATGCAACCCGGCAAAAGAGCAAATACAATCATCATCTTAATTATTATCGCATGGCTCATGCTTTTGTTTTTTGCCATAACACCTTCGCCCTATAATATTTTCTTTTTGTTGTTGAATGGATTTCCGTTGGGAATGATCTGGGGTTTGGTGTTTAGTTATCTTGAAGGAAGGCGGGCAACAGAATTTATGGGCGCAGTACTTTCTGTAAGTTTTATTTTTTCTTCAGGTGCTGTAAAAACCATCGGTAAAACTTTAATGATTAATCATCACGTTAGTGAATTCTGGATGCCTTTTTATACAGGTTCTGTTTTTCTTGTGCCTTTATTTTTATTTACCTGGTTATTAAATCACATGCCTGCGCCAACAGAAAAAGATATCCAGATGCGCAGCGTAAGAAATCCGATGACGAAAGAAGAGCGCAAAAATTTTATCTTAACTTTTTTGCCCGGCATTGTAACCATTGTAACAACGTATGTGCTGCTAACCATTCTGCGCGACTTCCGCGATAACTTTTCAAACGAGTTATATACTGAATTAGGTTACGGAAATAATCCTGATATTTTTACCATAACAGAAACACCGGTATCGGTGATCGTTTTATTATGCATGAGTTTGCTCATCCTTGTTAAAAATAATGTGCGTGCATTCATGTTAAATCATTATATCATTATCTGCGGTTACATCATCGCACTCATCGCAACATTACTTTTTATTAATAAGCTAATTAACCCGGTTTGGTGGATGATCTCAATTGGAACAGGTTTGTACATCAGTTA
>JBEHXR010000171.1:0-8042 GCA_048498595.1 Bacteroidota bacterium
AGTTTTCAGAACGAACTTTTTAGAATTGGGGGTTTTAAATTATTGCGCGGCTTTGATGAAGAAAGTATTTATACAAACCTTTATTCTGTTGAAACGGCAGAATATCGTTATTTGCTTGCAAGAAATTCCTGGTTTTATGGCTTTACAGATTTTGGTTATGCAAAATATGATGTGAACAATATTAATTTCAGTCATACGTATTTAGGGTTTGGTGTTGGACTTTCTTTAGAAACAGGTACAGGTATTTTCAGTATTTCACTCGCTGAAGGAAAACGCGATGATTCAAAATTAAATTTTCAACAATCAAAAATTCATTTGGGTTTTATCAGCTTGTTTTGATAATGCAACATGCTTAAAATATTTTTGCATCACATGTTGAAACATCTATTCATATTAATCGTGTTGTTGGTTTGCGGATTAAAAACTTTTGCGCAGGATACAAGCCTGTTCAACAGTTCATGGGCAGACAGCGTAAGATCAGCGATACAAGATTCTGTTAGAAAAAATAAAGCAGCAATAAAAAAAAATTTGCCGGCTGTTACAACAAAAGACAGTGTTGTTAAATCAACAGTGAAGATTGATTCAGCAAGTAAAGTTTTTGTAAAAGATTCAACAAAAAATATTGCACTTAACGATTCAACTCGGCAGCTTGCAATGTCAGATTCAATAAAAAATGATTCAGCATTAGCAGTACTTGCAACCATTAGAAGCGACAGTATTAAAAAAGCGAATGCAAAAATTAAAAAAACGGTTGTTCAGCAAGGCATGGCTGGTTCTGTAAGAGATACATCCAACACCGATCTTGTTTTTTATGTACTTGTATTTATCATATTCTTTTTAGCCCTGATAAAAAAATCCTTTCCGAAATATTTCAACAGTATTTTTTCTCTTTCGTTCCAGGCAACTTTCAGGCAAACCCAAACAAGAGAACAAATGGCACAAAATTTTTTTCCGGCGTTTATGCTGAATGTTCTTTTCATTCTTTCGGGTGGTGTGTTTATCACTTTGTCTGCGCAATTTTATAAATGGACAACCATTCCGTTTTGGCAACTGTTTGTTTATGCAACCACTATGCTTGGAATTGTTTATCTCGTAAAATATTGCGTAATTTATTTTGCAGGCTGGGTTTTTAATGCGCCTGATGCTGCAGCAGATTACAGGTTTATTGTTTTTCTGATTAATAAATTAATGGGCGTTTTATTTATACCCATTTTATTTGTGATTGCATATACAAATGATGAAACAAAAAAAATTGCAATTACAGTTGCGCTTTGCGTTGCAGGTTTGTTGCTTTCATTGCGATATCTGATTTCACTTGCAAGAATTCGCAAAAACCTTAACCTCACTGCATTTCACTTTTTTATTTACCTTTGTGCAATAGAAATAATGCCTTTGCTGATTATTTATAAAGTATTATTTATAAAGACAGCCCATACATAATTTACAAGATCGTATAACGCATGGTAAACAACGGGGTAAAAAAATCTTCCGGAAAAATCCCTCAGATTCTAATCACCCAGCCGAAACCTGAAAGTGAAAAATCACCCTATTTTGAGTTAGAACGGAAATACAATATTCAGCTTACTTTTTTCCCATTCATCCGGCTTGAACCTATTGCTGCCAAAGAATTCAGGAAACAAAAAATTGATATCATCAATTTTTCAGCAATAATATTTACAAGCCGCAATGCCATTGATCATTTTTTCAGAATGTGTGAAGAGATGAAGGTTTCAATAAGCCAGGACAATAAATATTTCTGCATCACAGAAGCTGTTGCGCTATATCTGCAAAAATTTATTCTATATAGAAAACGTAAAGTTTTTTATGGCGCTGATGGAACAAACAAAAGCATGTTTGATGTAATTAACAAACATAAAGACAACGAGAAGTTTTTATATGTGTGCAGCGAAAACCAACAAGATAATGAGATTGTAAACTGGTTGAAAAATAATGATTGCGAGTACCAGTTAGCATTTATGTATCGTTCAGTAAGTAATGATGTAAAGGTAGTGATGGAGAACAAATGCTTTGATGTGATTTGCTTTTTTACACCGAGTGGCATACGTAGTTTGTTTGATAATTATCCAAAATTTAATCAAAACGGAACACTTATCGGCGCGTTTGGAAACAATACAGTTAAAGCCGGAGAAGATGCAGGATTAAGTGTAAATATCAGAGTTCCTGCACCGCATTCGCCAAGTATGGTGGCTGCGCTTGATAATTACTTTTCTGCTATCCATAAAAAGAAATAATCATAATCTAATTTCATAAAGTCCCGCTTAAAGAGCGGGTTTTTTTATTTATGCTTTACCTTGTAAACAATGAATGAAGAAAAAAATTTTACCAATCACCTGATAAATGAAACAAGCCCTTACCTGTTGCAGCATGCACATAATCCGGTTAATTGGTATGCGTGGTGCGAAGAAGCTTTGCAAAAAGCAAAACAAGAAGATAAACCTATTCTTGTTAGTATTGGTTATTCCGCCTGCCACTGGTGCCACGTAATGGAGCGTGAAAGTTTTGAAGATGAAGAAACCGCGGATTTAATGAACAGCAATTTCATAAACATTAAAATTGACAGAGAGGAGAGACCAGACCTTGATCATATTTACATGGATGCAGTGCAGGCAATTACAGGCAGTGGCGGCTGGCCATTAAATGTTTTTCTTACACCTCATTTAAAACCATTTTTTGGAGGAACCTATTTTCCTCCTGTTCCTGCGTTTAACCGCAGCAGTTGGAAACAGATATTGCACGCCATTGCAAATGCTTATCAAACCAAAAAAAATGAATTGGAAGAGCAAGCCGAAAGTTTAACACAGTATCTTTTAAGCACAAATAATTTTGGCACTATAAATATCGAGCAACATCATCATTGGGATGATGAACTATTAAATGAAATAGCTGAAAATTTATTGAAGAACGCAGACAAAGAATGGGGAGGTTTTGGAAGTGCACCTAAATTTCCGCAAACATTATCAAACTTATATCTCTTGAGACATTTTCATTTTACAAGAAACGAAGCTGCATTAATACAAGCAGAATTAGGTCTTGATAAAATGATGCAAGGAGGGATCTACGATCAAATAGGCGGAGGCTTCGCACGATATAGCACGGATCGGCGATGGCAGATTCCTCATTTCGAAAAAATGCTGTACGATAATGCATTGCTGATTGATGTTTACACAGAAGCATTTCAGATCACACAAAAAAAAGAATATGCTGATGTGGTGAATGAAACGATCCGATTTGTAAAATATGAAATGACTTCTCCGGAAGGTGGTTTTTATAGTGCGTTGGATGCAGACAGCGAAGGCGTAGAAGGGAAATATTATACGTGGAAGAAAAAAGAAATTGATGATCTGCTGGGTGATGACAGTAAAATTTTCTGTTCAGCTTTTAATGTTAGTGATGACGGAAATTGGGAGCATACTAATATTTTATGGATGACCGAAAGTTTACAAACAACTGCAACGAAATTGAGCTTAGGTAAAAATGAATTATATAGTTTGATAGACAAATCGAAACAAATATTGTTGAAAGAAAGGCAAAAGCGCATTAAGCCTTTATTAGATACTAAAATTATTTTATGCTGGAATGCGTTAATGATAAAAAGTTTGTGCAAGGCTTATGCAGCCTTTGGTAATGAAGAGTTTCTAAACATGGCGAAAAGTAATATTCGGTTTATTGAAAAGAATTTGCAGGGTAAGAATGGAGATTACTATCATAGCTGGAATAAAAATTTACAAAATCAATCTGCATTTTTAGATGATTATGCGGCGTTGATTCAGGCTTATATTCAATTAAGCGAGGTTGTATCGAACGATCAATATCTCATAAAGGCCAAAACACTTACTGAAAAAGTAATTAATGATTTTAGTGATGAGGAGCAGGTATTTTTTTATTTTACATCAGCCCAACAAACAGATGTTATTTTAAGAAAAAAGGAAATATATGATGCAGCAACTCCATCAGGAAATGCGATGATGGCTGACAACTTACTTACGCTATCTTTATTTTTTGATATTCCGGAATGGAAGGTAAGAACTGAGCATTTATTAAAAGCGCTTTATAACTTTCTTCCAAAACATCCTGCATCTTTTGGTTACTGGATACTAAACCTGCAAACTTTGATAAAAGGATTAAAAGAAATTGTAATTGCAGGAAAAGATCATTTACGGATATTAAAAAGCCTTTTGAAAGAATATATTCCTAATAAGATTATACAGTCTTCAGACAAAGAGAATGATTATTGGCCTTTATTGCGAGGGAAAAATTTTTCTTCGGGAACTTATATATATTTGTGCGAAGATTATAGTTGCTTAAATCCTGTGGAAAACATCGAGAACTTTAAAAAGCAGATTGACCAAAACATTTTTCACAAAAAATCCAATGCAATAAAATAATTAAAAAAAATAAGCGTTCATAAAACTCTTAGGCGTGCTACGATAAATGTCTGATTTTGAAAACAATTATTAACCCCGCCAAAGATTCAGACCACATTAAAAAATTTTTCTTGAAACAGAAATATAAAATGAATAACCAAAGCTTAGTAATAGTGCTGCTAATTGCCCTTTTGGCTGGTGCAACTGCATGCAACAAAAGCGGCAAATCAAAAAGCGTTGTCGGCGATGGTCAGTTACGTGGCGTGGCTCCGGGAATGAGGAGTGGTATGACTAAACCTTATGGAATGGTGTTTGTTCCGCCTGGTACTTTTCACATGGGACCAAGCGATGAGGATGTAAACTACAATTTTACTGCGCGCAATAAACAAGTTTCTATTAGCGGCTTTTGGATGGATGCTACAGAAATTACCAACAATGAATATCGGCAGTTTGTTTATTATGTAAGAGATTCGCTTGCAGCTATTCGTCTTGGCTATATGAAAACGAGCCCGGATGGTGATACTGCTATTGACTGGAAAAAGGCTTCAACAATAAAATATAATGATCGCAATACACTGGAAAAATTAAACGACCTGATTCTTTCTCCCGATAATCGTTTATACGGCAAAATGGATATAGATCCGGATATGCTGCAATATAATGTGCAGGGATTTGATTTGAAGGAAGCTGCTAAAAGAGAAAATGCAGGCAGACCACGAAAAGATTTTATCTATCGTTATAATATCAAGGTTTATCCTGACACTTTATGCTGGATGAGAGATTTTTCTTACTCGTATAATGAACCAATGACCAAACGCTATTTTGCGCATCCATCTTATGGAGACTATCCTGTAGTTGGTGTAAACTGGAAACAGGCTGTAGCATTTTGCCATTGGCGTACGCGTTATTTAAATAGTTACCTCGAAAAAAATAAAAGAGCGCCTGAAAGTGATTTTCGTTTGCCCACAGAAGCAGAATGGGAATATGCAGCTAGAGGCGGACGTACCCAGTCCATGTTTCCTTGGGGTAACTACTATTTAAGAAACAAAAAGGGTTGCTTACTTGCCAACTTTAAACCGGGAAGAGGCAATTATCCTGAAGATGGTGGATTCTATACAGTAAAAGCTGATAGCTATTGGCCAAATGATTATGGCTTATATAATATGGCCGGTAATGTATCCGAATGGACTTCCTCTTTATTTTATGAAGGCGCTTATAATTTTCAACATGATATGAATCCTGATATCCAATGGAATGCTTTGGATACAGATCCTCCGCGCATGAAACGTAAAGTAATAAGAGGCGGAAGCTGGAAAGATGTGGGTTACTATTTAGAAGTTAGCACAAGACAGTATGAATATCAGGATACATCAAAATCATATATTGGTTTCAGATGTATAATCGATCTTCCGGCACAATACAAACGATAAAATTTTTTTACACAATATCCTTTATTAACCAATTAAAATTTTAAAAAATGGCAGCAGCAATTCCTCCTAAAGTAAGCAGAGTAGTAGACATCTTTGTATCAGTAGCAGCAGCAGTAGTTATCTGGGGCGCTTTACAAAAATTATTGCATACTTCATGGGCAGATTTCTTCCTTAAAGTAGGTTTAGGTACGGAAGCATTAGTGTTTTTAGTTTATGGTGCGTTATATCTTGTTTATCCTGCGGTAGATGATCATGCCGTTAAGATTTCAGGTGCACAACCGCAAATGGGTAATCCTGCTTTAAAGTCAATGGAAAAGATGTTGGAAGAAGCAGATATTACGCCAGCAAATCTTGGTAAATTAAGCGCAGGTTTTCAAAAGCTTGGTACTACAGTAGAAAAGATGGGTGAAATAAGTGATGTGGTAAAGGCAACCGGCGATTATACGCAAAAAACGAATGAAGCAGTAAAAGCACTTGATGCAGTAAAAGTGGCTTATTCAAATGTCGCTAATTCAGCGAGCTCTTTTAATAATGCTTCAGAAGGAGCAAAAGTATTTCATGAACAAATCCAGGTTTTAACGAAAAACCTTTCTTCTTTAAATACCATTTATGAACTTGAGTTGCAGGAAAGCAATAATCATTTAAAAGCGTTGAACCAGTTCTATGGTAAATTAAATGAAGCATCTAATGCAATGAACACAACTGCAAGCGATGCAATAAGAGCAAAAGATCAAATAAGTGCACTTGCCAATAATCTTGGAAAACTAAACCAGATTTATGGTAATATGATCAGTGCGATGCAGGGTGGCAGAGCTTAAAATAATTAATCCAATTTCTATAAAAACTAAACCAGGTTTAAATAATCTAATTTATGGCATTACCTAAAGAGCCACGACAAAAAATGATTAACCTGATGTATTTGGTGCTTACAGCATTGTTAGCACTGAATGTATCAGCAGAAATATTAAATGCATTTAAAACTGTAAACAACAGTTTAAATGCTGCAAGCAATACATTAGAAAAGAAAAATAAGAATATATTTTCTTCATTTGATGCAGCATATAATGATGCAAGTACTCATGAACGAGCTGCGCAGTGGAGACCCAATGCTCTAAAGGCAAAGGCATTCGCAGATCAGATGATTGCATATATTGATGGCTTACAAAATAAGATTGCCGAAGCTGCGGGTTATAAAAATGGTGATAGTGCTACCTATAGAGAGGATGATCTTGAAGCTCCAACCAGGGTAATGACAGATCCAGGCACAGAAGGAAAAACATTACATGACAAATTACAAAAATTTAAAGACGATTTATTAGGAATAGATCCGGCGATAAAAGCGCAGTTTCAAAATTCATTACCTATAGACTTATCAATTCCTAAAACAAACAACAAGGCAAATCAGAATGATTGGTCTGCTTCATATTTCTACATGACACCAGCCATTGCGGCAGAAACTATTCTTAGCAAATTTGAAAATGATGTGAAGAACAGTGAAGCAATGGTGGTTGATTATTGCTATCAACAAGTGGGCGCGGTAAAACAAGTATTTAATGCGTATGAACCATTGGTTGGTCAGAATTCAAATTACCTAATGCCAGGTCAGGAATTAGATATAACCGCAGGCATTGGAGCTTATAATTCTGAATCAAAACCTGTAGTTACAATCGATGGAGTAAACGTTCCACTGAATGCAAATGGCGTTGCTGAATATAAAACAAATGTTTCTCAGAGTGGGTCTAAAAAAATTCACATTTCATTTTTTAATCAAGCAACTGGACAGCAAGACTCAAGAGATTACGAAATTCCTTTTACAGTAGGATCACCGACAGGGGCAAGTGTGAGCGCTGATGCAGTTAAAGTTTTTTATGTTGGATTGGATAACCCTGTTAGTGTAAGTGGGGGAAGTGTTGGCGATGAAAAAGTACAAGTTAATTTTACAAACGCAAATTTTCATAAAACAGGTCCTGGAAAATACATTGTTAATCCAATAAAAGCCGGAACAAACTCTGTAGTTACAGTTACTGCAGATGGTAAACCAAGCACATTTGAATTTAAAGTAAAAGATGTTCCCGACCCAGTAGCTAAGGTTGGAATTAACAAAGGTGGTCGTATGCCTGTGAATGATTTTAAATCACAATTTGGTGTACGCGCTGATCTCGAAAACTTTGTTTTTGAAGGAGTGAAATTTAATGTTACGGGTTATACAATTGTTTTAACTGGTTCA
>JBEHXR010000172.1:0-8006 GCA_048498595.1 Bacteroidota bacterium
ACCCAGCTTATTAAAAATAAATGTTGTTGTGCCTTTCCATCCGGGAAAACCAATCGGTTTCGTAAAATCGTTTTGCTCATTGAATGTTACTTTCCAAATACTATCATGCGAAGAATAGCTAATAATATTTATATCAGGATGCATCGGTCCATCCCAATTTTGAAAGGATTGTAAAGTCTCTTCTTTATTCTTCCCGCTTCGTTCTTTGCTTATAAAAAATGAATGAAAATCTGCCGCCATAAGCTTCGATTTTTCAGCAGTATCGGAAGCGTTCAGGTAAGAAAAAATTGTGGTTAAATGCGTATTGTTTGTACAGGTATTAACGGGCATCCAGGCTAAAAGCCAAAAAAGAAGAACAGGATTTTTCATATACTGAATTCAATGCTTTTGCGATTTAATCTTTAGCACAAGATTAATTTTGCTTTACAAAATTTCTATGGCGAAAATTGCTTTTTTTGAACTCATTTAAAATCCTCTCATCAAAAAATATATACCGTTAATCAATCTGTTTGAAGGAATAATTGGTGAAGTGCGAAACCGCAAACAAAAGTGGAGACATCAAAATATGAGTCCACTAAATTTAAATTGAAAAAGACGAGCAGTGTTAAACGTTACCGCAGATAATTTCTTAAATATTCAAACACCTTCTTTCTTATATAATCTGCATCAAACATTTCTCCGTAATGCGGCGCATTCGGCACAATGATGAGATCATTCTTTACGCCGTTTAGTGTAAGCCACGCGCTTAATATTTTGGCTTGCGTATTGGGAACAGATTCATCTTTTTCGCCCTGCACAATTAAAAACGGCGGATCATTTTTATCAATATATGTTACAGGACTTGCATGCTTTGCTAAATCAGGTCTGTCAACTCCCAATGCACCCAACAACATCCAAACAGGATTATGCATGTTATTGATGGATGTATCAGGATTACTTGCCAGCATAATAAAATCTGCAGGTCCATAAAAATCGAGACAGGTTCTGATCTTAAAATCAACAGGTGTTGTTGCAAATTCTTTTATGTGATTATTATTTGAAAGAGATAGTAACGATGCAAGATGACCGCCTGCAGAAAAACCAATCACAGCAATTTTATTTTTATCGATGTGATATTCGTCTGCATGCTGATATAAAAATTCGATAGCCGCATTGCAGTCTCTTATTTGTGCAGGAAACACACTATCGGTGCTGTAGCGATAATTCATGGAAGCCAAAACATAACCGCTGTCGATAAAACTTTTTACTGTGTTTTTCATATAACTCATGTCAGCATATTTATCATTCAGCATCCATGCACCGCCATGTATCCACACTACTAATGGTAATTTACCGGTTGTGTTTGGCGGAAGATAAACATCGAGCAAATGCTTTTGCAGCGTATCATTTGCATACGGGATGTTTTGATGAAATACCGTGCCTTGCGGAAACAGTTTTAGTTGCGCAGGTTGTTGCGCTGATGATGCAACAAACATCATCAGGAAAATAAAACAAGAAGCCGTTTTCATGGAATGAATATATTAAGGTATCGGAATTCTTAAAGTATATCTTTTGGAATTATTTTCACTCACAGACTTATTAATTTTATTCTTCAATTTATAAACTGTTATAGCTGAGGGTTGCAATGCAACAAATTAATCTGCTGACTTATATACAAAAACTACTAAAATCAATTAATGTACACCGAAGATAAAATATTTGAACATGCAGATATTGCAGAAATAATATTTCAGCAAAGCGAATTTGAAAATTGCACATTTAATGAGTGTGATTTTACGAATGCAAACTTTTCCAACGCATCATTTATAGAATGTACATTCAATAACTGCAACATAAGTTTGGTTAAGCTTACTTCAACAACATTTCGCGATATAAATTTTTCAGGATGCAAAATGCTGGGATTAATATTTCATGATTGCAGCAAGTTTGGTTTGTCATTTAAGTTTGATAGCTGCACGCTGAATCATTCTTCTTTCTATCAAACAAAAATTGCAAAAACCGTATTTGAAAATTGCAAACTGCAGGAAGCCGATTTTACAGATTGCGATTTAGCCGGCGCTGTATTTAATAACTGCGATTTATTGAATGCAAAATTTGAAAACACAGTTCTTGAAAAAGCAGATTTCAGAACAGCTTATAATTATTCAATCAACCCGGAATTGAATAAAATAAAAAAGGCAAAATTTTCTTTGGCTGGTATTAGAGGGCTTTTAGAAAAGTATAATATCATCATAGAATAATAAATAATCAAAGTAATAACATCATCAATTTACACCATGAAAAAAATATTTCTGTTCATCTTTATCATTCTCGCACAACAAAGCTTTTCGCAATTTACTATCAGCGAAAATCATCGCTACTTATTAAAAAATGGAAAGCCTTTTTATTGGCTCGGCGATACAGGCTGGGAACTGTTTCATCGCTTAAATAAAGATGAAGTGAAAGAATACTTTAAGAAGCGTTCCGAGCAAGGCTTTACCGTTATACAAGCGGTTGTTTTATCTGAAATAAATGGACTTGATTCGCCAAATGCAAATGGTGACAGACCATTAATAAATGATGACCCGACAAAACCGAATGAGGCTTATTTTAAGTTTGTTGATGAAGTTGTTAACATGGCAAACGATTACAATTTAAATATTGCAATGCTGCCAACATGGGGCGATAAAATTTTTAAAGACAGGTGGGGCGCTGGTCCTGAAATTTTTAATATAACCAATGCAAAAATCTATGGCGAATGGATTGGCAATCGTTATAAAAACAAAAGAAATATCATTTGGGTTTTAGGCGGCGACCGAAATCCGCGCAATGCAAATGATGTTGCTATCTGGAATGCGATGGGCGAAGGAATTATGCAGGGAACAAATAACAAAGCTGTTATTACTTTCCATCCGCAACCTTGCGATTCAGGTTCGGCAACATGGTTTCATCATGAAGATTGGCTTGCGTTTAATATGTTTCAAAACGGGCATTGCAGAGACATGAATGTGTATGATAAAATTCAACTTGCATACAACATGCAACCAACAAAGCCTGTTATTGATGGCGAGTCATTGTATGAAGACCATCCTGTTTGTTTTAATGTAAAAGATTTGGGAACGAGCAGCGCATATGATGTAAGAAAATATGCGTATCTCGATGTGTTTGCCGGTGCGTTTGGTAATACTTATGGCTGTCATGATATCTGGCAATTTTATTCAACGAAACATGAGCCGATAAACGGTCCGCATATTTACTGGCAGCAAGCAATGGATTTGCCGGGCGCAAATGAAATGAAATATCTGCGCAAGCTGATTGAATCACATCCAATGTTAGAGCGTGTTCCCGACCAATCAATCATTGAAGAAAACAACACACTTCCATCAGAACGCATTCAGGCAACACGTGGTAACGATTATGCTTTTATTTATTCATCAGAAGGAAAACCGTTTACAGTTATACTGAATAAAATTTCAGGCAACACATTGCATGCTTATTGGTACGATCCGCGCAATGGAAAAACAACCGAGATAGGAAAGTTTTCAAACGGTGACACGAAAAAATTTAGCCCGCCTTCCAATGGTTACGGACAAGATTGGGTGTTGGTGATTGATGATGCATCAAAAAATTATTCACTGCCATAATATTTTATACGGCATTTTTTTTGTTTTGATTGAACATGCCTTTATATAAAAGTCGTGGCGAAAAACAATCTGGCGTTATAAGTTATAAAACAGGAAAAGATTTCATTGAAGTACAGTTTGATGGCTGGCTGTACACTTATACTTATGGAAGTGCTGGCAAAAAAGCAATTGAAGAAATGAAAAAACTCGCACAGGCAAATGAAGGTTTAAGCACATTTATTTCGCAACGTCATCCGCAATATGAAAAGAAAGAACAGTTGTATTAAACAAATCGTTATAAAGATTTTCTAAGAATAAGTGTAAAAGGATTTTTTATTTTCTCCTGTTTGTTTTCTAAAATCAACTTTGCAGCTGTTTCTCCCATTTTTGCATGGTCTTTTGAAAGCACAGAAATACCTTGCATTAAAATTTCTTTTAGCGGTGTTTCATTATAAGAAATGATGCCAACATCTTTGCCAATCTTCAGCTTTCTTACATAAGGTTGATAAAGAAGGAAACCTTTTTGTAAGTGCCGGGCGGTATTTGGATATTAAGCTCAAATGCAAAATTATTGGGCAAAATTGTTACGCCTGAACGTCCGGCGAATATGGCTTGGGGTGATGAAGATGGAAAGACATTATACTTTACTGCTCATTCGAGTATTTATAAAGTGAGAGTGAGTACAGGTAAAGCCCCAACCCCTACAGGGGAATTAGGGATGCAAGATTACTAGAAACATCATTTAATTTAGTTTGATAAAATAAATATTATGAATGAACAAAACACCCCTTCAGGGGCTGGGAGTAAAACAGCAATTGTTACAGGCGCATCAGGAAACTTAGGACAAGCCGTTGTAAAAAAGTTTATTGATGAAGGATATTTCGTTGTCGGAACAATCGTTCCGAACGATCCTGTGCAAATAGATTTTCCTGCCGACAAATTCGAAAAGATAGCAGTGGATTTAATGAATGAAGATGATGCGCAAAAATTTATTGATGGTGTAATTGCAAAACATGGAACTATCGATACTGCGGTTCTAACCGTTGGCGGATTTGCAATGGGAAAAATTGCAGACACAAAAACTGCCGACATTATGAAGCAATACAAATTAAATTTTGAAACGGCTTACAATATTGCGCGACCAACATTTGTGCAAATGATAAATCAAAACAACGGTAGAATTTTTATTGTTGGTTCAAAGCCCGGTCTTGATGCAAGAAATGGCAAAGGGATGGTGGCGTATGGTTTGGCAAAGTCTTTAATTTTTCGTTTGGCGGAATTGATGAATGATGAAGCAAAAGGAAAAAATGTTGTAACAAGTGTTGTTGTGCCAAGCACGATTGATACGCCGCAAAATCGTAAAGCAATGCCGGATGCAAATTTTGATAATTGGGTTAAGCCAGAAGCAATTGCTGATGTGATTTACTGGCATTGCACTGATGAAGCTTCTGTTGTTCGCGAACCTGTGATAAAAGTTTATAATCACGCTTAATGATCTATAAAAGAATACAATAATCACCGAGCTTAACTTCTGCGGCAATTTTTGTTCATTTAACTAAGTTATCATTACAATATGCATCATAATATTCGCCTTGAAATTTTCGCGCTGATCATGTTATTAGCGTCCTGCACCGCTTCGCATTCTATCACATCAACCCAACAATCATCAAGCGGCTATCATAGTTTTTATGATGATGATGTTTTATCAGCATCACACAATCCTGTCCTGCTGCCTTACAATCGTTTTTTAAAACCTGCCGGCACGGTAATAAAGTTTGGTGATGGAAATTTAGAAAATCATAGTCTTGATTGCGTTACAATTCCAGGCGAAAATGTAATAGCAACCGAAGACCGTTTTGGATTAACCTTCATTAATGTTCCGGATAAAAAAGTGCTGTATCATTTAACGTACAAGAGCAGGTTAACCGAAGATGAATTAATGAGTACCTACTCAGGTTTAAAAGCGGTTATCATCAATAATAAAAAATATATTTTCTGGGGCGCTGCTAATCTCGATATTGGTAAGTCGTACATTATACAGGCAGCGTGGAATGGCAAAAGCGCTATGATAACCGACACATTTTCTTTTGCTGCGATTCCGCCTTCAACACTGGCATTGCCTAACGATATTTCTATAAGAAATGAAAATGGTGAATACGATATGTATGTTGTTTTGAATGGAAACAACCTGCTCGAAAAAATAAGATTAAGTGATAAAAAAATAATCTGGACAACTGCAACAGGTATGGCTCCATTCGGAATTGCTTTAGTTGATGATAAAGCGTATGTAACTAATTGGGGCGGTCCAAAACCAACAGATACATCGCTTGAAACTGCCGGTATTCCTTATGGAAAAGTTTATGTTGATCCTGTCACCGGTGCCACTGCGCTGGGTAGTGTTTCTGTGATCGATACGAAGACTGGCAACGTGATGAAAGAAATAAAAACAGGGCTTCATCCCAACGCAATTATCGTTGACCAACAAAAGAAATTTTTGTATGTTTCTAACGGAAACAGCGATAACATCAGCATTATAAATTGCGCTGACAACATTGTTACAGATTCTGTTTCTGTGAAACTAAATCCGGTCAGCAGCATGTTGATTGGAGATTCTCCTAACGCACTTGCATTGGATAGTTCTGGCAATACTTTATATGTTGCCAACGGTATGGATAATGCACTTGCCGTAATTCATTTGGGCGAAAACATTTCTGCAACCGGTAATGGCAAAACATTTATACAGGGCTTTATTCCGACTGAAGCATATCCATCCGGTATTGTTATTTTTCATGATAGTTTATTATTTGTTGCCAATCTTGAAGGAGAAGGTTCAAGTGTTGCGCAAGACAATGCTTATAATGTACATCATCAACTTGCAACTGTTTCTATCATTCCAATTCCTGATCGAACATTGCTTGATAGTTATACGAAAGATGTTCAACAATCAAACCTGTTATTCAGAACAAAAATTGCTGAATTATTGCCAAGACCAAACACGCAACCGGTGCCTGTGCCGCAGCGCATTGGTGAACCTTCTGTGTTTAAGCATGTGTTATACATCATCAAGGAAAACAGAACTTACGACCAAATTTTAGGTGATATGAAAGAAGGCAACGGAATGCCTTCATTATGCAATTTTGGTGACAGCGTAACACCGAATGAACATGCATTGGCGAGGAAGTTTTTATTACTTGATAATTATTATGTATCAGGAAAGTCTTCTGCCGAAGGACATCAATGGGCAGACGCTGCTATCACTACAGACTATGTTGAAAAAAATGTACGCGCATGGTTCAGAAGTTATCCGCATGTTCAAACAGATGCATTGGTGTATGATAAAAATGGTTTTATATGGAACGATGCATTAGACCATGGCAAATCGGTGCGCATTTATGGTGAGGCATGCATTCCTGTATTTGACAAAAATCTTTTATGGAAAGATATTTACCAATTATACAAAGATGATAAGCCTTTCAATTTTAAAAATGTGACCACTATTTCCCGTGTGCGCCCAATTTTGTCTGATACTTATCCGGGTTATGATGGTCATGCCATTGCAGACCAGTTGCGGGCGAAAGCCTTTATTGATGATTTAAATAAGTACGAAAAATTACCTGGAGACCAGTTACCGGCATTAATGGTGATTGCGTTGCCTGCAGATCATACCGCCGGCATGAGCCCGAACTTTCCAACATCGCGTGCAATGGTTGCAGATAATGATCTTGCTTTAGGAAAAATTGTACAAGCAGTTTCTAACAGCAGATTCTGGGATTCAACCGTAATTTTTGTAACAGAAGATGATTCACAAAGTGGATGGGATCATGTATCTGCTTACAGAACTACCGGTTTTGTTATCAGCGCTTATTCTGTATTGAAAAAAACAATTCATACAAATTATAACCAAACCTGTATGGTAAGAACTATCGAGCAAATTTTAGGCATTCCGCCCATGAATGTTATCGATGCAACGGCATTGCCCATGTTTGATTGTTTCACTGACAAAAAACAAAGCACTTCTTACAAATTAATTGCCAACAAAGTTCCATTGGATGAAATGAATAAATCTGTATCTGAATTGAACGGTAAAGCAAAACAGTTTGCTGCGGCTTCCATGCAACCACAATACGAGCATATTGATGGCGGTGATGATAATTTATTAAACCGCATAATCTGGTTCAGCACGATGAATGGAAAACCCTATCCCAAAAAAATGGCACTTCACGTTAAGGATGATGAATAATTTAAGAAAGAAAAAGAATTCATTTCGACAGATGATCGTCGTTTGTTTGTGGCGTGCGTAAAACCGGCACCTATCTCTGATGATATTTTTATGAGAAGATTCAATTAAATAAACCAATACCAAAGAAATTATATTTCACTCTCCCTATCCAACGTCTGGTATCG
>JBEHXR010000173.1:0-8006 GCA_048498595.1 Bacteroidota bacterium
TTTTTTGCTGATGCATCTTCCATCACAAAAAACTTATTCGCCTTTTCAAGAAATTTATCATCAGTCATCATTCCATACTTTACAAACAAACCAAGGCTCTCCCATTTTTCCTCAAACTCATTTCTTTCTTTATTAAAAATCTCTTCAAGCTTATCTGCAACTTTTTTTGTGATGTAACCATTTATCTTTTTTACGTTAGGATCCCCTTGTAAATAACTGCGGCTAACATTTAAAGGAATATCAGGACTATCAATCACACCATGCAGCAACATTAAAAATTCCGGAACAATATCTTTTACTTCATCTGTTACAAAAACCTGGTTGCTGTACAATTGAATTTTGTCTTTCTGAATTTCGTAGCTCTGCTTAATTTTTGGGAAATATAAAATACCCGTTAAGTTAAACGGATAATCAACATTCAGATGAATCCAAAACAACGGCAGTTCGCCAAACGGATATAATTCTTTATAAAAATTCTGGTAATCCTGTGCAGTTAATTCAGAAGGCTTTTTAGTCCAAAGCGGATTTGTATTATTGATCTGTTTGTCTTCGAAATAAATTGGTACCGGTAAAAAGCGGCAGAATTTATCGAGAATATTTTTTATGCGTGATGGTTCAAGAAACTCTTTACTTTCTTCATTAATATGCAAAACAATCTTTGTTCCGCGTTGGTCATAATCAACCTGGTACAATTCATATTCCGGGCTGCCATCACAACTCCAGTAAACACTGCTTTCATCTTTATAGCTCTTTGTAAAAATTTCAACTTTATCACTCACCATAAATGCGCTGTAAAAACCTAAACCAAAGTGCCCGATGATGTTTGCATCTTTATACTTCTGCAAAAAATCTTCAGCACTGCTAAACGCAACCTGGTTAATATATTTATCCACTTCTTCCTGCGTCATTCCAATACCACGATCAATAATGCTTAATGTTTTTTCTTTTGCGTCAAGAACAATGTCAATTCTTAAATCACCTAACTCACCTTTTGCTTCTCCGATAGAAGAAAGTGTTTTCATTTTTTGCGAAGCATCAACCGCATTACTTATAAGCTCGCGCAGAAAAATATCATGGTCGCTGTAAAG
Organism: Bacteroidota bacterium; assembly: GCA_048498595.1. GTDB lineage: Bacteria > Bacteroidota > Bacteroidia > Chitinophagales > Chitinophagaceae > Parafilimonas. The sequence continues at coordinate 1,089 of JBEHXR010000173.1, forward strand.
AAATTTTTTAATGATGGGAAAAATGTTCTCCGTGTGAACTCGTATCTGTCCTTTTTGCATAATTTATTTTAATTAAGATGTAAAGAAGTTGCCTTGCATGTCAACAAACAAAATACCAATTAAATATTAAATGACAGGTTGGCAAATATCTTTTAATTTGCACGCACAAAACAACTGGAATGTCTTTAAACATGCTACTTATTTATGCAGGAGCCGCTACTATTGCATTATTGTTTTTGTATAGTACAAGAAATTTTTGGATCTCTATAATTGGCGGCTTTATTTCATTTTGCGTTTTTTATTTTTCTTATGCAACAGACGATCTAAGTTGGAATATAATTTTCTTGTTAGGCTTATTAAAACAATCTGCCATTTTTTATTTTATTCCTTTTGTACCTGCTTTTTTATTTTATAAAATTTTCCCCTTTAATAAAGCGTTAGAACAGGCAAATAAAAAGGCAGCGTAAAAACGCCGCCTGCTAACACGCATACTTAAAAAATCAAATTTGTATATTGAGTTTATCGCTTTGTTTTCCTTTGCCGAGTATCTTGCCATCAGAAAAATTCAATTCACTTCCCTTTGTGTTATAATTAAGCTCGTATAAAACTTCCACTTTCTCTTTTTTGTCATTCACATTTGGAATAGTTATCGTTTGAACCAAAGGTTTATCTGAAGCAGGAAAATCTTTCAATTGCATTGGAGCAAATTCATGTTGCCATGCTGTATCTCTCTTTTTACCATTTATTTTTACAATGCTTACACGAAGCGTTGCATATGTATCAGCATACACTGGCGCAACATAACTTGCAGTTTTATAAATTTCTACATTGATGTTTTTTGTAACCGGCTTTTCAGAATGTTTGACAACGAAAAAACTACTTGATACCACTAACATTGCAGCGGCTGTAACGGTGATGATTAATTTTGTTTTCATATAAAATGTTTTAATGTTTTATGTTTATGCCATAATATTTTCAAAGCAGATACCAGCAGGCTTTCTACGCGCCGAACGGTGGCGATTGGATTATGAATGGCAAAAGGAAATGATGAATGAAATGTGAAAGAATTGTGAGTGTATGATTTTGAAACAAAATCGTACAGTAGCGAACAGTTTATGTGAAAAATGAATAATCAACCACTGACTAAAATACAAGCAAACCTAACTATGTGTTCTAACGAAAATTTTAAAGGCTCATTTAAACCCATCCATTAGAAGATATTACCGCTAATCATTTTGTTTACGAGCGATAAATTGTTCTTTTTAATTTATGGACAAAACAATTCATGCAAACGGCTATCGATTTTTTTATAATGAAAAGTTTTCCCGATTTCAACAAAGCGGGTTTTAATATTGCTGAATACAATCAAACATTCGAAAAGAAAAATGTAATTATACATGCTTCTGCAAAAAATGTTTCTTATGCTGAACATTGGGGGCCGCTTTCTATTAAATGTGTTGTGAAAGGTGCAGAGCATTACCAGTGCAATAACAGGTTTTATACTGTTGATAAAGATTGCTACTTAATTTTTAATGACGGGCAACACTATTCAAGTTATATCTATAGCAATACGGAAACAGAATCATTTACAATAAATTTTTCAGGCGATTTTCAGCAAGTTGTTTTAAATGGACTTCAAAATACTTTAGATGTTTACAACGATAAAATAAGTTTTGAGTTTATTGAAAAATTGTACGTGCATAATGACATCACAATTTTGTTATTAAAAAAACTGCATTCTGCTTCTCTTTCAGCTAAACCAGATATGCATTTTATCAAAGAGATTTATTACAGCCTGTTAGAAAGTTTATTGCTGCAACAAGCATCACTTAAAAATGAAATAAGAGAAATTAAAGCAATAAAATTTTCTACCCAGGTTGAATTATATAAACGTCTTAATTATGCAAAAGATCTTATTCATTCCTGTTACATGAAAGAATTATGCTTGAATGATGTTGCATCTGTAGCCTGCATGAATGATGCTTATTTTTTACGTGAGTTTAAAAAATATTTTGGTTTAAGCCCGCATCAATACATCATACAACAGCGATTAAAAGCGGCAAAACAACTATTGCAAACAACAACGCTTAGTATTACCGAAATATGTTTTGAAGTTGGCTATAGTGATGTTACTTCATTCAGTAAATTATTCAAAAAGCATTTCGCGCTCACACCGGCAGATTACAGGTTGAGTAAATAAATAAGTCAATTTTCGCCTATACATTCAACTTCATTCCCATTATAATTGATAATAAAACAAACCTGCTATGTATAAAATCAAGATCATTTTTATTGTGTTTATTTTATTTTGTTTAAAAGTGAATAGTCAGACTTTAGCTAATGCTTCTCTCCAGACTGCAGACTCATTTTATTTTGCAAGTGATTGGAGCAATGCTGAAAAATTATATAAACAATTATTGAAAGATACTTCAACCAACAGCATAGAATGGCAGCGATTAGCTTTTTCTGATTACAATCTCGGCGAAACCGATGATGCACTTAAATATTTTCAAAAATCCGAAGCAACTAATCCGCCAACTGCAATGCTGCCTTATTTGTATTCAAGAATGGCAAAGGCTTACGGCGTAAAAAATGATAAAGAAAAAACGCTTGCCTATTTAGATAAAGCTGTTAATGCAGGTTATTTCAACTTAAAGGAATTAGATACGGCAAAAGAATTTTCATCATTGCAAAACGATGCAAAATTTAAAGAGCTAAGAACGAAAACATACAACATCTTGTACCCATGTTATACCGATACGCATGCAAGAGAGTTTGATTTTTGGGCAGGTGAATGGGATGTGTATGCAACAGGCACTACAACACTTGTTGGTCATAGTGTAGTACAAATTATTTCAGGTGGTTGTGCACTGCTTGAGAATTGGGAGAGCGCAAACAGCAGTGGTAAGAGTATAAATTTTATTGATCCTAATACAAATAAGTGGAAGCAAAGTTGGGCAGGCTCATACGCAAACGGCAACCAGGAATTTGTAAATGGTGAATATAAAGACAGTGCAATGCGTTTTGACTTTGAAACAAAAGATGCACAGGGAAATAAAATTATTGGCAGATTTATTTTTTATAACCAGGGACCAAACCAGGTTAGGCAATTCAACGAAACATCGAACGATGGCGGCAAGACATGGAACACCAGTTATGATTTTACTTATATAAGAAGGAAATAATGTTGTTGAAGCACAAAGCATGAACAAATTATTCCGCGGCTAATTGTAAAATTGTTTCGAAAATTTCTTCTGCATTAGGTTTGCTGAAATAATCGCCATCACTGCCGTACGCTGGCCGATGGTCTTTACCTGTAATTGTTCGGGGTGCAGCATCTAACCATTTATAACCTTGTTGTTCTTCCATCACTTTGTTATACATAAATGCAGCAGCGCCGCCAGGCACATCTTCATCAACAAAAACAATACGACTTGTTTTTTTAAGCGATTCTAAAATTTTATGATGAACATCAAAAGGTAATAATGTTTGCACATCTATCACTTCACAACTTATTCCTTCCTGTTCAAGCCGCGTAACTGCATCCTTAATCATGCGTAATACAGAACCATAAGAAACAATTGTTACATCATTACCATGCTTAATTATTTCAGGCACTCCCATCGGCACCGTAAACTCAGTAATATTTGACGGCATTTTTTCTTTTAACCGATAACCATTTAAACATTCAATCACAATTGCAGGATCATTGCTTTTTAATAAAGTATTATACATGCCGGCAGCAACAACCATATTGCGCGGCACACAAACATACATGCCACGAAGTGCGTTAATGATCATTCCCATTGGTGAACCGCTATGCCATATACCTTCTAATCTGTGCCCGCGTGTACGCACAATAAGCGGGCAATATTGTAAACCGTTGGTGCGAAATTGCAACGTAGCCGCATCATCCGTTAATGGTTCTAAACCATAAACAAGATAATCGAGATATTGAATTTCTGCGATTGGTTTTAAACCGCGCATGGCAAGACCAATGCCCTGCCCCATGATTGTTGATTCGCGAATGCCTGTATCAAATATTCTGTTTATACCATGCTTCGCTTGCAGGTTTGCGAATGCCTGGTTTACATCGCCAATCATTCCTACATCTTCGCCAAAAGCAATTAATCTTGCATCTTGTTCAAATTTTTTATCGAAGTATTTATTTAAAATCTCATACCCGTTATAAACAGGCGCACCATCATCGTAAGTGGGTTTTATTTCCTGAATATTTATTGCACTCTTTGCATCATTGCTGTAAAGATTATTATTGTATACTGATTGATTTTCTCTTTTCAATTCAGTATAATATTGCACAAGCTGTTCATTGCCCGAAAAATTTTTTGTTGCCTGCACAGCAATCGACAAAGCCTTCATAATATCTCTGCGCAAAGGCTCTTGTTCTGCTTGCAAACTTTTTGTTATTGATTGAAGCGTGTTATATGCGTCTAAATCATTTGCCTCAACAGCATTAATTAATTCGAGCGCTTTTGACGCCTGTTGTTTTATCGGATCATGATATTCTTTCCATGCCTGGTTACGGCTTTGTAAAATTTTTTGCTTCGCCGAATGTTCAAGTTCTGTTAGTTCATCATGCGTGGCAATTTCATTTTCAATAATCCATTCACGCATTTTTTTTACGCAATCCCAATCACGTTCCCATTGTAAACGCTCGGGCGATTTATATCTTTCATGACTGCCCGAAGTTGAATGCCCCTGCGGTTGCGTTAATTCTTCAACATGAAAAACAGCAGGCACATGTGTAGTTCTTATTTTTTGCAAACCACTTTCAAATATTTCGCACATGCCTGCATAATCCCAACCTTTCACATTGTAAATATCAATGCCATTTGTATCAGGTTTTTTTTGAAAACCTTTTAATGCAAGCGAGATCGAGCCTTTTGTTGTTTGCAATTCTCTTGAAACAGAAATACCATAGCCATCATCCCAAACAAAAACAGCTAACGGAATTTGTAAAACGCCGGCAGCATTTATTGTTTCCCAAAACTGACCCTCAGAAGTTGCGGCATCTCCAATCGTGCATATACAAATTTCGTTTCCATTATTAGAAAGATGTGTTAGCGGTTTTAATACTTCGCTGTTGCGAAATAATTTTGATGCGAATGCAAGCCCAATGCTTCGCGGCATTTGCGATGCAGTTGGCGCCATATCTGCAGCTACATTTTTTTGTTTGGTGAGATCTTTCCATTCACCATTTTCAGCAACATTTGCGGTTGCGAAATGACTAACCATTTGCCTGCCTGAACTGAACGGATCATGTGAAGGATCAGGATCTGCATACAATTGCGCAAAAAATTGCTGTGCATTTGCAACACCGGATGCAAATATTAAAGTTTGATCGCGATAATAACCAGACCGAAAATCACCAGGCTGAAAAAACTTTGCAAGTGCTACCTGCGCAACTTCTTTTCCATCTCCAAAAATTCCAAATTTTGCTTTTCCGGTAAGCACTTCTTTCCTGCCAATTAAACTGGCTTCGCGACTTTCCATTACTAAACGATAATCGTTCAGCACTTCATTTCGAAAGTCTTCATACGAAAGCATTTCGTTTGTTGTATCAGAAGTAGCAAGGCTGTTCATGCGACAAATGTAAGTATTAGCGCCAAACTGCTTTATGCAATTATGCAAGGATTATTTTTTCCCTTTTTGCGGTGCGGATAAACTATCTTTTGGTTGCCGTTGTTTTGGCGGCTCAAAATAAATATCCTCTGTTCCGCCAAAAAATTTATCGAAGTCTTTTGTATAAGAAATGCTTACGCCTTGTTTTGTAACGCGACCAATTGATCCTGCACCTGAACCTGCAGTGGTTGCTAAACTGCTATGATTAAAAATAACAGCTCTTAATTTCTTATCTTTTGAAAGAATTATTTGTACTGATATATCAGGCAGCCATTGAAAATTGTTTGATGTAGCAGCCGCTGCACCACTTACACCAAAATCAAGATCGCCGCCAAATGTTACGATCACTTTATTATTAAGCAAGCTCTTGTTTAATTTTAAATCAACGGCAGTTCTATCCAATGTACTGCCTGATGTAGTTCCATTTAAACTATAACTGCTGTATGTTTTTGCGCCAACATCAAATTGCAAACTCTTATCACCTGTTAATTTATACAACAGGTCTGAAACTGCAGCATTTAAAACACTTGCAACTTTTTGTGAAATAGTATTGATACCCGCTGCCTGTACAAATGTTGAATTGCCCGCAATTTCTCCGTAAGGTGAAAATGCATCAAACACAATTAACCATGTAACCTGTTTCAGCATTTCATTTTGATCCGATTCAATTTTCGCCATCAGGCGATTAAAATATTCGTCGTTGTGAATAGGAGTGCCTTGCGGAAAATCAATATGAAAACGAATATCCGGATGACTTAGTTTACCACTTAAATCAGCAATTACATATACATCGCCGCGATAACCGGTTGCCGCGCCTGTTGGATCTGTAAATGGTGTTGAACTTATTAAATCACTTAACGAAACATTTTTAGCAATGTATTGTGCAGTAATTTTTATTGTCGCATCAAAAGGATCGCCATTCCATTCTATGTAACTATTTTGACCGGGCAATAATTCAAATGGCTTTTTTACGAGTGATTGAAAATTGAAATTATAATTCCCCTGTTCAATGTTGTAACGCCCGTTCATGGTTACATCGCCCAATGCAGGAATTTTTATGAGCAATCTTCCATTGCCTGTTGCCTGAATTATATCGCCGGTTAACTCATCAAGAATTACCGAAACAATTGCTTTGTTGTTTGCAGTAAGATCAAGGTTGATATTTAAATTGGTTGTGTTTGCAATGGTATCGGTTTGCGGTTGCGTGCCATATTGCTTAAAGAAAATATAATCTGCATCCGCGCTTTTTTTACTCGCATCTGTTGGAATATAAAT
>JBEHXR010000174.1:0-8004 GCA_048498595.1 Bacteroidota bacterium
CCATTACTAATTAAAAAATTAGCAGCATATTCATTTAAGCGAACAACATCTTCCACTTCAGGATAATCTTTTTTTAATGCAAGTCCAAGTGGTTTTGGCGTATTGTTCCAGGCAAGCATTTTGCCGTTTACTTTATCACGATTATTAGCTAGATAGATGCGATCTGTTTTTTTATAAAACCTGTCGTGACCCACTTCATTTTGAATCCATAATAAAATAAGGATGGCGCTTGCCATTCCTATCGTTAATCCAAGAATATTGATGAATGAATAAAATTTATTCTTCATCAGGTTGCGCCACGTGGTTTTGAAATAATTTTTAAACACATTATAAGTTTTAAGTTGTATGTGATAAGTTGTAAGTATAAAACATCAGCACTTCTTCATTTTCAAATTGCCGAATTGTCGAATTAATTCATTCCGTTCTTAAACTTTTTACAGGGTTCGCTATTGCCGCTTTAATTGATAGTGTGCCGATTGTTATCAACGCAATAAAGAGTGTTATTACACCGGCGCCACCAAACATCCACCAGGCAGGGCTAACATGATATGCAAAGTTTTGAAGCCAGCTATGCAATACCATATAAGCAACAGGCCAGGCAACCAGGTTGGCGATCAATATCCAAAAAACAAATTGCCGTGAAATGGTTGCTATTACCACGGTGACGCTTGCACCTAAAACCTTCCTGATGCCTATTTCTTTTTTGCGTTGTTCTGTCACAAACATGGCAAGTCCAAGTAACCCAAGACAAGCCACCAGCACACCCAATGCTGATAACAAAGTTGATAATGCACTCACTTTTCTTTCGTTGCTATACAAATTATCGATCCTGTCGTTGAGGAAACTGAAGTCGCATTTTTCAACCGACTGCAAGCCGCTCCATGTTGCTTCAACATACTTGCGGATATTTGCCGCATCGTTACCCCTGTATTTAATGGTGATGTAAGTGGCTGCCTGCTGTACTTTATTAAGATGCAATACCAATGGCTTTACAAGCTGATGCAGTGATTCAAAATTGAAGTCTTTTGTTACACCAATGATGCGGTAAACCCTCGATACAGAATCATTGGAAAGCATCGTAATATGATGACCAATTATTGATTTTATATTAGGAGCAAAATCTCTTGCTGCTGTTTCATTGATCACTACTGCACTGCTATCGGTAGGCATCGATGCGTCAAAAAAACGGCCTTCCTTCATGGCGATACCAAATGTTGGAACGAAGTATTCATCCACATCGAGATAGGCGGCATACACAGGGTCTGTTTTGGTCTGATTCTCGAATGTGTAAGAAGATTCAGGCACGCCTGATGCAAATATGAGTGATGAATTCGTAACGGATTCAACAGAAGGATTTTTAAATAATTCCTGCCGGAATACCTGCAGCTTGTTGCCAAGCGATGCCCCGTTAATGATCGTGATCAATTGCTGCGATTTAATACCAAGGTCCTTGTGCTGCATGAAACGGAGCTGTGTTTTCACAGCCATCATACCAATGATCAGTGCTATGCTTATTGCAAACTGGCTTACAACAAGCACGCTGCGCAATGAGGCCTTGCTTTTTCGCTTTAATCCTTTTAATGTTTCTACCGGCTGAAAGGCTGAAAGAAAAATGGCCGGGTAGCTGCCCGCAAGCAAACCAACAAAAATGGTAAATGCCAGCAGCAACGGAAGGGTAAAAGCATTATCAAAGAAATTAAGTGCTGTTGTTTCGCCTGTGAGTTGATTGAACCATGGCAATGCTATTTGTACAATCATAACCGCTGCTATTACAGCAATAACGGTGGTTAATATCGCCTCTGTAAAATACTGCATCATAAGCTGCCACCTGCTTGAGCCAAGCGTTTTGCGGATACCCGTTTCCTTTGCTCTTTTTTCACTTCTTGCTGTTGCAATGTTCATGAAATTAAAAACAGCTATCAGCAACACCAGCAAAGCAGTGGCAATAAAAATGCGCACATACAAAATGTTACCGATGCGTGCATTTCCCCATTCTGTATTGGGATCAATGCCATACTTTTCTTTGGAGTACAGGTAAATGCTGGTAAGCGGTTGCAGTTTCATTTCAAAAGCACTTCCGTTTGCTTTGAAATTATTGTAACTTACATTGAGCAGTTTTTCTATTTGAGGGCCTGCCCCTTTGTCAACAACAGATCTTAGTTTTTGCTCCACAGTCTTTGCATCAGCGCCTTTCTTTAGCATTACAAAATTAGTATAGCCCGACGCAAGCCAGTTAGCATCATCTCTTCCATGAAGCGTACTCATAGAAATGAACATATCAGCATTGAAGTGAGCATTTTCAGGAAAATCCTTCATTACAGCCGATACAATAAAGGACGCCGTATCATCTACCAGCAATTGTTTACCAACCGGGTCTTCATTGCCAAAATATTTTTTGGCAGCAGATGCGGTCATTACTAACTGGTAAGGCGCTGATAGTGCAGTGGCAGCATTGCCTTTCAGCAGCTGATGATCAAATACCCTGAAGTAATTAGAGTCTGCAGTGTAAACAAGGTGTTCGCCAAAAGCCTTGTCTTTATACCGCATACTATAGCCACCTTCATAACCAATTAATGTATTTGCTTCTACTTCAGGGAATTGTGTTCTGAGTATCTGTGCAACGGGCGGACTGCTCTTTGCGCTGTTAGATGCTACACCGTTAAGATCAATATGGGTATATAACCTGTAGATACGATCCGCATTGGGATAACAGGTATCGTAACCAAATTCACTTTTTGCAAAGAGATATAACATGATCGCGCATGAAATGCCTATCGCAAGCCCACCAACATTGATGAGGGAAACCCTGGGGTTACGTACGAGGTTTCGCCATGCGGTCTTGAAATAATTTTTAAACATAAAAGTTGATTTCTCCGGCCCGACTGGCATCAGTCAGGCGGGGATGTGTGATTTTGTGATGTCTGATTTAATTTTTTCACGATTGACGTTTGACGATTGACGTAATCATTCCGTTCTCAAACTCTTCACCGGGTTTGCAACCGCTGCTTTGATTGTTTGAAATCCCACAGCGATACATGTTACTACAAGCACAAATAAAACCGATAGTACAAAAGTCCACCAGCTTATTGGAGTGCGATAAGCAAAACTCTGCAACCATTTATTTATAAAGAAAAAAGCGAAGGGCGCCGCTATTGCAAATGCAATCAGCACCAACAGAATAAATTCTTTCGCCAACAAATTTGTTATGCTTAAAACGTTTGCCCCTAACACTTTTCTGACACCAATCTCTTTGCGTCTTCGCTCAGTATTGAACATGGCTAAACCAAATAATCCCATGCATGAAATAAGGATGGTTATAACAGTTGCGGCTCTCATAAGCCATTGCGTTTTTTGATCACTTTCGTATAAGCGGGCAATTGAATCGCCTAAGAAAGAATAATCAAAAGGTTCTTCAGGATAAACATCCTTCCATTCCTTTGCGATTTTACTTATTAAAGATGTAACGTCTGCTTTTTGATATTCAGCGGTAGTTAATTTAAGTGCGATACCTACCTGGGTGGCTGGATTATTAGCAATGACTACCGGCATAATCTGCTGATGGAAAGAGTTTTCATAAAAATCTGCTACTACACCGGCAATAGGGTAAGCTTTATTCTGACCATCGAAAGCTAAAAGCCTTCCAATAGCTTGTTTAGGATTATTAAAACCAAGTGCCTTTGCAGCAGTTTGGTTTATCAGGTATTCTTTTACTGAATCGCTGGTTAGTAAATTTCGCCCGGCGATTATTTTCATGTTGTAGAATGGAACATAATCATTGTTGCCAGAGTGTATTGAAGCTTCTATCAGCTTATCAGTACTTCCTTGTAATTGTATGCCGCTTGACATGTGCGCAAAACCCATAGGTGGAAAAGCTTCTGTAATAACCTGGTCAACACCCGGTAAATGTTTAATTCTTTCAGCAAGCTCATTCATTTTTCCCGTATGGTCTTGCCACAAACTTCTTAACGTAATAATATTGCTTGTCTTAAAACCCAATGCCTGATTTTGCATGAAACTAATTTGCTTACCAATCATCATAGTTCCAATGATAAAAAACAGAGATGCTGTAAATTGAAAAACGATGAGGCTTTTACGCAAATAGCCTTTATTATTCGCTCTTTCATTTGACTCACCTTTCAAACTTGAAACGGGTTTAAAAGCAGCAAGTAATTTTGCAGGATAGATACCTGCAAGGAGCGTTGTAAAAATTGAAATGCCAGCAAAGAATAACCATACATCGTAACGTGTTAAATCAAATTGCGCGCCCTGAGGTATGTAATCTGAAAATAAATTCAGCAACGGCGTAATAGCTATAACAGCAAGAACAATTGCCAGCAATGTTAACGCAAACGTCTCCGTTAAAAATTGGAAAAGGATTAATCTTTTTCCACTTCCCATCACTTTGCGAATACCGATTTCTTTTGTTCTTTGTATTGCCTGAGCAGTAGATAAATTAATAAAATTGATTGCTGCAATGAATAATATAAATAATGCTACTGCTGAAAGTATATATAATATTTTTAAGTCTGCCTTGTTTCCTCCTCCACCGTATTCCCGATGAAAATGAATGCCGGTAAATGGTTGCAACTGTATGTGCAATTTAGTATGAGGGTCCGGATCAAGATGCCTTTTAATAAATGAGGGAAATTGTGCATCAATTTGTGATGGTTCAACACCAACAGGCAATTTAATCAGTGCTTGACTTCGACTATCCAGGTTGAACCAATTGTCCAACGGAATTTGATTTTTTAAGAAACTACTGTTTATTGTACTGAATGAAATAAAGTCTGAAAAATTAAAGTCCGAATTTTTATTCCAATCTTGTAATATACCTGTAACGGTTACCTTAAGTGAATCATCGTACGTGATAATTTTTCCAATCATCTCATCCGGCGATAAATCTCCAAAATATGTTTTGGCCTTGCTTAATGTGAGCACGACCGTCATCGGTTCATTCAATGATGTTTTTTTATTACCGCTAAGCCATGTGTATTGCAGGATATCGAAATAATCAGGTTGAACAATTATGCCTTCAGTCTCATCGAATGATTTAATGATCTTATTGCCCTGCGTGATTTTCACTTTTGGGTTGTAATGCTGAAAGGCTGCAACTTTTTCAAGACCTGACATTTCTCTTCTCATTGCATCAGGCAACGGTGCCGGAACAGAATTCCAATGATTTTCGCCAGGATGCGAATCACCTGTAGTGCTCGCATCAATACAAAAAATTCGATTCTTATCAGGATGAAAAGTGTCAAAGCTGAATTCAAAACTTGCAATCAGGTAAATAACAAGGCATCCGCAAATACCCATTGCAAGCCCTGTTACATTGATTGCAGTATATAATTTATGACGGTTAAAATGTCGCAATGCAGTTTTAAAATAATTTTTAAACATGAGTAATAATTTTTTGTTATGAATATTGTTCAGCGGTTAAGGCTGGGATCAATATTTTCTTATCTTTCTTTTTTATTCCGTTCTCAAACTCTTCACCGGGTTTGCAATCGCTGCCTTAATTGCCTGGAAGCTTATTGTAATAATCGTTATCATAATGGCTGTTATGCCAGCAACAAAAAATACAGCAGGATTTATTATTATCCTGTAATCATATTGTTGCAGCCAACTATGCATGTAATAAAAAGCAACAGGCGAAGCAATCACGCAACTGATCAAAACCAACACAATAAAATCTTTTGATAACATCAACCATACTTGCAATACTGAAGCCCCCAATACTTTACGAATACCGATTTCCTTTGTACGTTGTTCTGCTACATACGCTGCTAATCCAAATAAACCTAAACACGAAATAAAAATGGCTAACGCAGCAAACAAGCCCGACAATTTTCCAATCAATGTTTCCAGTTTAAATTTTGCCGCATAGTTATCATCTGCAAATGTGTATGTGTACGGATAGGCAGGATTATATTGATTAAAAATCGCTGTAAGTTTTGTAATTGCATCTTGTGTTTTCATGTTTGATGATAACCTGTACATGATCACATCCTGCGGATGAGCATCATAAAAAAACATAGTTGGATCAGCCTGTTCAAAAGGTGATGCCATTAATGCATTTTTTACAATACCAATTATTCTAAACTTAGTATCGATCCATGTGATCGTTTGATTCAGGGGATCTTTTAAACGTAATAGCTTAACCGCAGCTTCATTGAAAATTACATTCAACGTATCTGAAGGCGAATCAAAATTTCGCCCTTCCTTCATCTGCATTCCAAGCGTTTTAAAATAATCATCAGACACTCTGATCCAGCCCATATCTACCGATTCGCCGGGTCGTTTACCCGGAAATTCTTCTACATCTCTATGATTAGCGCCGTCGGTTACACTTGCCGTTGCAGTTGTTACTGATGATGCAATATTCTTTTCGATTAATTCATTCTTTATTGCAGTATAATTGTTACCAAGGTCTTCATTCATGTTTGTTATCATCAACCGGTTCTGATCGTAACCGGATGGGCGGTCTTTCGCATATTGCACCTGCTGATAAATGATGTAAGTGCAAATGATCAACGCAATAGAACAACTGAATTGTAACACTACTAAAATTTGTCTTGGCAATGCTGCGGCTTTACCAACATTTATTTTTCCTTTCAACACTTTTACGGGTTCAAAAGAAGAAAGATAAAATGCCGGTCTGCTGCCTGCTAAAAGTCCGGTTAACAAAACACAGCTTAACGCGATCAACCAAAATGTATAATTGATAAAAGGAATTTTTATGTCTGAACTTGTAAGTGTATTAAATGCAGGCAACACTAATTGAACAAACAGCAACGAAAAAATAAATGAAATAAAAGTGAGCAAAACTGATTCAGCAAGAAATTGAAATATCAAATGATTTTTACTCGATCCGATTGCCTTTCTTACACCAACTTCTCTCGCTCTTTTTTCTGATCTTGCTGTCGTGAGATTAATGAAATTGATGCATGCTATCAATAACACCAGTATACCAATGATGGTAAAAATGTTTACGTATTGAATAAATCCTGTTGTGCGTTTTCCCTTATCAAAGTTTTCATACAAATGCCAGTTGGCAACATTATCAAGAATAATGTTTGTTTTCATCGACATGAAATTGTCCGTCTCTGTTTTTTCAAGGTCTTGTAATTTCGGTTCTACCTGTGCATAAGAAATTCCTTGTTTTAGTTTTACAAACACCATGTAATTGGTCCAGCCAAAACCTTTGGTGCGTGCAACCTTTGTAAAATCGTCTGTTGCTTCTAAATAACTAAATGGAACGAGATAACTGAATTGTAACGTTGAGTTAGAAGGAATATCTTTTAAAACTCCTGTTACCTTCAAATCATTTTTATTATCGAAACGTACAACTTTATTAATTGGATCTTCATTACCGAATAATGCTTTTGCGGTGCTTTGTGTGAGAACAATTGAATAAGGATTATTTAAAACATCATTGGCATTTCCTTGCAATAATTTATATTGAAACATTTTCAAAAAATCACTTTCAACTTGTCCGCCTTTGATATAAAATTTTTTATCGCTAACTTTTAAACCATGCATGCTGAAGCCATCTGTTTCAGCGACGTATTGTATTTCTGGAATTTGAGTTCGTAATATCGTTGCCAGTTTTAATGAAGTGCCGCCATAATTCATTGTGTCGCCGTTGCCATAAAAATTGCGGCGCACCTGGTATACCTGTTTATAATCCGGAAGAAATTTATCATAAGAATATTGGTAATAAACCCACAAACCAATGATTAAAGCAACACCCATTCCTGTTGCAAGACCAAGAATATTTAGCGCACTGTATGCTTTGTTATTTACTAAATTTCGCCATGCGGTCTTGAAATAATTTTTAAACATAAAAGTTGATTTTGAAATTTTGGAATTGGGAAATTTCGAAATTTCCCAATCGTACTTTTCCCAATTATTTTATTCCGTTCTCAAACTTTTCACAGGATTAGCTATTGCTGCTCTCAATGATTTATATCCAACTGTTATTAATGCAATCAACATAATTACTAT
>JBEHXR010000175.1:0-7945 GCA_048498595.1 Bacteroidota bacterium
AACCAAATGCAATTTAAAAAAGATGATGTTGTAGTTGTTTGTTTAAGTGGAAGAGGTGATAAAGACATGTCTACTTATATGAAATACATGAAGCCCCAACCCTAAAGGGAGTAAAAACATTATATGATTTTAATTTTATCTGATTATGAATAGACTCGAAGAGCTTTTTAAAAATCCCCCTTCAGGGGGAAATAGGGGGCTTTTAAATGTGTTCTGCACTGCAGGTTTTCCGCAACTCAACAGCACATTAGAAGTAATGAAAGCTTTGCAGGATAACGGCGCAGATATAATTGAATTGGGAATGCCGTACAGCGACCCACTTGCGGATGGACCGGTTATTCAAGCCAGCAATATTAAGGCATTGCAAAACGGAATGACCATGCAATTGCTGTTTGAACAGCTCAGAGATTTCAGAAAAGAAATTTATGTGCCTGTTATTTTGATGGGGAATATCAATCCTGTTTTACAATTTGGTTTTGAAAATTTTTGCAAGCAATGCGCAAGTTTACCCATCGATGGAATTATTCTTCCCGACTTACCTGAATACGAATTCGAAAATGAATATGGCGCTATCATAAAAAAATATGGATTGAGTTTTATTTTTTTAATCACACCGGAAACATCTGAAGAAAGAATAAAAAAACTTGATTCACTAAGTACAGGATTTTTGTATGCGGTTTCATCTTCATCAACTACAGGAAATAAAAAAGATTTTACTGAAGTTGAAAAATATCTTCAGCGCTTACAAAATATGCAACTCAAAAATCCTTTGATGGTTGGTTTTGGAATAAAAGATAAAGCATCGTTTCACTCGGCATGTAAATATGCAAACGGTGCCATTATCGGCACAGCGTATATCAAAGCAATTGAACAGGCAGAAAATGTGGAAGAAGCAACAAAGGCATTTTTATCTTCCATCATAAATTAGAAAAACATTAAGCAAATGATAGTTAATTTGCATGTTTAAAATTCAATTACTACACACTAAAAAAATTTCATGAGGCGCATTGTTTTCCTACTTTTTTTATTCCCTTTTCTTGTGCAGGCGCAAGGCAAAAAAGCGTTTTTAATTAATGGGAAACTTAATTCGCTGCCCGACAGCGCAAAAGTAATTTTACTTGATTTCAATGGCACTGATACCATTACACAAACACGGTCACACAAAGGTGCTTTTACTTTGAAAGGTTCAGTAGATAACGATGATGCACGCATTATTCTTTTCCCGACACAACAACGCCGCATGGTTTTGTTTATGGGAAATGATACCGTGAATATTAACGGTTCAAGTGAAGCTGATGTTACTGTTACCGGTTCGCCAAGCAACCTTGATTACGATGAATTTTTATATGAAGTAAAGCCATTAAACGATTTTGTAAGTTACTATCGCAACCAGGTGATGAGCGCAACATCACAAGGCTTGCACGATTCTGCAGTGATTGAATTGAATACAGCATATAACATGTATCAAAATGCGATTGACCGTTTTATTGTGCGCAAAAAAAATTCTCCTGTTGCTGCGTTGCTGCTTTTATACAGTTATGATACTGATCCAAATCGCGATGTATTGTTATTACAAAAAAGATATGGCCAGCTTGATGGACTTGCATTGCAAACACAGTTTGCAAAAAATCTTGGTGATGTAATTAAAGAAGATTTGGTTGGTGCAGTGGGCACACAGAGTTTAGATTTTACGCAGGAAGATACGGCAGGCAAAAAAGTTTCGCTTTCACAATTCAAAGGCAAATATGTGTTGGTTGATTTTTGGGCGAGTTGGTGCAGACCTTGTCGCATGGAAAATCCAAATGTTGTTGCTGCATACAATAAGTTCAAAGACAAAAACTTTACGGTGTTAGGTGTTTCGCTTGATGCTGAAAAAAATAACTGGCTGCAGGCAATTCATGCAGATGGGTTAGCATGGACGCAGGTAAGTGATTTAAAACAATTTCAAAATGCAGTTGCTGAATTGTATCATATAAAAGAAATTCCGCAAAATATTTTAATTGACCCTTCCGGAAAAATTGTTGCAAAAAATTTACGTGGCGATGCGCTTGACCAAAAGCTGAGTGAGTTATTGCAATAATTGCTTAAGCATTTTTTCTTTTTGAAATTTCAGCAATTATTTTATCTGCATGTACTCTTGAATTTTCGATAAAAAGTTTGTGTGTATCAAAACCACCGCAAACAACGCCAGCTAAAAATATTCCATGCTGATTTGTTTCCATCGTTTCGCCATTATAAAGCGGGCATTGCTTTTCATCATCAGATAAAGTAATATGCAAATGTTTCAGCAAAGAAAAATCCGGATGATAACCTGTCAACGCTAATACAAAATCATTT
Organism: Bacteroidota bacterium; assembly: GCA_048498595.1. Taxonomy (GTDB): domain Bacteria; phylum Bacteroidota; class Bacteroidia; order Chitinophagales; family Chitinophagaceae; genus Parafilimonas. The sequence goes on from JBEHXR010000175.1 coordinate 2,338, forward strand.
TCAATTGTAATTAAACCATCCGGTGTTTGAATATCAACTTCTTTTTCTCTTATCTCCTTAATATTCGAATTGAAATAAGCCTTAATGCTGCCTTCTTTAATCCTGTTTTCAATATCAGGCTTCACCCAATATTTTACACTTTTGCCAATTGCATCTTTGCGAACAACCATTGTAACTTCTGCATCTTTTCGCCATGTTTCCAGCGCTGCATCAACAGATGAATTACTCGCACCAACCACTAACACTTTTTGAAATGCATAATAATGCGGGTCGTTATAATAATGTTTCACTTTTGGCAAATTTTCACCAGGCACATTCAACATCTGTGGTAAATCATAAAAACCAGTGGCAACAATTATATTAGCGCTTATATATTTTTGTTTAGATGTTGTAATTTCAAGTTCATCATTACTCAAACGCTTTACGTTTTCAACTTTCTCAAATAAATTTATATTAAGATGATGATCTTGTGCAACTCTTCTATAATATTCCAACGCTTCCGCACGTTTTGGTTTTGGATTTAAACTCATAAAAGGAACGCCGCCGATTTCTAACCGTTCAGACGTAGAAAAGAAAGTCATGTTTACAGGATAATTAAACAAGCTGTTTACGAGACATCCTTTTTCAACAATAACATAATTGAGATTTGCTTTTTGTGCTGCAATGCCGCACGCCAATCCAATTGGTCCGCCACCAATAATAAAAACATCATACCTGCTCATGCATGCAAATCTATATTAGAAAATCAATTGCGTAAAAGCGAAGAAATAAAGATTAATTTGATTGTAAATAGTGAAGCTGTTGATATAAGTTTAAATCAGGCTTTAATCATTATGAGTAATTTCTTTTCGATTGTTTTTGTTCCTTCCAAAACTTTACCGTGTAATGTAATTGTTCTTATTTCACCATTTTGTTCTTCTAGCTTAAATATTTTTCCTTTATTGTTATCTCCAGAAGTAATAAAATTTACAATTTCCTGTTTTACATCTGCGCGTTGCCAAAACTCGTTATCAATATCTGATAAGCGGCTACCTTCAACAGGCGGATGTTTTAAATTAAACATTTCTATAAAAGCATGATTCGCTTTTAAAACTTTCAGACTACTATCAAGCATCAGTAAAGCAGACTCTGTAATGGAATCAAAAATGGAATCAATAAACTCATGCGATTGCAGAAGAAACCTTTCCAGTTGTTTTTGTGCATGAATGTTATGAACCACCTTTACTATATAAGTTCTGTCATCGTCTTTTTTAATGAGTACAGATTCACCTGTAACCCAAAGTTTATTTCCATCTTTATGCAATAAATAGTTTTCATCATTGGCAGAACCTTCAGCTAAAACATTTTGCAACTCTATTTCAGGTCTTTTTATGCTTCTGTCTTTTTCTGTAAACAGAACAGAGAAATTTCTTCCAACCAATTCATCATGTGAATAACCGAATCGCAAATGGAAAGCTTTATTAATACTTATAATGACACCATCAGTATTCATTATAAAAATGCCGTTATATTTTGCATTATTAAAAAATGTCTCAAAGAAACCAGATGTGTCCAAAGTTGAAATTTTTTAAGTGATGATTTATACAAATTAATAATAAGAAGATCAATAAAAAAAATCCCGCAATTAAGCGGGATTTTGCATGCAAAAGTTTATTTTACTTTCTCCGGCACTTCATTCCTAAACACTACCACATTATCGAATACATCAACCAACACAGGATGTGATCTGTCAATATCACCGGCTAATATTTTTTTACTTAACTGATTTACGATTTGCTTTTGAATTAAACGTTTTAAAGGTCTTGCACCGAATTGAGGATCGTAACCTTGCTCTGCTAAATAATCAAGTAAATAATCAGTAAACTGTAATTCTATATGGTTTGATTCGAGTGTTTTCTTCAAAGCATTCAATTGAATTTTTACAATGTTCCTGATCTCGCTCCTCATCAGTGGCTGGAACATGATTATTTCATCAACCCTGTTTAAAAACTCAGGACGAATTGTTTGACGCAACAAATTCATTACTTCGGCTTTTGTTCTGTCAACAATCTCTTCAAGATTATTTTCATTTACATTTTGAAATGCATCTTGTATTAAAGTGCTTCCGATGTTGCTTGTCATAATAATTATCGTGTTTTTAAAATTCACTACACGACCTTTATTATCTGTCAAGCGTCCATCATCCAACACCTGCAATAAAACATTCCAAACATCAGGATGTGCTTTTTCAATTTCATCTAACAACACAACACTATAAGGTTTACGACGAACGGATTCTGTTAATTGCCCGCCTTCATCATAACCAACATATCCAGGAGGCGCACCAACCAATCTTGACACTGTATGCTTTTCCTGGTACTCACTCATATCAATGCGTGTCATCATACTTTCATCATCAAACAAATATTCTGCGAGCGCTTTTGCCAATTCCGTTTTACCAACACCTGTTGTACCCAGAAAAATAAATGAGCCAATTGGTTTCTTTGGATCCTGCAAACCTGCGCGGCTTCTGCGAATAGCATCGGCAACTGCAGTAATGGCTTCTTCCTGTCCAACCACTCTTTCATGCAAATGTTCTTCGAGATGTAACAACTTTTCTTTCTCACTTTGCATCATGCGAGATACAGGAATACCTGTTGCCTTTGCAACATTTTCAGCAATATCTTCTGCATCCACTTCTTCTTTCATCAGCCTTCTTCCATGCTGGCTATATTCATTTAATTCTTCGGTGTAGTCTGTAATTATCTTTTCCTGGTCTTTAATCTTACCATAACGAATCTCAGCAACTTTTCCATAGTCACCATTGCGTTCGGCTTGCTCGGCTTCTAATTTTAATTGTTCGATTGAAGCTTTTGCATTTTGAATTTTTTCAACAAGTTCTTTTTCCTGTTGCCACTTTGCCTTTAATGTATCGCGCTCAACACTAAGGTTACTTATTTCAATGTTGAGTGATTTTAATTTGTCTTCATCATTCTCACGTTTGATGGCTTCACGCTCAATTTCAAGCTGGCGTATTTGTCTTTCCAGATTATCCAGTTCTTCGGGCATTGAATTCATTTCAAGACGAAGCTTTGCAGCGCTTTCATCAATCAGGTCAATTGCTTTATCAGGCAAAAATCTGTCAGTGATATAGCGATGTGATAATTCAACCGCAGCAACAACTGCTTCATCTTTTATGCGCACATGATGATGCGTTTCATATCTATCTTTCAAACCACGCAATATTGAAATGGCATCTTCAACACTTGGCTCTTCAATCATCACCTTTTGAAAACGACGTTCAAGTGCTTTATCTTTTTCAAAAAATTTCTGATACTCATTCAATGTTGTTGCACCAATCGCTCTCAACTCACCACGTGCTAATGCAGGCTTCAAAATATTTGCTGCATCCATAGCACCTTCACCGCCACCGGCGCCAACAAGCGTATGTATTTCATCGATGAATAAAATGATTTCGCCTTCACTACCGCTTACTTCTTTTACAACACCTTTCAATCTTTCTTCAAACTCGCCTTTATATTTTGCGCCGGCAATAAGCTGACCCATATCCAAGGCATAAATGATTTTTGACTTTAAATTTTCGGGTACATCACCATTTACAATCCTGTGTGCGATACCCTCCGCAATTGCTGTTTTACCAACACCTGGCTCACCAACAAGAATAGGATTATTTTTTGTTCTGCGCGAAAGTATGTGCAGTGTTCTTCTTATCTCTTCATCACGACCAATAACAGGATCAAGCTTGCCCTGTCTTGCCATTTCGTTTAAGTTCTTTGCATATTTATTTAATGCATTAAACTCCTGCGTTTGTGTTTGCGATGTTACTGTTTCGCCTTTACGCAAATCTTTAATAGCAGCAATTAAACCTTTCTCTGTTAAGCCTGCACTCTTTAATAATTTAGCTGATGCATCATTTCCCTGAACAATTGCTAACAATAAATGTTCTGGTGTTATAAATTCATCACTGAATTGTTTTAATACAGCGCCGGCGCGCAACACTACACCATTTGCATCGCGGCTGATGGATTGTGCGGCTTCACCACCACTTATTTTTGGAAGTTTATTAATGGCTTCATCCAGCTTTGTATCAAGCAGGTTAAGCGTTACATTATTTTTCTTCAATAAATATTCAACCGGAGAATCCTGTTGCTCTAACAAAGCTTTTAAAATGTGCTCTGTTTCAATGTTAGGATTTCCGTTATTAAATGCAAGCTGCTGCGCCTGTTGAAAAGCTTCAGCCGCTTTTATTGTGAAGTTTCCTAAGTTCATATATTGATTATTTCCTTTTCGGAATTTTATTAATGGATAAAATTCATGTTTAACTATCAAAAAATAATCCAACAAAAAAACTTAGAAAGCATGTCAGCCTAAAATGAAAATAACTGCCTGAAGTGCAGTGCAGTTATAGATTTGCTGAAAATATTACAGAGAGAACTTTTGAATATTTAATTATCGTTCTTTACAAGTACGATCTGGTTGCGGTCGGCTTTATATATATCGTTATAAAAATTAGCAAACTCAGGATAGTCGGTTGGGGAAAAACGATTTAATTTTCTTTCATAAAATCTTGTAAATACAATTTTATCATCATTAACTAAATAAGTTATTGCATACTCACCAAACTTGTTGTCAATCGTTTTATTTTTTGGCAATGCTTCTACTGAATAACCGTGCGGTATTGTTATATTAATTGTATCTGCATGCTTAAATGAATAAGGATATACTATATCATAATTTCTTTTTTCAGTTGTATCAAGTTTTAAAGCGCTTTTGTCGATGATATTTGGAACAATAAACAATCTCTTTCCAGAAACGTGCGCATAAGAGTTTGATGTAAGATCAATATCTTCCCGGATAGAAGGTACTGCCGCATCCGTTTCTTTATATCCGAAATTATTTACTTCATAACTGGAAAGCGGGAAAGCCTCGTTTAAATATTTTTTTATATCGCTATTGTTTAACTCATGAAACAGTTCATGTTCATCGTCGTATTCTAGACCTTTATAGTTTGAAATAATTTTAGCGGTTAAATCACCCTCATCATTAATATCTGCATTTATATTTCTGATATATTCATTATCATTTTCGTTATAAGATGGCGTATAAACAAGTTTGCCACCGCTATCAGTTATAAGCAGTGCCGGTCTGTTACATGTAAAATCTCCAAGATAACCCGCAGGTAAAGTTTGGCTTGTGCATTCAAGCCACATTGTATCGTGTTGTAAAGGCACGCATCTGATTACATGATTAAACTGATTGCACGGAAAATCTGTATAAAAACTTGTGTTGTTTTTACCTGCTTTAATGATTGCATAAAAAGAATTAATCCCTGCTTCTTTAAGTAATGCACCCATAAAATTTGAAAGCGCTTTACAATCACCATATTTTTTCTCGCCCACATATTTTGCATCGTGCGGTTGCCAACCTCCAATGCCGAATGATACGTTTACATAGCGCGTATTATTCTGCAAGTATTTATATAAAAGAACTACTTTTTCTTTTGCATCTTTTGCTGTATCTGTTAACTGGTGAACTTTTGCTTTTGTTGCGTCATCAAGTTCATCTCTGCCGCCTAATAATGTTTGACGAAACATTCCAAAGTCTTGCC
>JBEHXR010000176.1:0-7903 GCA_048498595.1 Bacteroidota bacterium
TTCACTCAACCATTGATTGCGACCGTATCCTTCCAATACATGTTTTTCGCTGTGATAAGAAGAACGAACAAGCGGACCGCTTTCTACATAATCAAAACCGAGTGAATACCCGATCTCTCTTAATTCTGCAAATTCATCAGGATGTACAAAACGCTGTACAAATAAATGTTTGGTTGTAGGCTGAAGGTATTGCCCTAATGTAAGCACATCAACATTTACATCAGCAAGATCTTTCATTGTTTGAATAACTTCTTCTTTTGTTTCGCCCAAACCTAGCATGATACCGGTTTTTGTGCGCATGCCGTTTTGTTTTAGCACACGCAGTACTTCCATGCTGCGCCTGTACTTAGCCTGGATGCGCACTTGCTTTGTTAAACGTTCTACGGTTTCAATGTTATGACTTACTACTTCCGGAGCAGCATCAATTATGCGCTGGATATTTTCAAGCTGACCTTTAAAATCCGGGATCAAAGTTTCGAGTGTTGTATCAGGGTTTAATGCTTTAACAGCTTTGATAGTATTATACCAAATTATTGAACCTCCATCTTTCAACTCATCACGATCAACACTTGTAATAACAGCGTGTTTAACCTTCATTAAATAAATTGCTTCTGCAACACGTTGTGGCTCGTCCCAATCAACGGGCTCGGGTCTTCCGGTAGCCACTGCACAAAAACCACAACTGCGCGTACACACATTTCCAAGAATCATAAATGTTGCAGTACCTGCGCCCCAACATTCACCCATATTTGGGCAATTACCACTTTCGCATATTGTATGCAACTTGTGCGTATCAACTAAATTGCGCACATGTTTATAGCTTTCACCAATTGGCAATTTTACTCTCAGCCAATTTGGTTTTTTCATTTTGTTTGAATTGGATTGAACGCCGGTTGCGCTAATTACTTCTTCCATGTAAAAACTTCAACGCTTGATTAAAATGCAAACTTCGTAATAATAAATTAAATGGATTATTTAACTGCGTTTGCCAAACTCAATGGCCACATAAGCATTATAGAAAAATTTTTTGGCAGGTGCATTAACCATGATAGGCATTTCTTTGGTATAATATTCTGCGCTTACGCCAACTTCAATGGCAGATAATAATTCATTATAACGGCCATAATCAAACCTTAATCCTGCATGCCCGATAACGCCGGGCGTAAACTTGATTTCATTAAATCCCTTTGTAAACCCAGCACTGGAAAATGGATAATATAAAAAGAGTGTATCGCCAGGTCCTTCATATTTTACATCACGTGTTTCTTGTGTGTTTGGATCTATGATGGTTACATAATATGGTTTTAAAAGACCGGCAGAAATTCCGCCTCCATAAATTGCAGAAACAGCTACCCCATTTTTTGCACCTTTTCCACCAATAAGCTTTTGCTGCCCTATTCCAACATTAATATCATAAAAAACATTTTGCTTGCCATAAATAAGTGGATTACCAACAGGGAAACCTGTAGCATCTGTTGCTGTTATCTTTTCTTCTTTATGACTCTTACGTTCACCCAATTCAATGAACCATGTATTGGTTGTTGTAATGGTTTTATATTTTCCGTGTTCAAACAATGCGGTCCATCCATCAGTATTTAATTTAAATCCAAAAACTGACTGATGATTGTAAATCAAGGAACCTTCTTCTTCTCTTTTAATTAAATCTGCAATATGTTGCTTTCTTTCCTGCTTTTTTTCTTCTTTGATATTTTGTGATGTGTTTGCCTGCTGGGCAAATGATGATGCATACAAGATTAAACCGATTGCTACTAAATAAATCTTACTGCGCATATGTAGTTTGATAATCGTAAATTTATAACAAATATTGTTGAATGACTGCAGAAATAATTTATAAAGGTGCGTTAAGAACAGAGGCTAAACACTTGCAAAGCAGTACCATTATTGAAACAGATGCACCAACAGATAACCAGGGAAAAGGTGAGCGATTTTCACCCACAGATTTATTAGCAACTTCGTTAGGAACATGCATGATAACGACTATGGGGATTAAAGCAAGAAATATGAATGTTGATTTGAACGATACAAAAATCAGCATTAAAAAAATTATGCAATCCGATCCCAGGCGTGTTGGCAAAATTGAGATCACATTTGATTTTCCATCATCATTTCAAGCTGATGAAAAGCAAAAAAAAATTTTAGAAAACACTGCATATACCTGCCCTGTTGCGGTAAGCATTCATCCTGATATTGCAGTGGAAACAGTTTTCAATTGGTAACAAATACAGCAGTCTTTCCGGGAACCTCTAAATCGGGTAGATTCCCTAATTTATCGGGAAATATTTAAAAAATCTCGGGGGAATTTTCCAAATTCTCGGGGAAAAATCTCAAAATCTCGGGGAAATATTCAAGGAAAAGGGGGAAATATTCGAGAAAAAGGGGGAAATATTCCAGTTTTCCGGGGGAAAGAATTAATAAAACGCGGAAAATTTTAAAGATTCCGCGGGATTATTTGAGAAAAACGCGGGAGTTTTTAAAGACTCCACGGAATTATTTAAAAGTATAAGCAAGATCAAAGCCTTTATAACCCTGCCCGATTGCCGGCGCAAAACTTACACGTTCGAAATTCTTATGTGTTTTATGAAATTGCGGAACCAGTATTCCAACACCAGCACCTATTGCGTAACCTAAAATGTTATCACTTAAAAAATGTTCGCCTGATTCATAACGATAATAAGCGGTTACGGCAGGTAGCGCTGCTGCAATAACCCACATAACAGGTTTAAATTTTGAATCAGGATTTAAGTCAGAAAAAACTTTCGCTGCAAAAAAACTTCCGGTAGCTGTCGCCGCTGTATGACCTGCATAAAACGAACGCTGAGAATTTTTACTTTCACGCTTTGATAAAGGCGCCCGGTAATTTCCGTTTTTATCAGGATAAACAAGCGGTCTGCTTCTGTTTACGCTGCCTGCAGTTATTGTATACAGCGTTGAAGTAATGGCAAGTGTTTCTGTATACATTACTAAAATTTTCCCAGCTTGTTGTCTTTCATTCTTATTGATCAGCATTACTGCCACGGGTGTTGCAAAGCCTGCGAAGAAAGGTATATAACTGGCTTTATTATCTTTATCAGAATAAAAGCCTGCGTTACCTCTGTCGAATGCAGGAACATCGCTTCTGGTTTTTGCCATGGCTTCTGAGTAAGTAAGTGAATCTTTGTTTTGAATAAGATGTAAACCGAGCACACTTAAGCCAAGACCAGCGGCTGTAACAGGTGCATCAACCTTCCAGCTTATTTTATAAACGTCTTTAGGTGAAAATGATTGGTCCGCAGATGAGGTTACTGTTGTTGTGGCGGAATCTTGTGCAAATGAATTGATGAATAAAATGCACAAACAAATTAAACTTCCAAAGTGCTTGTTCATGTTAGAGACTTTTCAGTATGTACAATGAGAAATTAGTTTTCCCAAACTGTCAAGCCTTCGCTGCAATTAGCACATATATCAATATTTTTCCTGCTCTTCATTAGCTCGCTGCGAAACTGCTTGTAGTTGTCGTTGTGCCATACTTCTTTGAACGATTGCGTGCGCAAATTTCCAAGTCTGTGCATAGCATCTTTATCAAAGCAACAGGGCACAACTAAACCATCCCAAGTAATAACATTTGCGTGCCAAAGTTTCCAGCAATGATTTTTTAAGCCACTTTTTATTTCCATCTCGCCGTTTTTATTTTTTCTGTAACGGCTGTATTTATCTATTGTAGTAATGAGATTATTCGGATCATTTTCATAATCGTAAACCTGTGCGGTTTTAAAACGAACCTGGTCAACACCAATTTCTTTTGCGAGTTTTTTTACATCTTCAATTTGATGTTCATTTGGTTTTACAACAAGAAATTGAAAAAACACAAACGGTGTTTTGCTCTTTAATTCTTTTTTCCATTTTACAATATTGCGTGCGCCCTGCAACACTTTTTCAAGATTGCCGCCAACACGATATTGCTTATAAACATCCTGCGTTGTTCCATCAATAGAAATAATTAAACGATCTAAACCACTTTCTACTGTTCGTTTTGCTTTTTCATCTGTGAGGTAATGTGCATTAGTTGATGTGGCCGTGTATATGCCTTTATCATGCGCATATTTTACCATCTCTAAAAAATCAGGATTTAAAAAAGGTTCACCCTGAAAATAAAAAATCAGATAGAGAAGTTCTTTATAAACATCATCGATCGTTTCTTTAAAAAAATCTTTCTTAAGCATGCCGGTTGGTCGTGTAAATTCTCTTAATCCACTTGGGCATTCAGGGCAGCGAAGATTGCAGGAAGTTGTTGGTTCAAAAGAAATAGAAATTGGATAACCCCATTGCACCGGCTTTTTAAAAAGTTTAGTTAGCTGATAGCTCGCCATTACTTTGGCTGCATTAAAACTGCGGCGAAAGGTTAGCTTCGAAAACAGGTTCACACTATCATTCCAGTTGAAATACATCCGGTAAAATTACAACTATCGTTTGAAACACCTTAAACTGTATCATTCAGCATGTAACTCTTAACCAATCACTCACATCTTTAAACATTATATTTGCGCTCTTTATCCACAAACAATAACTGATGAAAGGCAGAAGCGTCGCCCTCCTTATTATACTAATACTAATTGCAGACCAGGCATTAAAATTTTTTATTAAAACACATTACACTTTAGGCGAAGAGCATAAGATGATTGGCTCCTGGTTTCGCCTGCATTTTGTAGAAAATGAAGGAATGGCTTGGGGCTTGCAATTTGGTGGCGGCGTTGGAAAAATTCTTCTTACACTTTTTCGGTTAGTAGCTGTAATACTGGGTACATTTTATCTGCGAACAATCATCATAAAAAAATATCATACCGGCTTTATTATTTGCGCGGCACTTATTTATGCAGGTGCCTTTGGTAATTTAATTGACAGTATGTTTTATGGCTTGATATTTAGCAGCAGCAATCCATTTACGGTTGCAACTTTATTTCCTGCCGGCGGTGGTTATGCAACTTTTTTTCACGGGCAGGTTGTTGATATGTTATACTTTCCCATCATTCACACACATTATCCATCATGGTTTCCGATAAAAAGCTGGCGCGGAGATGAGTTTGAATTTTTTAGCCCGGTATTTAATCTTGCTGATGCTTCTATTTCAATTGGTGTGATTGCGTTGCTTATCTGGCAAAAGAAATTTTTTCCGCATAAACATGAGGCAAACAAGGCAACCATTCCATCTGAGGTTGATGACAGAGCAGAGGCTGTTTAAAAGTATTCGTGTTACTGAACTGTCGCTGTAAAAGATCCGCTGGTTATTGGCACAATCCCTCCTGACTGATTCTTTGCTTGTCCTGAAAATGTGCCCTTCACTTGCTTAGTAGCGCTATCGTATGATGTTATAACGAGCGTAAAATCTGTGCCTGCCGTGAAACCGTCTGCGGTGTATAAAATAGTTAGTGTCGATGCATCAACTACAGAAAAGAAAATGCTATTATTGAGTATTGTATAAGTGCCAGGTTGAATATCGGATGTAGGCATAACTAACTTTATCGACATAGTTGTGTCACCTGTAGGCGTAGAGCCATTTAAAGTTAAATATGTAGCAACACCTGTTGAGTTATCCTTTATTGCGGAATCAATGATGCCCGCAAAGGTGAAAGAGCCTTGTGAAAATTGCCATGCACTTGAAGTTGAGTCTGGATCACCACCACCGCCAGTACCCGTCGTATCTTGTTGTCCGCCCAAACCTGTACCTGTGCTATCCTGCACATTTACAGTAAATGAACAAAATGAACTATCGAAACTTACATTAAATGTTGTACCCGTATTAAGAATAGGTGTACCAATAGGTTTAAGCCTGATTGTATTTAAACCTGTATTTGAAAAAAAACCTGAATCCGCAAATTCAAATCCGTTTTCAAATTCCGTGGTGATGTTGTATGAACCCGTCTGCGTAACATTCACTTGTATTTCTACATAAGCAGTGTCACTGCCGGGTGTTACACCATTATAGAATGTTCCAACAACTGTGTCCGGCAAACAATTTCCCGTGGAATCCCATAAGCTCCCGCTTGCGCTTTGCATACTTTCCGTTTCAACGCTAAAATCTTTTTGGCAGGAAAAAAATACAATAGCACTGCAGATGGTTAATAAGACTAAGCCGAAAATTTTTTTCATTCAAATAGGTTTGCCTGTAAGTTTTTAATAACGTGCAACAGCTTTTTAAATTGTTTAAAAACTAATGCTTAGCTTTTTATTTCTCCTACCATATTTGCCGGTACTACCCACTCGTCAAACTGCTCAGGCGTTACATAACCAAGTTTAACGGCCATTTCTTTTAGAGTAGTATTTTCTTTATGTGCTTTTTGTGCAATTTCTGCAGCTTTATAATAACCAATTTTTGTGTTAAGCGCAGTTACCAGCATCAAACTATTATCAACATGTTTTTTTATGTTTGATTCGATGGGTTCAATTCCAACAGCACATTTATCGTTAAACGAAACACAACCTTCGCCAATCAATCTTGCGCTGTGTAGAAAATTATAGATCATTACAGGTTTAAAAACATTCAGTTCAAAATGACCTGTTGCACCGCCGATGTTTATTGCAACATCATTTCCCAAAACCTGTGCAGCAATCATGGTTAATGCCTCGCATTGTGTGGGATTTACTTTGCCGGGCATAATAGATGAACCCGGTTCATTATCCGGAATAAAAATCTCACCAATACCGCTGCGCGGACCAGATGATAACATACGTATATCATTTGCAATTTTCATCAAACTCACGGCTACTGTTTTTAATGCACCATGTGCTTCAACAATTGCATCATGCGCTGCCAAACTTTCAAATTTATTTTCTGCCGTGATGAAAGGCAGCTTTGTCAGTTCAGCAATTTTTTTCGCAACCAGTTCCGCATAACCTTTCGGTGTATTGATGCCTGTGCCAACTGCTGTGCCGCCCAATGCTAATTCACTTAAATGTGCTAAAGAATTTTTTATCGCTTTTAATCCATGTTCTAATTGTGATGCATACCCGCTGAATTCTTGTCCAAGTGTCAGCGGTGTTGCATCCATAAAATGTGTGCGGCCGATCTTCACAACATGCATAAACGCTTTACTTTTTTCTTTTAAAGTGTTGCGCAGTTTTTCTATGCCGGGAATAGTTGTTTCAACCAACATTTTATATGCAGCAATATGCATGGCTGTTGGAAATGTATCGTTGGAAGATTGCGATTTATTTACATCATCATTCGGATGCAAAAATTTTTCTTTATCAGTTAAAGCGCCGCCATGCAAAACATGTGCGCGATAAGCCACCACTTCATTCACGTTCATATTGCTTTGCGTGCCACTTCCTGTTTGCCAAACAACTAATGGAAACTGGTCATCTAACTTACCTTCTAAAATTTCATCGCACACTTTTGAAATTGCATCACGCTTTTCATCATTCAAAACACCCAATTCATTATTTGCAAGCGCAGCCGCTTTTTTTAAATATGCAAACGCATAAATAATTGGCTTTGGCATTTTATTAATGTCCTGCGCTATTTTAAAATTCTCAATACTGCGTTGTGTTTGCGCACCCCAGTAAACATTTGCAGGCACTTTTACTTCGCCCATTGTATCTTTTTCTACACGATAATCCATAAAATTTTTATTGAGTTGCAAAGGTAGGTTGCAATCAAGTTTATCACAACCATCAATTAAAAGTCATATTCAATTCCATTAGTTACAATGTAATTTAAATCGGGTGTTGATGCTGCAGGTCTGCTATCGTACAAGTACGACCAACCCACTGTAAACGAAAGATGTTTTATGATTTTAAACTTAGCACTTATTTCATTCAGCACGCGAAAATCAGCGAAGTCTTTATATAAAGGCTGATAAAAAATTGTGGCTGTTACTTCAGCATTATCATTTGGTTTATATGTTGC
>JBEHXR010000177.1:0-7824 GCA_048498595.1 Bacteroidota bacterium
GTAAACCCTTTGTCGATGCTATTTAAAACAACTTCTAAATTTTCCTGTGGTTCTTTTATGCGAAATTTTATGGTTGATTTTCCGGGATTTGATTTTATGTTGTTTTCAACAAAATGAACAAACTCGTTTGTGAGCGAAGCTGGCTCAACACATATTTCAAGTTGCTTTGTGAGATTCATTTTTGCTGTTTCCAAAAGATTAATCGAAGTGATCTTAAATTCATAATCTTCGCCATTATATCTTGTTCTGAAATATCCGCATATCAAAAGATTATTTCCTTTCTCCAGGAAGTTTTTATAACGAACATAATCATCACCAAATAACATCAGTTCAGCCTTGCCACTAAAATCTTCAAGCATTATTACACCAAAATTGTTGCCTTTACGCGAAACTTTATGTTGTGCATCAGTAACCAAACCAGCAATGCGTAAGCTTTTTTCTTTGTTAGCAGCAAGCAATGTGTTCGATTCCCTTATTTCACTAAAGTCACTGAGTTTAGTAATACCATAATATTTTAATTCGAATTTAAAATGGTCAAGCGGATGCCCGCTCATGAACATGCCTGTAACTTCTTTTTCTCTTTCGAGTTTCTCCGTTAAGCTCCATTCGTTGCATTTAGGTAAAATAGGAGAGGCGATGGCAGGCAACACCGATTCACCAAACAACGTATTTGCCTGTGTTTGTTTGTTTGCCTGGAAAGTATTTCCAAAGCGAATGATACGTTCAATGCCTGTTGTTGTATCTCCCGGCATTGCATAAAAATATTGCGCACGATGCACATCTTTAAAACAATCAAATGCACCGGAGTTAGCTAAACTTTCAATTGATTTTTTATTTACGGTGCGTTGATTTACACGTTTGATAAAATCAAAAATATCATTGTAAACACCATTCTTTTTTCGTTCTTCAATAATGCTTTCAATCGCTGCTTCTCCAACGCCTTTCAATCCACCCAAACCAAAACGTATTTCACCTTTTGCGTTCACTGCAAAACCTTTTAGCGATTCATTTATATCCGGTCCAAGCACATGCAAACCCATGCGTTTACATTCTTCCATGTGAAATGTAACCTTATCAATACTACCTGAATGATTGAGCACAGCACTCATATATTCGCCCGGATAATGTGCTTTTAAATAGGCTGTTTGATATGCAACTACAGCATAACAGGTTGCATGCGATTTATTGAAAGCATACTGCGCAAATGCTTCCCAGTCGCGCCAAATTTTCTCTAACACATCTGCGTTGAAACCCTTTGCTGATGCGCCTTTGATAAAACTGTCTTTCATTTTATCCAGCGTCTTACGGTCTTTCTTTCCCATTGCTTTTCGCAACACATCTGCTTCACCTTTTGTAAACCCTGCAAGTTTTTGTGAAAGCAACATCACCTGTTCCTGGTAAACTGTAATGCCATAAGTTTCTTCAAGAAATTCCTGCATTTCAGGTAAGTCATAACAAACGAGGTCGCGGTTATGTTTGCGCGCAACATATTGCGGAATGTATGCCATTGGTCCGGGGCGATACAATGCATTCATCGCAATCAAATCATCAAACTTATCAGGCTTCAATTCACGCAAATATTTTTGCATGCCTGCACTTTCAAATTGAAACGTTGCATTTGTTTCACCGCGTTGATATAACTGAAAAGTTTTCTCATCATCCAACGGCAAACTATCCAAATCAATATCTATGTTATGATTTTGCTTGATTAATTCCAATGCAGTTTTTAAAATTGATAAAGTTCTTAATCCTAAAAAATCCATTTTCAATACACCAGCTTCTTCAATGGTGCTGCCTTCAATTTGTGTAACCCACAAATCAGAATCTTTAGCAGTTGCAACCGGAATGAGTTCAGTTAAATCTTTTGGCGCGATGATGATTCCTGCAGCATGAATTCCTGTGTTGCGCACACTTCCTTCCAAACGTTCTGCTTCATGCAAAACCTGTGCACGCATATCATTACCATTATAAATTTCCCGCAGCCTGCGAATGTTTTCAATCTCTTCGCCATGTTCATCTTCATTCAAATCTGATTTCAGAATTTTTTTGAGTGATGTGCCTGGTCTGTCAGGAACCATTTTCGTTAACGCATTACTTTCTGCCAATGGTAAATCCATTACACGTGCCACATCTTTAATGCTCATTTTCGCAGCCATCGTACCATACGTAATGATTTGCGCTACCTGGTTCTTGCCATATTTTTCAACAACGTAATCAATAACTTTTTGCCTGCCTTCATCATCAAAATCCGTATCAATATCAGGCATTGTTTTTCTGTCGGGATTGAGAAATCTTTCAAACAGTAAATTATATTTTATAGGATCGATGTTAGTTATGCCAATGCAATATGCAACGACACTTCCCGCTGCAGAACCACGACCAGGACCAATGAATACGCCGCGCTCCCTTCCAACTTTTATAAAATCACTCACGATTAAAAAGTAACCGGCAAAGCCCATTGTTTTTATGGTGAACAATTCAAAGTCTAAACGCTCACGTACTTCCTCGCTTATTTCACCATATCTTTTTTGTGCACCTTCGTAAGCAATATGTTTTAAAAAATTCCATTGATTGATGTTGCTGTCATCACTTGTTTGAAATGCTGAAGGAATCGGAAATGCAGGTAGTAAAATATCTTTTTTTAGATTAAGCGTTTCAACCTTGTCAACAATAATATTTGTATTATCTAATGAATGCGGAACATCTTTAAATGTATCGAGCATTTCATCAGGCGACTTAAAATAAAAGTTATTGTTTGGAAATTTGAAGCGGCGATTTTTTACATGCGCATCATCGTTTATAAAATCATCAAAACCAGGCGTGCTTTGCTTTTCACCAGTATTGATGCAAAGCAAAATATCATGCGCATTATAATCATCTTTTTCAGTGTAATGACTATCATTCGTTGCAATTGTTGGTACATTATATTTCTTTGCAAACTTTAATAATGTGGCATTTATTTTTTCCTGTTCATTTATACCGTGTCTTTGCAGTTCTATAAAATAATCATCACCAAATAAATTATGCCACCACTGAAATTCTTTTTCAGCTTCCTCTTCACTTAAATGTAAAATTGCCTGCGGCACATACGCACCAATGCAACAGGTTGTGGCAATAACACCTTCATGATATTTTTCGATGAGTGATTTATCAACACGCGGATACTTGCTGTAATAACCTTCAATAAAACCCAGCGAAGTAAGCTTGATTAAATTTTCATAACCTTTTTTATTCTTTGCTAATAACACCTGGTGATAGCGCTCATCTTTTTGTTCTTTCGAAAATGTTTTACGATGCCTGTCTTCTACAACATAAAATTCACAACCAACAATTGGTTTAATAACCGGCTCCTTTATTTCTTTTCCGTTTGCATCTGTGCCAACAACCTTTGTATTATTCCATGCCTGTTTTACAAATTCAAACACACCAAACATATTTCCATGGTCGGTGATAGCAACTGCGGGCATATTATGCGCCGCTGCTTTTTTATATAATGAATCAATACTCGCCGCACCGTCAAGCAAAGAATATTGTGTATGAACATGTAAGTGAGAAAACTGCATTCCTGATTTTTGATTTTTTGATTTCTGATATAGGATTTAAACTTAGTGCCTGAGTGTCTTTGTGGTTCAACCAATTTAAACCACGAAGTTGCAAAGACACAAAGAAGCACGAAGAATTCACCAACGACAAATTTCCTAAATAACGATTAAAGAAACGCACAATGTTTTTCACATTTGTATATTGTTAATTAAATTCATAAAACTTTTTCACGATTTTATCGTTCTTGTAATTGCTTTTTATATTGCGCCCGTCAATGAATATAAGATTAACTCAAACAATTTGCCTGCTGTTAATTTTATGTAGTTGTAAAAGCTTGCAGCCTGCAACTTCACGCAGTAGCAGTACAACTTCAGTTAAGAAAAAGAACCCGCAGTTTTTAGATGATGTAAGTATTACGCCCGGCGAAAAAAAAGGCAATGAATTTACTTATAACAGACTTGAACAACCAACCAGTCAGCAATATTATAAAATAGCACCTTCCAATTTCAATATTGAAAAAGCAGATTGGCTGCAGATTAAGTATGCTATAAAAATGGATGTGCCGGTTGAGCAATTAAATGATCTGCCTTTGTTGCAGCAAATTGATCATTGGTGGGGAACGCGTTATTGTTTGGGTGGTGGTGATGAGCACTGCATCGATTGTTCTGCTTTTACACAAGCCATGTTGCAAAGTGTATACGGCATAAATGTTCCGAGAACCGCGCAGGAGCAATACGATTTTTCAACGCATATAAAAGATGATGACCTGCAGGAAGGTGATCTTGTTTTTTTTAAAAGCGGAAGACATATTTCGCATGTTGGTTTATATATCGCTAATAATAAATTTGTGAATGCATCAACGAGCAGTGGTGTTACCATCAGCGATTTAAATGATCCTTACTGGAGTAAAAGATATGCCGGCGCCGGAAGAGTAATTACAAACAATACTTCCTTGCAAACGGGTAAAAATAATTCAACCAATTCTTTTTAAAACAGGAATTGAAGTCATTGCCCGCGCATCATTCATGTCAATGGATTGAACATCTCCTGAGAAATTAAACCGGTAAGTTTTTCTTGTAAAATTTCCCACAACAGACAAACCGGAATTTCCGGTGTATTGAAATAAAACTGCTGATCTGTTTTGTATTGGTTGCTGCCTTACTCCAACTTTAATTTGATTAGCTGAATGCGGTTGTTGTTTCAGTTCAGCTCTTTTTTTTCCGCAGTTACACATATAAAAAGTTTTTAGTAATAAGTTGTATGTTATAAGTTAATCTTCGTGGTAAGTTGGCGTATTACCTGAGTTCTTTTTCGTCGTTGCCTGTTCAAGTAAACAGGCTGCACCTGATAAAGCTAGCCACATCAAAATTTTTTCCCACCACGTTATGCCTAACCAAATTCCAAAAGGCAAAGCAATCCAAATACTCAAACAATAAAAGCAATCGAGCAGGCTTCCGAAAAAACCTGCTCCTGCTTTTTTTCTTATGAGAAATATAATATCAAAAGGTCCATCTTCTTTACCCAATAAATGTGTGATTCGCCAAACAGCCAATATTGAAAGAACAAAATAAAAGATGTATTGCGTCATGAAATGGTTATACAATTATGAAGTTAGACATCTTTTTTAAAGTGAAAAGGAAGAAGTGAGACGTAGGAAATTATCAAATCTCACTTCTAAAATTATTATGCATGATGATGTTCCAATGCGAACGCTGTTGATAAACTCCAATCACCATACAATCTTGAATAACCATCCTGCACTAATGGATGAATAGAAACGCTTTGAAGGAACGCTGCTTTATCGCATGAACCTAACAAGAAATCTGGCGATACATGCAGCTCATAATCGCTGCCAACAAGATTGATATTTGTGCCCGAAGGAACACCATTGTGATTTAACGGAGTAGATGAAACGCCAACTCTGTCACCGGCATTAAATGAATCTGTGGTGCCATTTCCTTTTATAATTCCAAAACCAAACGTTGCGAAATTATTTTGCTGCGAAGCATTGAATTTAAAATTAACCATGCTTGTATTTCTGTTTTTAAATTCAATAAATCCGCAAGGTCCGGCAACGCCGGTTGTTGCATCCGCATTGGTAACACTTACATCTTCGAGCGAAAGATTGGGCGCCATATTATCAACAAAAATTTTCATGGTGAAACCAAACAGATCACCGGCTTCAAAATATTTATATTTATTAATGATGGTATTATCTGTTTCATGATTGATGGTAACATCACCAAACGGAGAATTTAATGTATGATCCGGAACATAAAGATTAATTCCTTCCGCAGTCCAGTTAACACGCGTTGCAACGCCCGCAACATATTTATACAATTCCATTTTCATTTCGTACACACCATCTGTTATACTGAAATCATCTGTTGTGCCATCGCTGTTTAAATCTGTTGTGATAAATTTTGTGCTTGCCGTATCGGTTCTGCTGTCAACCACCCAAAGATCATTGCCGCCTTGTGCGATTGGTAAATGATAACGAAGTATTTGATATAATTTATCAGCATTTGCACCAATGCGATATACCGGGAATGTTGGCCCATCAACTGTTTCAACAAGATAATGCCTGAACGTATCTGTGATAATTTCATTCCATGATGATGTGCCTTCTTTGCGGAAAGACCATTTATAAAAATAATTATTACCACCATCAACGCTATCGCACAAATAACTTCCAAAATAAACACGTGGTTCAATGCTGCCGCCAAAAGGTGATCCTTCTTCGAACGGTGTTCCCGTCATTGTTTGACCTTTCATAGTGCCATCCTGGTAAACTTTTGTAACGCTTACATCATTACCAATGCTAAAAACAAAAACATCTTTGTAACCAATGTTTGGTTGCGGAATCGGGCAAGGTATGCGCTGATCATTTAAATAAATATCCACTTCTGTATTGCATGCATAATCCCAATGCGTGCCACAACGCAAGCCAGGATTATAAACCGTCGTCCAAACGCCATTAATATAATATTCAACCCAGAAATAAAGATCCGGTTTATCGCCGCAGCACTGGTACCAGATGGTTGTATTAAACCAACCATTCGCATCTGTTTCAAGCACTGCTACTTCATCGCATCTTAAAAACCATGGATTCAGCCAACACCAGAATGGGTATAAAATTCTGTAATTGTTAATCAAATAATTTCTTATCAGGTTAGCAGAATCAGAATAAAAAGAAGTAAGATTTTCATAAGGCAGTGTTGGTGCAACAATAGCTTTATCGGCGCTTGTAATTGCTTCACTATCGAATTGTTTGCTGCGAACATTTTGATTGCGGCTTAATTGTGTGGATGCAATTTGCGTAACAGGATTTGCACGAATATTTTTTAATGGATCAGGCGCTGGATCCGGTATATGCCAATGAATAATTCTATCGATAATATCATCTCTTAATTTCACTATTTCATAATCGGGAAGTTTTTGAAGATACCAGATGATAGGATCAACTTCGCAGATGTGCACTCTTGCTTTATACACCGGCAAATATTCGTTGCCGCACCAGTTAAATACACGACCGCGAACCTGGCAAAAACAATAGAGCCACCAGCACCAGATGTATTGCGGGATGTTACTTATTTGTATTGGCTCGTTCGTGTTTGCATAAGAAAAACTCACTTCAAAGCCGTTTCCTTTTTCAAGTGTGCTTAATGAAGCTGTAGTTTTTCTTCCTTCAGTATATGGCGCAAGAAATATGCGTTTATCTTTTAAATCCTGCGGCGAAAAAGGAAGTGTAAATTGGTCGTTACGCACAGGGGAATCATAAACAGATTTTTTATCTCTGTCAAATACTATAACCTGGTAAGTTATAGCTTCATTTGGTGTTCCATCGAACTGCACTTTAAACTGCAATCCTTTTTGATCATTCGATTTCATTTTGAAAAAATTATTTTATTAAAAAATGCTTAGCAGTCAATGCATGGTTAGCGTGCACTGATCTCGCTATTGTTTGTAAGAGGGGATTAAATTTTACCTGCTGCAATCGTTTTATGCAGATAGCTGTTGCCTTATTTTAAAATGTTTGGCTCTCTGGTTTGATTAATCGTTGAAAGAATTATGCAGGTAACAAAGGCTTAGGAATTTTTTGTTAAGATGAGAAATTTATTTGTGCGATATTGATAAGCTAAAAATTGTTCACGATTCACGATTCACGATATTATTTTTTCCAATTTTGAATACGGTTGCGTGCAACATCAACTAATTGCATTGCATCAGGCGTAAGGTTGAATAGAAACATTCCGCCAATTAAAATTCCTGAGAATAACG
>JBEHXR010000178.1:0-7792 GCA_048498595.1 Bacteroidota bacterium
CAATCAGATTCAATGCCGGGCTTATCATATTGATGCAACCACCACTGGCTATCCATCAATATCATTACTACGTTATTATTTATTGGTACTTCAACGGGACCAGGGCAACCGCCCTTTGGTTCAAAGTCTACATTTTTTCCACGACCTGCAGTATCTATATATTCCTGTTCGCGCTTGATAGCTTCCCATCCGCCGGCACGCATTACATCCCAATCATGATTGCCCGGAATAAAATACACTTTTGCTTTTGTACCAAGCGCAATATCCATTTGAGAATCTAGAACCTGTCTTCTTATATCATAAATCTTTAGCGCATTATCCGGCAAACCTGTGTAGTATAAATTATCGCCGACATAAAGAACAGTTGTTTTTTCATCAAGCGGAATTGTTTTTTTAACTGCAGAAACAACGTAGTGCCTGTCGTGCCCTTGCGCATCTTTATGAAATGATCCTGCATCACCAATTACCACAATGCGTGCCTGCACGCTGTCATCCTGTGCATAAACAGAAAAGGAAAATAATAAAACACCAAGCGTAATTGAAGCAAATTTCATTCACTTATTTTTTTCGTTTTATAACTAATATATCTGCATCGCCTTGTTTAGAACCTGCTTCGTTTGATATAAGCAAATCTCCTGAAGGTGTAAACGCAATTCCTTCAGGTTGCTTATACAAAGACGGACGTAGAAAGTACGCTTTTTTTGCGTTTCCATTTGTATCTGCAATAACAAGCAGTTTGTTTACAGATGCAAGAATAAAAAGCTCATGCGTTACCGGGTTAAATGCGGCTGCCGATGGTTTAAACTTCATATCTTTTGTATTAATAAGCTTATTAATATTTTTTACATTGATCGTATATGGCCCATCAGCATAAGTACTGTCTGTAATATCAAAT
This sequence comes from Bacteroidota bacterium, assembly GCA_048498595.1. Classification (GTDB taxonomy): domain Bacteria; phylum Bacteroidota; class Bacteroidia; order Chitinophagales; family Chitinophagaceae; genus Parafilimonas. The sequence continues at coordinate 896 of JBEHXR010000178.1, forward strand.
GAGCGCGTGCTTACCGTGCTTTTGTCATCTTCCTCACAATCTTTACAAATCAATACAAGTTTATTTAAACTGCTGTCGAAGTAAAGCGTTTCAAATTCATTTTTCTGTTTATCATGAATTTTAAAATCGGAAACCTGCATCGATGTGTCTTTGCTGAACTTAACGGCTGTAATATTTCCGCTGCTTGATAAAATATAAAAAGTGCTGTCTATTCTTTGCAGATCTTCATAATCGTGATTGGTGCCGAATTTCCATTTTTGAACAAGCGTATTTCTGTCAGGAAAAATTTTATACAAAGAACCTGTGGCATCACTGATGGCAAAAATGCTCGTATCCTTCGGATAATAAATTATACCTGAAATCTCGCTTAAGTCTGAATTAAGATAAATCACCACAGGATGATTAAGATCATAACCCGGCGGCGAACTAAAATTCACTTTATCATTACATGAAATGAAAAACGCAAGCAGGATGGAAATAAAAATATAAGCACTTATTGCCTTCATTATTGTAATGCTGCCAGTTATATATTTAAACAATGAGAAATGAATTCAAATTGCTTGCCGTTTATTTAAAATAGCAGCCGTTTCATTAAAATTGCTTCTCAATTATAAGCATAATCGCTGAGATAATTGAAGCCCGGCGTAAGTTTTCCATCCCTTAAAATAGTAGCATTTTCTACAGTGCGGCTGCCACCCTTTAATATATCAGCCAAAATATATTTAATTAACTGCTCGCCAAAAAAACGGCTTGCATCTCTTGGCAGTTCATTGGGTAAATTTCCAACAGCCATTACATCAATGGAAGAGTCTAAATAAGGTGCTGTTTTTTTACCCGTTAACTTATCAACGCCATAAACAGGATCATCTATGCTGCAATCACCAAGATTAACAGGAACGCTGCCACCTGCATCATCAGTAATGTCTGCAATGGTTTTTATGCGAAAATTATTTTCTTTGATATCTTCTGTTTCAAACAAACGCGGAATTCCTGTATCCCAATAAACGCCATTCATTAAAATATCTGTGTGCGCTGCATAAGGAAGAAACAAACATTCGTAGTGCTGCGGATGTGCATGAAAATCTGCTCTTGTATAATTTTTATTTTCTTTATGATGATATAACGATGCACCTTTTAAATGTATGTACACAGGATAATCAAATTCAAGATTGAGATAATCATCCGGTTCAACTTCCTGCACATCCATCAAATTCATTACTTCTAAAATACCATGCGCAACACGACCACTACCCGTAACAGCAATTTTTATGTTCGGAAGTTTTAAACCAAAATAAGTATGTATAAGTTCACGGTAATCTTTCTGTTTGAAAACCCTGCCAAGCTTAAATTTTTTTGTTCTTTCACCATAAGCCATTATTCCGTTGTGTGCGCCAACAATACCTGCAAAAAAGCCAAAGCCAATAATACGTTGCCCGTCTGCATGCTCTAAACATTCGTAATCTATCAGCGTAATATTTTTTTCAACCATGGCATGCATCAGCTTTTTATTATAAGGCTGTTTCTTTTTTGTGTGTGAAAAAAACATGTACGTTTTATCAGGTAATAACATATCAACCGGCACTTCTTTTATGCCCAGCAAAAGATTGCATGCGCTTAAATCCTCCTGTACAAAAACACCTGATTGCTCAAACTCTTTATCCGTATAACAACGATGGGGAGAAGGCTGCACATAAATATTGCAATCAATATTTTTCAGCAGCCAACGGCATTGAGATGGCGTTAATGCCACGCGATTATCAGCCGGAATTTTTCCTTCTCTTATTAAACCAATTACAAGCATCGCTTAAATTTAAAACGCAGCAAAGAAACAGGTAAACGCCGGTATTTTAAAATGCGGTGATTAATTCATCTTCAGCGGAGCAATTAAATCGAAAGGAGGAATATTTACTTTGAAGATTTTTTTACTGTTGAGGTTTTCCATTTCATAAGTACCAAACATGCGCCCTAATTCTGTGCGCAAATTACAACCGCTTACATATTGAAATTGTTTTGCAGGCTGCAACACAGGCTGCACACCAACAACACCTTCGCCTTCTACATCTTTATATTCACCATTGCTGTCAAATATCTTCCAGGTGCGGCGAAGTAATTTTACACTAAAGCTGTTGTGATTTTCAATTGTAATGCGATAAGCAAACATGTATTCGTTGTTTGCAGGATTGCTGTAATCTGCCTGGTAAAAACTTTCAACACTTATTTCAACACCTTCTGAAATTTTAGAAACCATCACGATTGTTTGCGGCAATAAAGATATGGATTTAAAGTTTCAATCATTTGCACTATCTAAAAAATAAATTACCATGTTTTTTGAAAGTGCATTTGCTGCATTTTTACGTTCGGCTATTTCATCTCTTTTAAAATTATTTTTTTTAAGCAGGTTGATGGATGCTGTATTGTTACGATGCGTCCACGCATATAGTTTTTTAAACCGGAGATTTTTAAACGCAAATTGTATAACAGCATTTATCGCTTCATGCATAAATCCTTTATGCTGAAAATCGGGATGCAATTCATAACCAAGTTCTGCGCTATTATCTTCATTAGAAAATTGCCAAATGGTGATGGTACCTATCAGCTTTAAATTTTCTTTTAACACAATTGCCCAATAGCACGTTTCTTTTTGTGCAATGCCATCGTTAATGCTTCTTATGAACGCTTTTGCATCATCAAGAGAATCGGGCACTCGCCTGCCGATAAATTTATTTACTTCTTCATTTGTTCGCAACGCAAATATTTCTTCAGCATCTTTTAAAAGTAATTGCCGTAATAGCAAACGTTGCGTGTTTATTTGTGGCAAAGGCCAAAACTGAAAATGTTGCATGCGTTTTTAAATTGAATTAATTAAAGGTGAAATAAATTTACTTTCTTCAATTTGTTGTTAACAATAATAATTTTGCGGCATGCGAAAAATAGCAGTTGCAAAAGGTGATGGCATTGGTCCGGAAATTATGGATGCAGTGCTGAAAATTTTTTATGAAGCAAAAGTACCATTAGAATATGTTACGGTTGAAATGGGAAAATGGGTATTTGATAAAGGTTACAACAATGGCATGACGCCCGAAGCAAAACAAACCATTGAAGACCTCGGTATTTTATTTAAAGGACCAATGGAAACACCAAAAGGCAAAGGCGTAAAAAGTATAAATGTTACCGCACGCAAAACATGGAACACGTATGCAAACACAAGAACGTTTCAAACATTGCACGGTGTAGATACAGTGTTCAGCAAAGCCGGTATTCCTGTCGACATAACAGTTGTGCGCGAAAATATTGAAGACACTTACGGCGGCGTTGAACATATGCTTACGCATGATGTTGCTTTAAGCAGAAGATTTATTACGCGGCCCGGAAGCATGCAGGTGATAAAGTATGCGTTTGAAATGGCGAAGAAAAAAAATGCGAGACGTATTACCTGTGCGCACAAAGCAAACATCATGAAGATAACAGATGGTTTGTTTTTAGAAGTGTTTTATGAAGTGGCGAAAGATTATCCTGAATTAAAATCTGATGATGTAATTGTTGACGACCTGTGCATGAAACTTGTTACGCGGCCAGACAATTTTGATGTGATCGTATTAACCAATCTGCAAGGCGATATTGTAAGCGATTTATGTGCGGGACTGGTTGGTGGTTTGGGTTTTGCGCCTTCCGCAAATATTGGCGATCACATTTGCATATTTGAAGCCGTGCATGGAACAGCGCCTGATATCGCCGGAAAAAATATTGCTAACCCAACTGCATTATTATTAAGTGGTATTGGAATGTTGCGGCATTTGGGTTTAATGGAAAGTGCTGTTACTATTGAAAATGCATTGCTGTATACGTTGGAGCAAGGTGTGCATACCGGTGATTTTGGTGATAAATCGAAACCTGCTGTAAACACAACTGATTTTGCAAAAGCCATCATTCAAAATTTTGGAAAGCAACCGGAGCAAGGTGCTAAAACTTTGTTACCCGATACACCTTTTACAGAAACGCATTTCAAGCTGGAAAAAAATCCGATGATGGAATCTGCAGAAACGGAGAAAGAAAAAATTATTGGTGTAGATTTTTTTATTGAAAGTAATGATCAACCCATCAATATTGCAAATAAATGTTTGCGGCATGCAGGTGTAAAATTTAAACTCATTAATATCAGTAACCGTGGCACACAAGTTTGGCCAACAGGTTCTGTTTATACAAATCTTGTTAATCAGTACAACGTACGTTTTGAAAGCATTGATGATATTCCATTAAATCAACAAGACGTACTTGGTTTGTATGTAAGTTTAAGCGGTGATTTTAAGATCTGTTCTTCCGAATTATTATTGTTATTGGGTAATAAACGTGCTTACAGTTTAGCGCAGGGGCAATAATCAGTTTACAGTTTGTAGTTTCCGGTTTATAGTTTTTATCAATGGTATACGATTAAATTTTCCTGCTTTGCTTATAATTATTTTTAATTAACCATTGCAAAATTTTATCGCGTTGGTCGCCCTGGATAATTATTTCGCCATCTTTTACACTGCCACCGGTTCCGCAAAAGTTTTTTATTTTTTTTCCAAGATCTTCCAGGTCGTTATTGCTGCCGATAAAATTTTCAACCAACGTTACAGCTTTGCCGGCACGATGCTTTGTATCTAATTTTATTTTTAATTTTTGTTGAGATGGCTGCAATGTTTCAGCTTCATTTATTTCTTCCGGTTGAAAAGAAAAGTTTGGATCTGTGCTATAAACGAAGCCATTTATATCAGCCTTATTTTTCTTGCTCATGAAAATTTTTTTCAGTTGATATTAATTGGTCATCACTGCTTTCAAACTTAAATCAACATTTTGTGCCTGTGTTATCAAACTCCCAACACTTATAAAATCAACACCTGTTGCAGCATACGATTCTATATTATTCAAATTAATTCCGCCGCTTGCTTCTGTTTCAAAATCTTCCTGTATTAAATCCAGCGCTTCACGTATTTGTTCAGGCGTAAAATTATCAAGCATAATTCGAAAAACTTTTCTTTGACCCGCTTTATACACCTGTCGCACTTCATCCATATTTCTTGTTTCTACTTCAATTTTCAGATCAGGGTTTTTTTGTTGAATATAACGCCAGGCTTTATCAATTGCTTTTTCAATACCACCGCAATAGTCAATGTGATTATCTTTCAGCATCAGCATATCAAACAATCCAAAGCGATGGTTAAAACCGCCGCCAATTTTTACAGCTTCTTTTTCAAGCAGGCGAAAATTGGGTGTTGTTTTACGTGTATCCAGCAAACGGGTTCTGTAATCTTTTATTTTTTCTGCATATTGATGTGTAAGTGTAGCAATACCGCTCATGCGTTGCATGCAATTCAGCACCACTCTTTCACATTTTAAAATGGTATGAACGAGCGCCTGAACTTCAAATGCTTTTTCTCCATTGTGCATTACATCACCATCACTTTTAAAAGAATTGAATTCAATATCTTTCTCAACAAAGTAGAATATTTTTTCAGCTACATCAACACCGGCTAAAATTCCATCCTGCTTTATTTTAAGAATTGCTTTCCCCGTTTTATCAGCGGGAATGCAGCTTAATGTTGAATGATCTCCGTCACCAATATCTTCCTTTAGGGCTTCATCAATAAGATGATTAAGTCTTTCATTGAAATTTTGCATGTGGCAAATTAATATTCATTGGAGTTATAAAACAAAAAAGCCATCCACAAAAGTGAACGGCTTTTCCTTTATTTACCTTTCCTATCTTTTCTGTCTTCTTTTCGGGAAGAAATTTCCCGTCTTAATTTTTTGTGATTCACCTTCCGGTGGACCATAATGTGTCATCGCACAACGGAACCCAATGGTTGAACTACTTTCATATTCTTCAAGGAAACGTCTTGCGCCCGGACTTAACCAGTAAGGCATATCTAACCAGCTTCCTCCTTTTACAACCCTGCTTTGATCACTGATTAATGTAGTTACTCCATATCCATAATCAACGCGGCTTGCAGAATCGCCATCTAAATAATCTATAGCATATGCACGCTGATAATTTCTGCGATTTGCTAATGCAGAATCATTTTCAGGTATCATTTTGATTCTTCCTAAACTGTCTCTGAGATTTCCTTCGCCACCACTTTTATCTACCTGCATAAACACGTTACCGCGATAAGGATTTATGTCATCTTCATCAAGATCGGTAGTTGGTCTGTAAACATCAGCAACCCATTCACTCACATTACCACTCATATTATAAATACCGAAACCGTTAGGATAGAAAGATGTTACTGATGCAGGAATTGCAGAACGGTCATTCAAGCCGCCGGCAGTTCCCATATAGTCACCATTTCCACGTTTAAAGTTAGCAAGCATAGCACCTTGCATAGCGCCTTTTTTAGTTGAGCGAAGATTATCATAGCCATCGTTCTTCCAGGCATAGATTTGTTTGTTCGCAATCAACTCCTCGCCTCTTTTTCTTTCACTTTTGCGGGGAGATGGATTCTCAGTTACTAATCCCAAAGCTGCATATTCCCATTCAGCTTCTGTTGGTAAACGATAATCGGGAAATAAAATTCCATCTTCAAATGTTACCTGGGTTCTTGGTCTGCCTTGCGCATCTTTTAAAGGATTCTTTTTAGGTTTACCAGGCACACCTTCATATTCACCCATTAAATAAGATTTTGTATTGAAGTTGTCCTGACCACCACCATTCATTTCCTGTTTAATAAGATTTTTATTTTGATAACCTGATTGAATTAACGCCAATTCATTCACCCTGTCTGTACGCCAGATACAAAAATCATGAGCCTGTCTCCAGGTTACACCAACAACAGGATAATAATTATAAGAAGGATGGCGGAAGTAATATTCTACGTAAGGTTCGTTGTACGCTAACTGGCTTCTCCAAACAAGTGTATC
>JBEHXR010000179.1:0-7782 GCA_048498595.1 Bacteroidota bacterium
GTCGATTTATATGGCTTTGCAGCCTATTCGCTTTCTTATATGCGCATCTACTTTTGCATCAAAAGAAAATAGTTTTTGGCTATGCTAAAAACAATCATTAAGTCTTTTGAGTTATAGAAAGCGAAATTTTACAACCAATTCAAAGATTCATTTAAGTACAGAAAGAAAAATCACTCCTGATGATTATAATTTGAGCTGGAATGAAGACGTTGCTCAACAGAAATATTTCTATGGCGTTATCATCTTTTCAAAGTCATTACGTCTTGCCTCAATTGCCGATGATGTGAGTCCGGCAATTTCATTAATAAGCATAAGATCATGTGCACTGGGTTTACTGGGTGTTTTATAATAGATGGCGAAAGTGCCAAGCAATTCATTATCCCTACTCATTACGGGCGTAGACCAGCATGCCTGCAATCCTTCCTTTAGTGCATACTCTTTATAATTCTTCCAAAGCGGATCAACCGCGATATTTTCTACAATCACCTGTTTTTTATGAAAGGCTGCAGTACCGCATGAACCTGCGGAAGCTTCAACCTTAATACCATTAATGGCCGCATTATACCGTTCGGGTAAAGCAGGTGCAGAACCATTAAACAATTGGTTGGTTTGTTTATTATATAATAAAATAGATGTAAAAATTTCATTCTCGCTCTGTACTTCCAGCCATGTAAGAATTTCGTTGAGAATATACTTTAATTCTGATTTAGACAGCAACATTAATTTTATATCAGAATTCAAAATACGAACATCTAATTTTAAAAGTGAGTCATCTGTAAAAGGTTCCATAGTGTGCAAAAGGCAAATATATTGTTTTATAGAAGTTAACAAAAGTTGTTTTACAGTTCACACATGCCATTGATGCAAAAAGAATTTGCAGATTTAAATTTTCATGTGGTGATTTATATTAAATAGCAGGAACGATATTTGTTTGAAGAATTATAATCCGTCAAAGAATTATAATGGTTAAGTTGAACATGAAACCTTCAGAAAAAAAGCCGGTGCATAAATTTGAATTTAGAAATGGCAGGTGTTTCATTCACCGTATCCGGGAACCTCAATTTAGTCTTGAATACGACCCCGGAAGAAAAGATGGGAAATTACTGAGCTGGCAGGGCAAACCTATACCATCAAGCAAAGTTGATAATAATAGCTTCGAATCTTTGGAATATAAAAACAGGGCAATTGCCTGGGCGATTGAGAATTTCAGGGTTAATTAATTCTACTAAAAACAATTACCAAAACATTCCACTTATTTCTAACCAGGCATTAACCTGAACCTGTTGCTTAATGCTTATTGCAAAACAGCAGGCATAGCAATATGGCATGAATTTATCAAATGATATTTTTAAAGCATTTATTTATGAAAAAAAATTTTACCAATGTTACGTGTATCGCTATGCTTGTATTTTTGTTTAATAGCTGCAAAAAAGAAATGCATACTGCCAGTACAAGCAGCCAAAGCAAATTTTCAAAAGCAAATAAAGCCACTACCTACTCTTCAAATGAAAAACAGCCGCTGGATGCAATTCTTTTTATTCCGTGTGCAAACGGGGGCACAGGAGAAAATGTTCATTTAACAGGCACAATTCATATACTAATACATACTACATTAAACGGAAATAATTTTACTACGAAATATCATTTTCAACCCCAGGGAATAAAAGGTATCGGAGAAACGACAGGAAATAAATATGTGGGCTCAGGTGTAACGCAGGAAGAGATTAAAGGTTCGCTTAATAATGGAAAATATATTGACACATATATAAACAATTTTAAACTAATCGGGAAAGGTACCGCCGAAAATTATCGCGTTCATGACAATATGCATGTCACTATTAATTCCAATGCAGAAACAACTGCTTCAGTAGATAATTTTGTTTCTGATTGCGAATAAAATTGAAGCATTTTTTTCCTAAAAAAAATAATCATCCTCATTAAAGGGTAGAAAATTGTACAAATTATTTAGGGTTAAACTTATCATATTTACTTCATACAATCCTTACCATTTTTTTAGATAGAATTATCCACTTAATCGTTTTTGGCAAAATGCAACAACAGTGCGGTAATCGCAGTATATTATAATTACTGTGCAGTATTGATGTGTATAAAATATTTGGTTGCTGGCATTATTTCTGAATAATCTTAATAGAAATGCATTCCTCACTAATACATAAAAAGCTACAACAATCTTGTAGCTTTTTTCTTGCATGATGATGCATTGTATAAACTTATAAAATCATTTTATAAATAAATTTATATGAAAGAGAAAACCTTTAAAAATTCCTCTGCTGAAAAACCGGCAGTACCTGTTGCAATTGTAAATGTTTTACTACTTGAATTCTTAAGTTGAATAAATTAAATATTGCCGGAATGCCTAAAACATTACACAACATTATTGTTGTTGATGATGATTGCATATCGTTATTTTTAATAACAAAAATTCTGGATGAGCAACAGGTTACAAAAAACATTTTGCCTTTTACAGATGGCATTAGTGCATTACAGTATCTTTCGGCGAATGCACATGATTTTTACAAACTGCCTGAAGTAATATTTCTTGATATTAAAATGCCTGAAATAAGCGGCTGGCAATTTTTGCAGCAATTAAATAACATCAATTTTATTGAAGGTTATAAGCCCGCAGTTTTTATTATAAGTGCAGATATAAATATCGATTTTACAATGCGCGAAACCTTTCCCCTGATAAAAGGATATTTTGTAAAACCAATTAAAACCGTTAAGCTGATTACGTTGCTTGAATCTTTTGAAATGAAATTTGAAAATAAGTTGGCTGAAAAGGTTGCAACATTAATTTAGGTTGAAAAAGTATTATCGCATTTTTGTTTAGCAACTATTAATCATTGATACAACACCTGGCAATTATCGCAGAAAAAAGTTCTGCGGTTTGTTTTACCAACATATTCTTTGTGCGCAGGAATATTACAACGCGGGCAAATTGTTTTTGTATGAATACACCAATGCTTTTTTAGTACAAAAGCTTTTTTCCATTTCAAAAAATCAAAGCTGTAATTTCTTGCTTCAGCAACAAGTTCATTTAATTTCTTTTTGGGCAAATCACCCACTTTGGTTTTTGGATGCACTTTAATTCTCCACAATACTTCATTCTTAATAATATTTCCAACGCCTGCAAAAATGTTTTGGTCAAGCAAAGCATCTGCAACCAATGTGTTTGGAATGGCTGCTAATTTCTTTTTTGCTTTTGATGAATCCCATGCATCATTCATTACATCTCCACTCCAGTCGTAAATCGCATCCGGGTTTTCATGAAATATTTTTAATGAACATGCATAAAAATTTATTTCTCCGTTTTTAAATTCAAGTGAGAGTCTTGCAGGCGCTTCTTTTTTTTCGTTAATGCGATATGAGCCAAACAACATAAAGTGCACACGCAGTGTAATGCCTTTGCAACAAACAAGAAAATGCTTTCCCCAACTTTTAAAATCGGTTACTGTTTTATTTTGTAATTGCTGATAATCGATTTTTGAATTACCGCTTACCTGTAAAATCTTTTTCCCTTTAAATGCTTGCACTTCTTCTTTTACAATAACGATTGATGGTCCTTCCGGCATACAACATTTTTTGACAAACCTTAAGCCAAATTGCTGTAGTTTAACAATATCAAATATTGTAAAATTTATTGCGCTCCCTATTTTTGAATATGCGCTTATTTATTTTTATTCTTCTTGCTTCTGCATTTATTGCAGCATGTAATAAACCGCAATCTTTTGAATACCGGGGAATGCAAAACCTGAGGGTTGACAGTGTAGGTTTAACGAAAAGCAAGATCAGTTTAGACCTCGTTTATTTCAATCCAAACAATTTTAGCGTGAACCTGCGAAATGTAAACTGCGATGTGTATGTGAACCATAATTATCTTGGCAAATATGTATTAGATACTTTGATGCATATTGCAAAGCGCAGCGAGTTTGCGCTTCCATCGAGCATGGATGTAGATATGAAAAACGTTTATAAAAACTCTTTAAATACACTTTTATCAAGACAAGTTTTGGTTGAATTACATGGCTCAACACGATTGGGCAAAAGCGGAATTTTTATTACTGTTCCGTTTGATTATTCTGCGATGGAAACTTTTAGTTTGTTTTAATGAGTTTTGATGATTGCAACCGCAAGTAAGATCCATCCGGCAATAAAACAAAGTCCGCCAAAAGGTGTAATGGCGCCGAGCCAGTTCATTTGATTATTGCCGATGCCTTTAAAATAAGTGAGTAAGTACAAAGAGCCGCAGAATACAATAATTCCTGCAATAAATAATCTTCCGCTCCATGTAATAAAGTTGCCGGGAAAATATTGCGCTAATATTCCAACCGCTAATAAAGCAAAAACATGATAAAACTGGTAGCGAACAGATGTTTCAAAAATCTCTAAAGCATCTGCAGGTATTTTGCTTTTTAATGTGTGTGCACCAAATGCACCAAGTATTACAGATAGTGCACCGAGCAAAGCTGCTGTTATTAAAAAAGATCTATTCATGCGGAAAATATTTTTAGAAAGTTTTTTTCAGAAATTTCATTTTGTTTCAGATGATATTTTGCTGTTGAATAAAAAGCAGAACGTTTGTTCAACATTTCAGAAAGAAAATTATGCAGGTTTCTATCAGGAATATTTGCAATTAAAGGCCGGTGCGATTTTTCCGTTAGTAATCTTTTCTCAATTGTTTCTATCGGTTCATCAATCCATATCGTTGAACCGTTTGCATTCATCCAATCCATATTATCATTAAAGCACGGTGTGCCACCACCAACAGAAAGAATAAAATTATTTTTATCAGCAAAGCTTTTCAAAACTTCTGTTTCTTTATTCCTGAAATACGCCTCTCCTTTTTCGGCAAAAATTTGGGCAATTGTTTTTTGTTCTGTTTTTTCTATTTCATCATCTAAATGAAAAGATGGAATGTTTAATAATTTGCTAAGCTTATCAGCCCAAAAACTTTTACCGGAACCCATTAAACCCAATAAAAAAACAGAACCACGATTTCCCTGATTTAAAGGATTATGATGAAAATTTTCTTGCTGCATAATTATTTCCTCTGCATCTTATTCAATCCTAAAAATCATAGTTCTATTTAAACGCATTGAAACCCGTTACATCCATTCCGGTAATCAACAGATGCACATCATGCGTGCCTTCATAAGTAAGAACACTTTCCAAATTCATCATGTGGCGCATTATGCTGTATTCGCCGGTAATGCCCATTCCGCCTAACATTGCTCTTGCATCTCTTGCAATGTTTGTTGCAATTTCACAACTGTTGCGTTTAGCCATACTCACTTGTGCAGGCGTTGCTCTCCCTTCATTCATTAAAACACCCAAACGCCAAACAAGTAATTGCGCCTTTGTAATTTCAGTGATCATCTCCGCTAATTTTTTCTGCTGCAACTGAAATGCGCCAATTGGTTTATCAAACTGAACACGTTCTTTACTATATCGCAACGCTGTATCATAACAATCCATTGCTGCACCTAATGCGCCCCACGAAATTCCATAACGCGCCTTCGTTAAACAACCTAACGGACCTTTCAATCCCTTTACATTCGGAAAAATATTTTCTTTTGGCACACGCACATCATGAAACACCAACTCGCCTGTTGCACTTGCACGCAAGCTCCATTTGCCATGTGTTGTTGGCGTTGAAAAACCTTCCATGCCGCGTTCAACAATCAAACCCCTTATTTCGCCCTGCTCATCTTTTGCCCACACCACTGCAACCTGTGCAAACGGCGCATTGCTGATCCACATTTTTGCGCCATTCAAAATAACATGATCACCATCTTCTTTAAAGTTTGTGATCATACCTGAAGGGTTACTACCAAAATCAGGTTCTGTTAAGCCAAAACAACCAAGCCATTCACCGCTGGCAAGTTTTGGCAAATATTTTTTTCGCTGTTCTTCGCTTCCATAAGCATAAATGGGAAACATCACCAAACTGCCTTGTACACTTGCAGTAGAACGAACGCCGCTGTCGCCGCGTTCAAGTTCCTGCATCATCAATCCATAACTTATATAATCCAAACCGCCGCCGCCATATTCATGCGGAATAGTTGGACCAAAGCAACCGAGTTCTCCCAATTGCTTTATAATAAATTCAGGAAATTCTGCACGCTGCGCATAATCTTCTATGATGGGAGAAATTTCTTTTTTTACGTAACTGCGCACGGTTTCGCGAACCAGCTTTTGTTCCTCGGTAAGCAATTCATCAACTAAAAAATAATCCGGAGATTGAAATACATCTGTTTTGGAAGCCATCGCCTATTTAATTTTAATTTTAAAAGCGCGGCAAAGGTAACAGTAAATTTTTGTTGAAGATCTTTAAGCAGGCGGAGCATCCGTTTTAGAAATAATTCTTAAATGCTCAATTGTAATTGGCTTTGTAATATAACCCCGAACCAATTTATATTTTTTTGATTTTTCCGCATCTTCAATTGACAGGCTGGAAGAAGTTACATACACAGGAATATCAATTTTTAAACCCTGTGCCCATTTTTCAAACCATTTTAAAAATTCCCAGCCCCCCATTATATGCATATTCACATCAAGAAAAATTACCTGTGGAAGCGCAGCTTCATTCGCTATTAAATATTCTTTTGCCTGCAAGCCATTTGAACAAGTGATCACCTCATTACAAAAATTGCTTACGCGCATGGTGCGCTGGTAAATTGTAACGGTTATTGTATCGTCATCAATAAATAAAACCTTGTCGAATGTACCCATACTGGTTATTTTTCTTCTACGGCTACAAGATCGTTCATATCGATATTTATTGGTAATGTGCCGATTTGTACAACGGCTCTTCTGCCGCGAATTTCCTTAACTTTTCCTACCTGGTGGTTTTTTTTCATTTTTACCTTTGAACCCACTTCAATAGGCGTTTGTGTTTCTTTATATTTTGATTCGATTTTTTTCGCCAGCTTATTCACCACATGCTGTTCTTTTCGCTTAAACAATAATTCCTGGATTTGTTTTATCACATCATTTTTATTCTCAGATTTCCTCCACTCCAGTACAATCTGCCGCAGCTTGCGTTCGGTATCTTTTAAATAATTTATTCTTTCTTCAGTTACTTTATTCTTATGTTTCAGAACTTCAATTTGCTGACGGTGCTTTTCTTTATCGAGGTCAACCGCTAATTGATTTTTCAGCTTTTCATTTTCAAGCATTATTTTTTTTAATTCCTGTTTTTCTTTATTCAATTGTTGCAGATCCTGCTCCGTTCTGTTTAATAATTTGTCTAAGCGAAAATGGTTTTCATCCACCAGTTTTTTTGCATTATTTATAAGATGTTTTGGCAATCCAATGCGCTCGGCAATGGCAAACGTGTATGAACTTCCTGGTTTGCCAATGTTTAATTTATACATCGGCAGAAGATGTTCTTCATCAAACATCATTGAACCATTTATTATGCCCGGCGTATGATTCGCCATTACTTTTAAATTAAGATAATGCGTGGTTACGATGCCGAATGCATGCTTACGATTTAACTCGTTCAAAATAACTTCCGCAAATGCGCCACCAAGATTTGGATCACTTCCGCTGCCTAATTCATCAATAAAAAATAAAGTTTTACCATTTGCATTTTCAATAAAATATTTCATGTGCAGCAAATGCGATGAATAAGTACTTAACTCAAATTCTATGCTTTGTGTATCGCCGATGTGAATAAAAAGTTGCTTAAAGATTCCAAATTCAGAATCGGGTTTTACAGGCACCAGCAAACCGCTTTGAATCATCAATTGGTTCAAG
>JBEHXR010000180.1:0-7735 GCA_048498595.1 Bacteroidota bacterium
GTTCTGTCCCGGGTTTTCATCATAATTAATCGCGGGCTTAAAACTTTTCCTGTGATGTTTGCCGGGCAAGCTGCAGTACATCTTCCGCATTCTGTGCAACTGTATGCATCCAATAAATTTTTCCAGCTTAAATCAAAAATATCTTTTGCGCCAAATTTTTTATGCGAAGGTTCAGCATTTGCCGGCGCAAGTTCAGGTTGCATTGCATATAAAACTTCATTCTGCACTTCAGGCATATTTTCAATCTTACCTTTTGGTTCAAGCCGCGCATAATATGTATTAGGAAATGCAAATAAAATGTGCAGATGTTTTGAATAAGGCAAATAATTTAAGAAAGCAAAAATGCCGGTGATATGCAGCCACCAGCAAGTTCTTTCAAGTATCATTAAGGAATGGTTGCTCATGTTTGCAAACAAAGGATGTAAAAAAGAAGAAAACAAAAAATTGCCTGTAAGATGTTTTCCATATTCACCAAAATTGCGTTGCTGTAATGTTGTGTCGGCTGCGTTCATGGTTAAGAAAAAACTCATCAGAAAAATTTCTGTGATCAAAATATAGTTCGCGTCGCTTTTTGGCCAACCATTCAGTTCTTTCATCCACAAACGTTTTACATGCAACGCATTTCTTCTTAGTAAGAAAATAACGCATGCAGCAAGTACACCCACTGCCAGAAATTCAAAGGCATCGATGAGCCAGGGATAAAAATTGCCCAAGGGCTTTGAAAAAATTCTGTGTGTGCCGAACAAACCGTCAATAGCTATTTCAAGCACTTCAATATTTATAATAATAAAGCCTGCATAAATTATAAAATGCATTACTGCAACCAGCGGATTGCGAAACATTTTCTTTTGTCCGAATGCAATCAGCAAAACATTTTTCCAGCGTTCGCTTTTGTTGTCAGTTAAGTTTTCATCTCTGCCCAATAAAATATTTCTTCTAACCAGGCTAATTTTTTTTGAGAATAAAAAAACTGCGGCAATCGTTAGAATGATAAAAACTATCTGCAAAACAATCTGCATAAAATTGTATAAGTTGCGAAGATAAAGTTTTGCATTTACGCCTTTTTATAAGGCTTATCTTATTTTTATACCATGGAAAACAGAACCATTCTTTCAGGAGAAGTAATTGCTGAAAAATTGCATCGCGTAGCATTGGAAGTTGCGGAACAATTGAGTGAAGATGATACTGAACTTATCATTATAGGTGTGGAAGGTGCAGGAAAATTTGGCGTTGAAGGCGCAGGAAAATTTATTGCAACCAAAGTGGCTAATCATTTAAAAAATTATATTTCTTCTCCTATAAAAATAATCTCACTGCATTTGGATAAACATAAGCCTGCAGTAATTACTTTAAGTGAAGAAATAAATTTTGATAACAAAAATGTTTTGCTGGTTGATGATGTAAGCAACACCGGCAAAACGTTGATGTATGCTTTGAAACCTTTTATTCAATTTCAGCCGAAGCGAATTCAGATGCTTGTTTTGGTTGAACGCATGCACAAACAATTTCCCATCAAACCAGATTATGTAGGGCATTCAATCGCAACAGCGCCGGATGATTATGTACAAGTTGAAGAAAGCGATGGTACAATTTCTGTGGTGCTTGTATCAAACAGCTAATTGATCCAATTTTAATTGATCCAATTTAACTCTGACCAAAACTAAATATTCATGAGAAGAAATTTTTGGAGTGAAGCATTTAATGTAAGTATAATAGCATCCATCATCTTTAAAGCATTTCAATTACTCGACAGGATATGTAACATAGTAGTTCTAAATCTGGAATTTAACAAGCCAGGAAGTTATGGTGGCTATTTAAATTTCATGAATCTGGAAATAAGAAAAGAAAAGCTCTTTTTTTACATCATATATCTTTCGCATGTAATCATTTTTTCAATATGGTTATTTGTAAAGTATAAGCAAGCGTATGCTCTGGCCAACAGACGCCTTACCTATAAACCGATTTGGGCTTTATTTTCTTTTATTATACCAATCTTTAATTTAGTTGCTCCATTTAAAATCATGAATGATTTATGGACAGTTTTTAATAAGGATATGTCTAAAGAAATTGAGGGGAAAAATTTAATTAAGCAATGGTGGTTTTTAAGCATTGGACTTTTTATCTTTCAACGTTTCCTTTCTACAAAATTTCAACGGGTTAACAATTTACATGAATTTCTTACGGAAGAATTTTATTACCTCGCATTGTACGCGGTTTCGCTTCATTACTATTTGTTGTTAAGAAGAATTGTAAATAATATAAATAAATAATAGCTTTTTCCCGGCTTCATACTTGTGAACTGTTTTGTATTTTGCATCCTAACATAAAACAATAATTATGGATGCTGCCGTAAAACAAAAAATTGATACCTGGCTAAAAGGCAATTACGATGAAGAAACAAAAAATGAAATCAGAAAGTTGCAGGATAGTAATAACGAAACGGAACTTACAGAAGCTTTTTATAAAAATCTGGAATTCGGTACCGGCGGTTTGCGCGGCATAATGGGCGTTGGCACCAATCGTATGAATAAATATACAGTTGGTATGGCAACACAAGGGTTTGCAAATTATCTTAAAAAAACGTACGGTGATGCAGAAATAAAAATCGCTATTGCACATGACAGTCGTAACAACAGCCGCTTCTTTGCTGAAACGGTTGCAAATGTTTTTGGTGCTAATGGCATTAAAGTTTTTTTGTTTGAAGCATTACGCCCAACGCCTGAATTAAGTTTTACAATAAGATACATGAAATTAAATGGCGGCGTTATCTGCACGGCTTCACACAATCCAAAAGAATATAACGGCTATAAAGCTTACTGGAATGATGGCGGGCAACTGGTTCCTCCGCATGATAAAAATGTAATTAAAGAAGTTGAGGCAATTAAAAATATTGACGACGTAAAATTTACGGGCGGCGAATCAAACATTACCATTATTGGTAAAGACATGGATGATGCTTACATAAAAATGGTGAAGAGTTTGAGCGTTTATCCGGATGTTATAAAAAAGCAACATGATTTAAAAATCGTTTACACGCCTATTCATGGTTCCGGAATTATGTTAGTGCCGCAAACGCTTGCTGCATTTGGTTTTGACAATGTTACCATAGTTACAGAGCAGGAAAAACCCGATGGTAATTTCCCAACGGTTGTGTATCCGAATCCCGAAGAAAGTGAAACGATGAGCATTGGTTTGAAAAAAGCGAGCGACATGAACGCTGATATTTTACTGGGAACAGATCCTGATGCAGACCGCGTTGGTATCGGTATAAAAAATCACAAAGGTGATTGGGTTTTAATGAACGGCAATCAAACAGCAGTACTTGCCATTTCTTACATGCTGGAAGCGCGAAAAGTAAAAGGCATCGCTCAGCCAAATGATATGGTAATTAAAACAATTGTTACCACAGATATGATTGATGAGATCGCAGAAAAAAATAGTGTTGCTTGCTATAACGTGCTTACCGGTTTTAAATGGATCGCAGAATTAATTAAGGAAAAAGAAGGCAAAGAAAATTATATTATTGGCGGTGAAGAAAGTTTTGGTTTGATGGTAGGTGATAAACTGCGTGATAAAGATGCTGTTTCTGCAGTTGCATTTTTATGTGAGATGGCAGCGTATGAAAAAAATAAAGGCGTGAGTTTGTACGATAAGCTGATTGATCTTTATATACAATATGGTTTTTATTATGAAGAACTCATTAGTCTTACAAAAAAAGGCATGCGCGGCCAGGAAGAAATTGCAGAGATGATGCAGGCTTATCGCGATAATCCGCCAACACATATTAATAATTCGCCTGTGCTTGAAATTTTAGATTATCAAACACAAGTTGGAAAAAATTTAAGAAGTGGTGAAAGTTGGAAAATTGAATTGCCAAAAAGTAACGTGTTACAATTTAAATTACAAGACGGCACAAAAATTTCTGCAAGACCCAGCGGCACTGAGCCTAAAATAAAATTCTATTTTAGTGTGCATACAACACTTGAAAGCAAAAAAGATTTTGATGATACGTTACAATCATTAAAACAAAAAATAAAAGATGTTATAGCAGATATGAAGCTGAAATAATTTTTCATAAAGGCAACCTATTTTTTCAAACCGGTGTTTTAGAAGGATACCGGTTTTTTTATTCAACAAATACACTTTATGAAAAAGATCTACACTTTAGCTTCATTGCTTTTTATTTTACAAATATCTTTCGCACAAACAACTTTTACTGTGCATGTTTCCAACTACCAGTTTAATCCCTCCACTGTTAATGCGCATGTGGGAGATAAAATAAAATGGGTTTGGGACAACGGGTTTCATACAACAACATCTACGGGTGTTCCCAGTGGCGCGGATACATGGAATGCGCCGCTTCAAACCGCCGGCGCAAGTTTTACTTATACGTTAAATGTTGCAGGTAATTATACTTATGAATGTTCTGTTCATCCCACTTTAATGCAGGGAACAATAACTGTAACAGGTACGCTGCCTGTTGTTTTAAATGGTTTCAATGTTATATCTGCAAAAACAAATACAGCATTGGTTTCGTGGAGTACAGCTTCAGAAATAAACACAGATCATTTTGAAATTATGCGCAGCACTGACGACAAAAGTTTTGTAAAGATTGGAAATGTTGCAGCAGCGGGCAATTCATCTTCCATTCATAATTATTCTTATACTGACAACGCTGTTCCAAACAATACACGCTTTATTTATTATTATTTAAGTGTGGTTGATAAAGACGGCAAAAAAACTTTTTCTAACATTCAAATGTTTGCCAATATTAATAGTGTGCCCAGGCTTATTGTAAGTTTAAGCCCCAACCCTATTACAAGACCCGGACATTTAATGCTGCAGTTTAATGCTGAGAAAGCAGGCGCAATGCATGTGCAACTATATAACGCTTCAGGTAAATTAATTAAAGAAGATGATCTGTCTGCAATTGAAGGATTGAACAACGGTCATTTTCATATCGGCGATGTATCTGCGGGCGTTTACACAGTAATTTTTTCAATGAATGGAAGAAAAGAATCTTACAGGATAGTTGTTGAATAGAATTTTGCTTAGATTGGTAATTGCCTCGCTTTTTAGCGGGGCAATTTTATTTTTGCGTATGCGAAAACTTAGTATGGATGAACTGAACCGCAAAACGGTTGAAGAATTTAAGCAGGCAGAAAAAAATAAGATCATTGTTTTGTTAGATAATATTCGCAGCGCTTATAATGTGGGCAGCATTTTTAGAACGGCTGATGCATTTTTAATTGAAGCGATTTTTATTTGCGGATATACGCCGCCGCCAACGCATCGTTCTGTTCATAAAACTGCATTGGGTGCTGTTGAGACGGTTGACTGGATGCAGTTTCAAAATATTGAAGAGGCAATACATCAGCTTAAAGAAAAAGAGTATGCTGTATATGCAATTGAACAGGCAGAACAAAGTTTAAAACTTGATGCTTTTCAATCTACATCAAATGAGAAAATCGCTGTTGTTTTTGGTAATGAAGTAACAGGCGTGCAAGATTCGGTAATGCAAATTTGTGATGGCTGCATAGAAATTCCGCAGCACGGTATGAAGCATTCTTTAAATGTAAGCGTTGCCGCAGGAATAGTTTTATGGAAATTAGTTAACCCCAACCCTAAAGGGAGTTAGAACTGGTTTATATTTACTAAAGTATTATTTCTGTAAAACCATTTTATGAAAACTGCTGCTTTATTTTTCGTTTATATATTTCTCGTGTTAAACTCCAATGCACAAAAAAATATTGCCGGGGAATATTATTTGCATGGCGTAATGGAAGTTGCATCAGGCATTAAGTTAAATGCCGATTCAAGTTTTGAATTTTATTTTTCTTATGGCGCGCTTGACAGGTATGGCAAAGGTGTTTGGTCTTTGAAAAATGACAGCGTTGTTTTAAAAAGTGCTCCCATGCCTGGTAAAGATTTTAAGCTTGCAAATTCCATTGCATCAACAGAAAAATTTTCTACTATTAAGCTTGAAGATGCAAATACAGATCTTTATCAAATGATCTATTGCCTCGCAAAATCATCTACGCAGGATTCTGTTATGCCGTTTGATGGAACGGGAACAATCGATTTACCTTTTGCAGCAGACTCAATCATTTTTCTGAGTGATCTTTGTTCGGAAAGATTTTCTGCTTTTCAGTTAGAAAAATCTCCAATGGTTTACACATTCAATATTCAGCCTTGGATATTGGAAGTATTTTTTAATGCAACCGCTTTTCATTTTACGGATGATTACCTCGAAGGAAAACATCCTTTACTCGATGATAAAATTTATCGTTTCGAAAAAGAGAAATAGTTAATTCAGTCAGACAGACGCTTCAAGGCGCAGACCGTTAATGCAGTTTTTAATAACTATTTTTGCAGCATGACAACCGTGAAGAATTATCTTTCTCTTGTAAAATTTTCTCATACCATATTCGCCATGCCTTTTGCTTTGATCGGATTTTTTTTAGGCATGATG
Source organism: Bacteroidota bacterium (assembly GCA_048498595.1). Classification (GTDB taxonomy): domain Bacteria; phylum Bacteroidota; class Bacteroidia; order Chitinophagales; family Chitinophagaceae; genus Parafilimonas. The sequence continues at coordinate 6,473 of JBEHXR010000180.1, forward strand.
CAAACAAGTTTTACGCTTAGAAATAATTATCATTATACTATTACATTAACGCTCGGTGATTTGTTATTAAAGTTTTTGTTAGTAATAATTTGTATGATCACAGCCCGCAGCGCTGCAATGGCTTTTAACCGTTATCTCGACAGAAGTTTTGATGCAAAAAACCCGAGAACCGCCATTCGTGAAATTCCACGGGGAATTATTTCTCCGCAAAGCGCATTGCGTTTTGTTATATTGAATTGCCTGCTTTTTATAACAGCAACTTTTTTTATTAATACAATTTGTTTTTTGCTTTCGCCTGTTGCGTTGTTCGTGGTTTTGTTTTATAGTTACACAAAACGTTTTACCGCTTTATGTCATTTGGTTTTAGGTTTAGGTTTATCGCTTGCACCGATTGGCGCTTATCTCGCTGTAACCGGTCGCTTTGATGTTTTGCCACTTTTATTTTCATTCGCTGTAATTTTTTGGGTAAGTGGTTTTGATATTATTTATGCGTTGCAGGATGTTGAATTCGATCAATCGCAAAATCTATATTCCATTCCTTCAACCGTAGGCAAAACAAAAGCTTTGCATGTTTCCGAACTGTTGCATTTATTAAGCGCGGCTTGTGTTATTGCAGCAGGTTTTTATGGTCATTTTCACTTTGTTTATTGGATTGGCATTGCTGTTTTTTGCGGCATGTTGTTGTATCAGCATTCAATTGTAAAACCAAACGATTTACGAAAAGTAAATCTTGCATTCATGACCGCAAACGGAATTGCAAGTATTGTCTTTGGTGTTTTAGTAATCACTGATTTATTCTTGCCCCTGCCCTAAAGGGAGTCAATTACCGAGCGTAAAAAACCATCCATCGTTTTATTATTTCACATTTCAATATTTAATCTGTTATTTAAGTTTGCTTTTTATTTTATTTGGTTCTTGTAGTTTGATATTTGTTATTTAATTATGCCCAGAATTCTTTGTATTGATTATGGAAAAAAGCGAACGGGCATTGCTGTAACCGATCCTTTAAAAATAATTGCCACCGCTTTAACAACAATTGAAACACCTTCATTAATTAATTTTTTAAAGAACTATTTTACTGAAGAAGAAGTTGAATTGGTATTGATAGGTGAACCAAAAAATTTAGACGACAGCGATACGCATGCAACGCCATTGGTAAATCAGTTCATACAAAAATTTAAAAAAGAATTTCCGTTAATGAAAATTGAAAAAGTTGATGAACGTTATTCTTCAAAAATGGCTGTTCAGTCCATGATTGCAATG
>JBEHXR010000181.1:0-7709 GCA_048498595.1 Bacteroidota bacterium
CCTGCAATTGCAGAAGAGTTAATTATTGCGAGAGATATAGAACTGGCAGAATACACAGATTCTGCATTGCATTTTACAGGCATCAGTACGGCGAAGTCGGTAGATCTTATAAAGGAAGCAAAGCGCAAAGGTTTAAAAATTACATGTTCGGTTACGCCGTATCATTTATTTTTTTGTGATGAAGATTTGAGATCGTACAACACAAATCTTAAAGTAAATCCTCCGTTGCGCAATCGGGAAAATATGATGACTTTACGTAATGCAGTTGTAAACGGAGATATTGATTGCATTGCATCGCATCATATTCCGCAGGACTGGGATAGCAAAACCTGCGAATTTGAATACGCTAAATTTGGAATGATCGGTTTGCAAACTTCTTATGCTGCAGTAAAAACGGTTTTACCGCAATTATCATCAGAACAAATTGCAAACTTGTTTTCGCTAAATGCGAGAAAGATTTTTAAATTAAATGATGCGTCAATTAAAGAAGAAAACAAAGCAGAGCTTTCAATATTCAGTAACAAACAATTTATGTTGAAGAAAGAAAATATAAAAAGCAAATCACATAATTCTGCTTTTATAAATGTTCCGCTAAACGGAAGTATTATAGGAGTAGTTTCAAAAGGAAATTTAATTTTAAATAACTAAATAAATTTTATGGAAACCAAAGTAACCACACCCCAGATAAAAGGTATCATCATTTCACTTATATTAATTGTGTATGGACTTATTATATATTTTGTTGATGGCATGCAACATCCGGCGCTTTCTTATGTTCAGTATGCTCTTTTCTTAGCAGGTATAATCTGGGCATGTGTTAGCTATTCAAAGCAACTAAACGCAAATGTTACGTTCGGCAATTTATTTGCACATGGCTTTAAAACAACAGCTGTTATTACTGTTATTGTTTTAATCTACACTATTCTTGCATTTAAAGTTTTGTTTCCGGAAATGGTTGATAAAAGCATTGAAATAACCCGCCAAAAAATGGAAGCAAGCGGAAAAGCAACAGACAGCCAGATTGATCAGCAGGTGTCAATGATGAAAGATCATTTTACTTTATTTACTGTTGTTGGAGTTATTATAGGTTTTGCAGTTCTTGGTTTAATAAGTTCTTTAATTGGTGCCGCAGTTGCGAAGAAAAATCCAAAAGACCCTTTCAATCAACCCATACAATAAATGGATATTTCAGTTGTAATACCATTGTTTAATGAAGATGAATCATTGCCGGAACTGAGCGAATGGATTACCCGTGTAATGAATGAAAATTATTTTTCGTATGAGGTGATAATGGTTGATGATGGAAGTACAGATAATAGCTGGGAAGTAATTGAAGAAATCAGCCAAAAAAATAAAAATTTTAAAGGCATAAAATTTCAGCGCAATTACGGAAAATCTGCTGCACTGAATGAAGGTTTTAAAGCTGCACAAGGCGATGTGGTAATTACAATGGATGCAGACATGCAGGATTCTCCCGATGAAATTCCTGAACTGCGTAAAATGATTGTGGTTGACGGTTTTGATATGGTGAGCGGATGGAAGAAAAAACGCTACGATAACAAGCTCACAAAAAATCTTCCTTCAAAAATTTTTAATGCTGCCGCGCGAAGAATATCACATATAAAATTGCACGATTTTAATTGCGGTTTAAAAGCATATAAAAAGAAAGTTGTTAAGAGCATTGAAGTGTATGGTGAAATGCATCGCAATATTCCCGTACTTGCAAAATGGGCAGGCTTTAGAAAAATTGGTGAGAAAGTAGTTGAACATCGCCCAAGGAAATACGGTGTTACAAAATTCGGATGGGATCGTTTTATAAATGGTTTTCTCGATCTGTCAACTTTAACTTTTGTAGGCCGTTTTAGTAAAAGACCTATGCATTTTTTTGGTTTGTATGGAACACTTTTTTTTGTGTTCGGCTTTTTAAGTTTTATTTATTTAATAGTTGAAAAGATCATCAGCAATAACTACGGCATAACAAACAAACCCGTTTTCTATATTGCTTTAACTTTTATGATTATTGGTATGCAATTATTTCTTGCAGGCTTTATTGCAGAATTAATTGTACGCAATGCACCAGACAGAAATAATTATCTCATTGAAAGAAAAACCGGAATCAATTAATGGCATCGGTTGTCATTATAGGTCCTGCACATCCTTTGCGCGGCGGTCTCGCATCTTTTGATGAAAGATTAGCAAAAGAATTTCAATCACAAGGTTTCGACACAACTATTTATACATTCTCACTACAATATCCATCATTCTTGTTTCCGGGCACATCACAATATTCAACGGAGCCTGCGCCAACAGATATTGACATAAAAGTTTGCATTAATTCTGTTAATCCGTTTAACTGGATTAAAGTTGGTAACGAATTAAAAATATTAAAGCCTGATATTATTGTTGTGCGTTATTGGTTACCATTTATGGGACCATGTTTCGGAACAATTTTAAGACGCGCTAAAAAAAATCGTTACACAAAAATCATTTGCATTGCTGATAATGTATTACCGCATGAAAAACGGGTTGGTGATAAACAATTCACTTCTTATTTTATAAAATCTGTTGATGCATTTGTAACCATGAGTGAAAAAGTTTTGAATGATTTAAAATTGTTCACCAATAAACCTGCACAAAAAATTGTTCACCCGTTGTACGATAATTTTGGCGAGCAAATTTCCAAAGCTGAAGCAAGGAAATATTTAGGATTAAATGTTGATGACAAGATCATTTTGTTTTTTGGATTTATAAGAAAGTATAAAGGCCTGGATATTTTGCTCGAAGCAATGAATGTTTTGAAAAACCAGTCAACGGTCAACGGTCAACGGTCAACCAATATCAAGCTTTTAATTGCCGGCGAATTTTATGAAGACCGGAAATTGTATGATGACATCATTGAAAAATATCAACTGCAATCAAACATAATCTTAAGAACAAATTTTATAAGCGATAGCGAAGTAAAATATTATTTAAGCGCGGCAGATTTTGTAATTCAACCTTACAGAAATGCAACGCAAAGCGGCGTAACACCACTCGCTTATCATTTTGAAAAACCAATGCTCGTAACAAACGTTGGTGGCTTACCTTCACTTGTGCCTGATGGAAAGGTGGGTTTAATTGCAGAACCCAATGCAGAAAGCATTGCTGCAAAAATTTTAGAATTATACAACATAGGCGAAGCGCATTTTTTGCCACATTTGCGCGCAGAAAAAAAGAAATATAGCTGGAGCATTTTGGTTAACACAATTAAACAGCTTGTGGAACAGGTGAAAACTCAAAATTTAAAGTTCAAAAAATAAGAGCCGCAATTTTGACTTTTACTTGTCTAATTTTAATTTACAATATGATTTACAGAAGCAGAGCTCCCTTACGAATTGGTTTGGCTGGCGGCGGCACAGATGTTTCGCCATACAGTGATGAGTTTGGCGGCGCCATTTTAAATGCAACAATATCGCATTATGCACATGCTGTGATTGAACCATATGAAAATGGCATTAAGATCCAGGCAATGGATCGCAAAGAAGAGCAGTATCATAATTGCAGCGATGAATTACTTACTGATGGAACTTTAGATTTACACAAAGGTGTTTTCAACCGCATTCAAAAAGATTTTGGAATCGCGAATAAAAATTTTTGTTTAACAACATATGTTGATGCGCCCGCCGGCAGCGGTCTGGGTACTTCATCAACATTAATGGTTGCAATAATTGGTGCTTTTGTTGAAATGCTGAAGCTGCCTTTAGGCGAATATGATATTGCACATTATGCTTATGAAATTGAACGCAAAGATTTGAAATTAGCCGGTGGTAAACAAGATCAATATGCTGCAACTTTTGGTGGCGTGAATTTTATGGAATTTTATGCAGATGATAAGGTAATTGTAAATCCTTTGCGTATAAAGAATGAATATTTACACGAGTTAGAAAACAATCTCGTTTTATATTTTACATCAACAAGCCGTGAGTCTGCAACCATTATAAAAGAGCAACAAAAAAATGTGCTGCAGAAGAATGAAAAATCAATTGAAGCAATGCACCAGTTAAAAGAACAGGCACGCAGGATGAAAGAAGCATTATTACGCGGCCGGTTAAATGAGATTGGCGAAATACTCGATTTCGGTTTTCAGCAAAAAAGAAATATGGCGCACAACATTTCTAATAATCGTATTGAAGAAATTTATGAAGCCGCACGAAAAGCCGGTGCAACCGGTGGTAAAATAAGCGGTGCCGGCGGTGGTGGTTTTATGACGTTCTATTGCCCGCTAAACACGCGGTATAAAGTAATGGAAGTATTGAAAACTTTTGGCGGAGAAATTAAACCATATCAATTTACAAAACAAGGCTTAACCACATGGACAACACAATAACAATTATAAACAGTGCACAATTTCTGCAACAGATGATTGATGATTGCACAACAAAATTCAAATCAATTTCTGCTGAATCGTGGAACGAAAAACGTTTTGAAAATAAATGGAGCAGGCAGGAAATACTTGGTCATTTATGCGATAGTGCAATGAATAATATCAGGCGCTTTGTAGTTGCGCAATATCAGCAGAATGATGTGATTGTTTATAACCAGGATGCATGGGTTGCTTCGCAGGATTATCAATCTGAAAATCATGAAAGCATAATTTCTTTGTGGAAATTATTGAATGAACAAATTATAAGGATCATTAAAAAAATTCCGCAGGAAAAATTAAGCAATACTTGCAAAACACCGGATGAACATACTATAATTTGGTTGATTGAAGACTATATTAAACATCTCAACCATCACATAAATCAAATATTAAATTAATGAACGAAAAAATAAAAAACATCATCAGCGCATCAATTGAAACCAAGCAACAAATTTTGAATAATGATGAGTTTATTAAAAAAATTGAAAACGCTGTGGATGTTATTGTGCATGCATTTCAGCAAGGCAAAAAAGTTTTGTTTTGCGGCAATGGCGGCAGCGCAGCAGATGCACAACATTTAGCTGCCGAATTTTCCGGCCGTTTTTATAAAGACCGCAAAGCATTACCATCAGAAGCTTTGCATTGCAATACCTCTTACTTAACAGCAGTTGCAAACGATTACAGTTACGATGTTATTTATGCGCGTTTGGTTGATGGCATCGGCGTTGAAGGTGATGTGCTTGTCGGCTTAAGTACGTCCGGCAATTCCGGCAACATCATCAAAGCTTTTGAAGCTGCCCATAAAAACAAAATGATAACAATTGGTTTTACCGGCGCAAGCGGAGGCAAAATGAAAGATATCAGCGATCATCTTTTCAATGTTCCTTCAACAGATACACCACGTATTCAGGAGAGTCATATTATGGTTGGTCATATTATTTGTGAGTTGGTAGAAGAAAAATTATTCAGCAACAAGACATAAAAATTGCAAAACCTTGATCGATTTTTAAGTAATGAGCAATTCAAAAACTAACGAAGGTCAAAGCGCACAATCAGAGATAATAGTTCTTGCAGGTGGCTTGGGAACAAGGTTGAGAAGTGTTGTTTCAGATTTACCAAAATGTATGGCGCCGGTAAACGGCAAGCCGTTTCTTGCGCACGTTATAAATTATTTTAAAAAAGAAGGTGTTCGCAATTTTATTTTTTCAGTTGGTTACAAACATGAAGTTATAGTTGACTATCTAAAGCAACTTTCAAATAGAAATGCTCAGATCAGTTTTCAATATTCAATAGAAGAAGAACCGCTTGGAACAGGCGGTGCAATTAAAAAAGCGTGTGCATTAACGAGCAACGAAAATGTTTTTATTACGAACGGCGACACATTGTTTGAAGTAGATCTTCTGTTACTTAAAAATTTCCACTATATAAAAAACGCAGATTGCACACTTGCCTTGAAACCAATGAAAGATATTAGCCGTTATGGTGTAATTGAGCTGGATCAAAACAATTCAATTAAAAACTTCAGTGAAAAAAAATATTATACCGAAGGTTTTATAAACGGAGGCTTGTATATGCTGAATACCATTGCCTTTATGCGCGAACCATTACCGGAAAAATTTTCTTTTGAAACAGATTATCTTGAAAAGTTTTACAGCAACCATCGCATGTTTGGTTTTATACAGGATAAATATTTTATTGACATTGGCGTTCCGGAAGATTATGCAAGAGCGCAAACTGAGTTGTAAATTTTAAATTATAAATTCTCCTCAAATTATAAACTTTCACTTTTGAGTTTTCACTTTTCACAGATAGATAAAACCTGGACACTTTTTCTTGATCGTGATGGCGTAATTAATGTTGAAAAAAAAGACGCATACGTTTTAAATCCTTCAGAATTTATTTTTTTAGATGGCGTTCAGCAGGCAGTAAAAATTTTGTCAGAAATTTTTGGATTGATATTGATCGTTTCTAATCAACGCGGCGTTGCAAAAAAACTGATGACGCTGGAAGATCTGCATGACGTGCATGCGTACATGATGCAGGAGTTTAATTTGTATAACGCAAGAATCGACAAAATTTATTTTTGTACTGATTTAGAAAATTCAAGCCCCAACAGAAAACCCAATGCTGGTATGGCATTGCAGGCAAAAAAAGATTTTCCGCAAATCGATTTCAACAAAAGTATTATGGTGGGAAATAAATTAAGTGATATGCAATTCGCACGCAATGCCGGAATGCATGCTGTTTTTATTGCATCCACCAATCCTGATACAGTTTTTCCGCACGAGCATATTGATGCAAGATTCAACAGCCTTTTAGAATTTGCAAATGCAGTTCATCATTAATAAAAAATTAAAATTCTTTACGTGCACAATATTAGCCGTGCACAGCGTTTTTGAATTGTACTTTCGCAAAGCATGCATCGCTATCTATTATTTATTTTATTATTCGCGTCTTTATCATCCAAAGCACAAATGAGTGCAAAAGATTTTGCTGCGCTAAAAGTGCAGGAAGACAGCCTCGGCTATTATAGCCACGCAATGTTATTTGATTCTTTTGCGGAGAACCGTTTTCATTATGATAGTGTTTTTATCCGTTTGTTTGTAAAAGCATTGAGAACACCTTTTTCATTCGAATACCCTTTCGATTCTATTCAAACTGTTTCAAAATTGTACGCGCCTGATAGCGCATTCAGAATTTTTACATGGGAAATTCAACGCGATCAAAGTTATTACCGGCAGGAAGGTGCGATTCAAATGAAAACAAAAGATGGTGAACTAAAATTATTTCCGTTGTTTGATGCATCAGATTTTTCTGAAGTGCCAACAGATTCTGTGCGCACAAACAGAAATTGGATCGGCGCGATTTACTATAATATTGTGATGAAAGAATTCAAGGGAAAAAAATATTATACTTTACTTGGTCTTGATGATAATGATTTCAGCACAACACGAAAGTGGATTGAAGTGTTAACCTTTGATGCGAATGGTAAACCTGTTTTTGGCGGAAATTATTTTGATTATAAAGATGATGAATTAAAAGCGCCGCAACCGGTGGACCGTTTTATGCTGGAATATGAAAAAGATGCGAAAGCAAGAATGAATTATGATGCGGATTTAGATATGATTGTGTTTGACCATTTAATTAGTGAAAGCAATGAGCCGCAAAAAAGATATACATTAATTCCCGATGGCGATTATGAATCTTTTAAATGGGAAGATGGAAAATGGGAGCATGTTGACAAAGTTTTTAACCAGCAATTAAAAGATGGGCAAGCGCCGAGACCGCAACCTTTATTTGATGAAAA
>JBEHXR010000182.1:0-7643 GCA_048498595.1 Bacteroidota bacterium
AATTCCTAAAGAATCACCGGGTAAATAATAAATTCCTTCTTTGCTGTTTATTTCAATATGCCATGTTTCTTTAGCCGAACCTTTATCATTTAAGTTGATGTGTTTCGTTACAATGCCTTTATAAAAATGCTTGCCTGCTTTTGTGTTTTGTTTTGGTGCGATTGGTTGCTTTGCTTTTGCACCTGTTGGCAAATTCTCCAGCACATTCGCAATCCAAACTTCTGATGCTGCATAAAAATCTGCATCTGCTTTTTCTAAGGGTAAAATTTGTTGTGCGTTTAAACTTTGCAAACGCGCATCAACATCTTCGCCTGCTTTACAAAACAATGGATAAGAGCTATCACCCAACGCAAGCACTGCATACTTTAAATTTTCGAGATTTAATTTTTTTTCATGCAGCGTATTATAAAATTTTCTTGCAGCTTCCGGCGGCTCACCATCGCCATGCGTACTCATCACGATAAAAACAAGACTTTCTTTTTCAAGATTAGCAACGGCATATTGATCAAGCGCACTTATAGTTACCTTGTGTTGTTTACTCTTCAGCGCCGCTGCAAGCTTTGCGGAAACTTTTTTTGAATTGCCGGTTTCCGTTCCATACAAAACAGAAATAACAAGCTTTTCCTGCGCAGCAATTGCTTCGGCAGGCGGCGCATTACCAATTACATTTTTATCTGAGAGTCCCGCAAGGTACCCGCTCATCCAAATGATTTCATCTCTTGATGATTCCTGGATAATGGTTTTAAATGATTGTAGTTTTTGCTCGGTTAGCATGTTCAATATTCTTGTTTTGTATGAATGATTTTATTTTTAAATAATCTGTTTCTTTTTCAACACTGCGAAAGAAATTCGTGTTTGCATTTTCTTCAATTTTAAACCACGAAAACGCTTTATATAAATCAGCAACCTTACCCATAATTACAATTGATGGGCTTGTAAAATTTTGCTCAGGATTTTGCAAGAAAGATTCAAGTGTAAACGATTTTACATTTTGATTCGGCGTTGTTGCCTGTTCAACAACAATAAAAGGAATACTTTTTTCAGCGCCCGCGTGTAATAATTTTTGTACAATGGATAGCACATTATTACTGCTCATATAAAACACTAATGTTTCTTCAAACACAGCAAGCTGTTTCCAAACATCATCACTAATAATTGTGTCTTTATAAAAAGTAAGAAACTGTACACCGCTTGAATAACCGCGTGCAGTTAGCGGAACACCACTGTATGCAGAAGCGCCTGATGCAGCAGTGATTCCCGGCACAATCTCATAAGCAATTTTATTTTCAGTAACAGTTTTTAATTCATCATAAACATTAGAGAAGAAAGCAATGTCGCCGCCTTTTAATCGTACAACTTTTTCATACAACTGCGCAAATTGTACAAGCAATTTATTTATATCTTCCTGCTTATATGATTTCTTATTTCCACCTTGTTTTCCTACATCAATTATAACTGCATTTGGATTTGCATAGCGTTCAATAATTTCATCACCTGCAAGCCGGTCAGTAATAATTACTTCAGCCTGCGATAAAATACTTGCTCCTTTTACTGTTATTAAATCAGGATTGCCAGGACCTGAACCAATAAAAAATATTTTGCCGGTTGAAGAATTTTGTTTTGTTGGTGTTGTGTTGCTGCTCATTTTTTTATGTTGATGATAAATGTTTAAAACAAAAAAGCCTTCTCATTTGGAGAAGGCTTTTATTATATTTCTTGATTAATTTATTTTATTAATTGCAATACAATTTCCTTCTCCGGTTTAGAGATTTACAACACATACAACACATTGAAGAAGGATTATACATTGCTTGCTTTGAGCAACAAATATAGAGTGCAATTTTTTTAAAACATAAAAAAAATATTTTCGTCAATGCTTACAAACAATAGTTTTAAAAACACAAAAACATTATTGCTCGCAGATTTTCTGTAAGAAATAAAATCAATCTTCTCAATAAGAAATCAGGTAGCGGAATTAGCAGCAATATGCATGGCAAACGCTGCAATGGCTGTGTCTTTTAAAAGATTCACCAACGAAAGCTGGCGAACACCCGGGTCGCCTGCATTCATAAAATTGGGCAAGTGAATGGTAAGCACAAAAATGAATAACAGAATAGCCAGCATGTAACCTGCAACCCTTACCATTTTGTTTGTTATAAACGCAATGGCGGCAAGTATAAATGCAGCGCCGGGAATATAAACCCATAAGTTACCGGCTGCCGGTAAAAATGATGGCACATACCCTACAAGATTTTGTGGATACACAAAATGATAAACTCCAAACACTGCCATAACGAGCGCCAATAAAACGATGGAAATTCGGGAAACGAGTACCTGTTTCATAATGGCAATTTTAGTCTATTAAGGTACTTTTTTTTTAGTACACAAAAAAATGTGTACATCATCAATTCGCTAAGCACTTATCTTTAAACATTACTCATTCATTATGAAGATTGCTTTTCACGGTGCTGCAAGAACAGTTACCGGATCAAAACACCTCATCACACTAAACGACGGAAAGAAAATTTTACTTGATTGCGGCATGTTCCAGGGTTTGGGCAGAGATACTTTTCCGCTCAACAGCAAGTTTGGTTTCGATGCTTCAACTGTAAATTATTTATTGCTTTCGCACGCGCATATTGATCATTGCGGGTTAATTCCAAAATTGGTGAAAGAAGGTTTTGCAGGAAAGATTTTTTGTACGCCGGCAACTGCAGATCTTGCCAAAATTTTATTGATGGACAGTGCCGAAATTCAAAGAGACGATACAAAATTCACGAACAAAAAAAGAATTAAAAAAGGCTTGGAACCTTATGATGTTTTGTATGATACTGATGATGTGCAAAAAGTTTTTCCGTTATTTACACTGGTTCATTATGATGAGTGGATTACTATTGAAGAAGGCATAGAAGTTTTGTATGCGGATGCAGGTCATATTACCGGCGCTGCTTCCGTGCATGTACGCATCACACAAAATAATTCAACAACACAAATTTCTTTTAGTGGTGATGTTGGAAGATATTCTGATGTAATACTCAAATCACCAAAAACTTTTCCGCAGGCAGATTATGTTTTAATTGAAAGCACCTATGGAAATAGTTTGCACGAAAATGTTGCCAACACTCCTGAAGAATTTTTTAAATGGATTGATAAAACATGCAATCATAAAAAAGGCAAACTAATTATTCCCGCTTTTAGTGTAGGCAGAACGCAGGAGCTTTTATATTTTTTAAATGAATTAAGCAACAGTGGAAAACTAAATGGTATTCCTGTTTTTGTTGATAGTCCTTTAAGTCTTGAAGCTACAGAGGTTGTAAAACATCATCCTGAAAATTTCAATATCGGTATTCAAAATTTATTAAAGTCGGACAATGACCCTTTTACTTTTAAAGAATTAAAATTTATTGAATCAGTTGAAGAAAGTAAAGGCTTGAATGAAAGACATGAGCCCATGATTATTATTTCTGCAAGCGGCATGGCAGATGCAGGTAGAATTAAACATCATATTCTAAATAACATAAACAATAACGCGAACACCATTTTAATTGTTGGTTATTGCGAACCGCATTCTCTCGGCGGACAATTAATGAATGGTGTAAAAGAAGTAAGAATTTTTGGTGAAGAATATAAAGTGCAAGCTGAAGTAGAAATTATGCGCAGCATGAGTGCACATGGTGATTATAAAGATTTACTTCATTTTTTAGATTGTCAAAAAACAGAAGTTGTAAAAAAAGTTTTTATTGTGCATGGAGAATTTAATGTGCAGCAAGACTTCCAGGAAAAGCTCCAGGTAAAAGGTTTTGCAGATGTTGAAATACCTGCATTACACCAGGAGTTTGAACTAATATAAATTCTTTGTTCCTTTAATAATTAAAAAACAATTATCAATAAACTATAAAGTTTAATTTATGAAAAAGCTTTTTTTATTTTTTATTATGCTCACTTCTGCTGCATCAATTTTTGCACAAATGAAAATGGCAGCTTGTTGCATGCCTGTTGCAGCAACAGAAAAATTTGCAAAGTTTGCAAGCGATAAAAAATTTTTAATGAGCCATGATGCTCCGCTGCCTTTTACTTATCACAGCGCAAATGGTTCAGACATTACATTCAAAGCTGCGGACGGAACCGATGCACATGGCTGGTTGGTGAAAGCGCAAAAGCCAACGAATTATTATTTGTTTGTGATACATGAATACTGGGGTTTGAATGATTACATAAAACAGGAAACAGAAAAACTCAGCAACGAACTTGGCATAAATGCTATTGCAATTGATTTGTATGATAACAAGGTTGCAACAACACCGGATGAAGCAGGCAAGCTGATGCAAAGTGTAAAAACAGAAAGAGCGGTGAATATTATTAAAGGCGCTTATGCTTATGCAGGTGCAAATGCAAAAGTATTTACTATTGGCTGGTGCTTTGGTGGTGGCTGGAGTTTGCAAACAGCTTTGTTAGGCGGCAAGCAAGCTGTTGGTTGTGTAATGTTTTATGGAATGCCCGAACAAGATGTAAACAAATTAAAAACGTTGAACTGTGATGTGATTGGTTTCTTCGCAGAGAAAGATGGATGGATAACACCAAAAGTGGTTGACCAGTTTAAAGAAAATATGAAAGCTGCAGGTAAAAATGTTACTACTTATGAATATGATGCCGTACATGCATTTGCAAATCCAAGCAATCCAAAATACAATAAAGAAGCAACGGAAGATGCCTATTCAAAAGCAATTCCGTTTATAAAAGAGCGAATGAAATAAATTTCATTAATAAAAATGATCCGGCTTAACCAACTGCGGATATTGTTTTTGAAATTCTTTTATTTCAGGTATTGAAACATATTGCACATAACTGCTGTTGGGATTATGTTCAATATAATTTTGATGATAATCTTCAGCCTGCCAAAACTTTTTAAACGGCACTACTTGCGTAGCTATAGGTTTATTATATTTTCCTGCAATCGTTTTCATTTCATTTTCGATGGCTTGTTTTTCTGCATCGTTTCTGTAAAAAGCAATGGAGCGATATTGCGTTCCATGATCAGGACCTTGCCCGTTCACTTGTGTTGGATCTTGTCCTGCAAAAAATACTTTTACCAAAGTTGCATAACTCACTTCGTTGGGATCATAATACACATCCACACTTTCTGCGTGCCCAGTTTGTCCCGTTTCAACATCCTCATAAGTTGGGCTGGATGTAGTTCCGCCTGCATAACCGGAAATTGCTTCCTTTACGCCTTTCACACTTTCAAATAAAGCTTCTTCATGCCAGAAGCAACCGGCAGCAAAAGTGGCAACGCTATAATTTTTTAATTCGGATGCAGAAGGATGTTTCGTTGCTACAACATTATTTTTTTGTGCGCATGCACAAAAAGCAACTGCAGAAAATAAGAATATGTTCAGAAATTTCATTGTTATATAAATTGTTTTTATAAATCAGGATAACTTACGCAAAACTACTTTTGAAAGATGTTAATATCTCTTAAATGGAATTTTGTTATGCTTTTGTGAGATTCTGAAAATTTAAATTGAATAAATGCGCAAGGCATAATATTTTTATTGCGATTAAAATGAATTTAAAAAGTTTTTCTAACGAAGTTGCTATTATAACCGGCGCAGGTGTGGGTATTGGCTTTGAAATTGCAAAGCAATTGTGCATGAATGGTGCCTCTGTTTTATTGAATGATATTGATGAATCACTTGCAAATAATGCAGCAGAAAAGATTTCACAACAAGGGAATTGTGTTGCAATGCCGGGTGATGCTTCAAATATTTTATTTATCAATCAAATGGTGAATGAAGCCGTAAAACAGTTTGGTAAATTAACCATCACCATTGCAAATGCCGGCATTACTTTATTTGGCGACTTTTTTGAATATAAATCCGAAGCATTGCAAAGCGTAATGAATTTAAATATTGGCGGAAGTTTTTTTCTTACACAGGCTGCAGCAAAACAAATGCGGCAACAACAAAGCGGCGGAAGTATTTTATTGATGTCATCCGTAACAGGTCACCAGGCCCATAAAAATTTGGCGGCGTATGGCATTACAAAAGCCGCGCTTGAAATGCTTGCAAAAACTTTGGTGGTTGAATTATCGCCATACAACATTTCTATTAATGCAATTGCGCCAGGTGCAACCATTACCGAGCGCACAACCGAAGATGAAAACTATATCAAAACATGGAGTAATATTACGCCGATGGGCAAACCGGCAACAGTTGATGATATTGCAAACGCAGCGTTGTTTATGGTTTCGCCTGCATCAAGACATATTACAGGACAAAGTTTAATCATCGATGGCGGATGGACATCTGTTAGTCCTTCGCCTTATTAAAATAAAAACTATGGAAACAAATTCAAACCTTCAAACTGTTTTAGAACATAAATGTCAACTCGGCGAAGGACCTGTTTGGAATGAAGGCATGCAAACAATTTTTTGGCTTGATATAACGCAAAATCTTATTCACAGCTACAGCATCAATCAACAAAAACATACTAGTTTTAATGTGGGTGAAATGGTTGGCAGCATTGCGTTTCGCGAGAAAGGCGGATTGATTGCAGGCTTGCAACATGGCATTGCATTTATTGATATAGAAAATAAAAAAGTGGAACATATTACAAATCCGCAAGACGATCCATCAATAAGATTTAATGATGGCAAGTGTGATGCCGCCGGAAGATTTTGGGTGGGAACGATGGCATTATCCGAAGAAGAAAATAAAGGCAACCTGTTTGTAATGGAAACAGATCTATCTGTAAAAAAGAAAATCGAAAACGTAAGTATTTCAAACGGCATTGCATGGAATGCAGATAATACAATAATGTATTACATCAACACACCAACAAATTATGTTTTTGCTTTTGATTATAATATTGAAAATGGAGAAATAAACAATCAAAGAGTTGCGGTTGATTTAACGCACGAAAAAGGTTATGCTGATGGAATGACGATTGATGAAGAAGGCATGCTTTGGATTGCATTTTACAGTGGCTGGCGTGTGGCAAGATATAATCCTGAAACAGGTGAATTTTTGAAACAAATTGAATTGCCTGTTGAAAATGTTTCGTGTTGCACTTTTGGTGGACCAGAATTAAATGATCTATATATCACAACAGCAAGCAAAGGAATGAATGAAGAAGCTTTAAAACAACAGCCGCTCGCAGGAAGTTTATTTGTATTAAAAGATTGTGGTTATAAAGGATTGCCTGCCGCAAAGTTTAAAGGATAAGATTATGCCAACACTTACGTGTACATTAATTCAAACAAAATTATTTTGGCAGGATGCAGATGCTAACAGGCAAATGCTGGAAGAAAAAATTACTTCAATAAAAGAAAAAACGGAGATCGTAATTCTGCCTGAAATGTTTTCAACAGGCTTTAGCATGCAACCGGAAAAATTTGCTGAAACAATGGACGGAGAAACGATCACATGGATGAAAAAAATTGCTTCGTCAAAAAAAATTATTCTTACAGGAAGTTTGATGATTAAAGCTCCTTCTCCTTTGGAGAAGGCGGGGGATGAGGTTTTTTACAATCGTTTGATATGGATGTTACCAAATGATGAGTATGGTTGTTATGATAAACGGCATTTATTTGCTTATGGTGATGAGAATAATCATTATACCGCCGGAACAAAACGATTGATTGC